>JBAVTK010000454.1:0-1678 GCA_049696095.1 Aliidongia sp. | reverse complement strand
AGCATGGATGTATTGGATGCAAGTGATTCCCGCCTGGCGAACTTGACGCAATGGGTGATCGAGGATTTGGGTTTTGCCGGCGCGTCGATCGCGCCGGCGTCCGTGGACGCAAGCTTCCGCCGATATTTTCGCGTGACCCAGGGCGCGGACTCCTACATTGTGATGGATGCGCCTCCCGAGAAGGAGGATTCGGGTCCGTTCCTCAAGGTGGCCAGAATCTTAGGAAGCCTCGATCTCAATGTGCCCATCGTCTTGGCGCGGGATATGGCGCGTGGATTTCTGCTGCTGTCGGATTTAGGTTCGCGCCAATACCTCGATGCGCTGCCCGTGGACGGTGCCGCCGATCAGTTGTACGCAGATGCGCTCAGGAGCCTGCGCACCATGCAAACCGCCGCTGCCGGCCTCTCGCATGGTCTGCCTCGATATGACCGCGCGCTGCTCCTGCGCGAAATGGAACTTCTGCCGGAGTGGTTCCTCGTACGCCATTTGGGTCTGAGGCTCGAAGCGCGCGAGCGCGCAATGCTCGAGGGCCTGTTCGAGAGCCTGGTGCAAGCCGCCGTTGCGCAGCCCGCCTGCTTCGTGCATCGCGACTATCATTCCCGCAATCTTCTGGTCACCGTGGAGAACAACCCCGGTATATTGGATTTTCAAGATGCCGTGTGGGGTCCGGTGACCTATGATTTGGCATCGCTTTTGAAAGACTGCTACATCGCCTGGCCGCGCGCGCGCGTGCGCCAGTGGGTGCTCGAGTATCGCGAGAGTCTGCTCGAAGCGGGATTTGAATTGAACGCCGATGCCGCGCAGTTCATGCGCTGGTTCGATCTCACGGGGCTGCAAAGGCACATCAAGGTGTTGGGTATTTTCGCGCGCCTGTTCTATCGAGACGGCAAGTCCCAATATCTTCAGGATTTGCCGCGCGTGCTCGCGTATGTGCGCGACACGGCCTTGGGCTACCCTGAGGGCGCGGCCTTTGCTGAATTCATCGTCGGCCGCATCGACCCTGAGTTCAAAGCGGCGCAGCGGCGCGCGCTCGCGGCCACGCCGCATACTCAGACAGGCTCCTAGGCATGGCGAGCGAGCGACCGCGGGCGGCGATGATTCTGGCGGCGGGGCGCGGGGAGCGTATGCGGCCGTTGACCGACGCGACACCGAAGCCGCTGCTCAAGGTGCATGGACAACCCCTGATCGAACGGCACGTGCAGCGCTTGGTGCTCGCCGGCGTGCAGCGCATTGTGATCAATCTGGCATGGCTCGGCGGCCAGATCCGCGACTACTTGGGAGACGGCGCTCGCTTCGGTGCCGCCATCACCTACAGCGAGGAAGCGCCGCGCGCGCTGGATACCGGAGGCGGGGTGTTTCGCGCGCTGCCGCAGCTCTCTCCCGGGCCTTTCGCGGTGGTCAACGGCGACATTTACACGGACTTTCCTTTCCAGTCGCTCGCGATCGACGCGAAATACGATTCGCACCTCGTGCTGGTCCCAAACCCCAGCTATTTGCGGGGCGATTTTGGCCTCAAGCACGGCGAAGCACAGGCGAGCGCCGCTGAGCTGTTTACTTTTGGCTGCATTGCCGTGTACCGAAGCGCCTTCTTCGCCGACTGCCAAGACGGTGTGTTTCCCATCATGCCGCTGTGGCGCCGCTGCATGGCGGCGGGACGGTGTTCTGCGCAGCTCTATAC
>JBAVTK010000453.1:0-1889 GCA_049696095.1 Aliidongia sp. | reverse complement strand
AATGCCGGAAATCAGGCTAGCGCCGCTCATGGCGCGCTTCGCCGACACAATTTCCGAGTGTCATGCATTCGGTGGGCTGTTTTCAGTTGTATAATATGAGGGGATTGGTGAGGGATAGGTCAATTGCAAGAGCGCTGTCATTATGTGAATGTGATATAAATATATTGGAACCAATTTGGGGAAACCAGTTGTCAGTAGTTTTCGAAGCAATCAGATGCCCTTCGTTATTAGTAAAAGAATCGAGTTTTTCAGCAATTGTTGTCTTATTTCGATCATGTAAATTCTGACCATCACTATGGTATTCTTGAACAAACGACTCATCAATATTGAGATTGAAGGCGTGCAACATGATTTTTCTGGACCCCCTATCGCGTCTTGCGCCGATGGGCGGCTCCCCAGCTTTATCGAGGTAAAAAAGTCTCGACATTTTATGGGATCGCTGGCGCAAGCCTAAAAGTTCGGATTGTGACCCAGAAACTAGCCTTTGTATAGCGCCTCCGCACTCTTGGTCCTTGGCTCGGTGGGTACACCTTGCCCGGGACCAGGCCACTTGGAATCTGGCCTCCTGAGGCGGCGCGGGGAGAGTGGGGTCAGACCACGCTTCTCGAAACGCCAGAGGGTCAATCATAGGGCTATAGCGTAAACATAGTGCGCATCATCGTCGGTCCCGGCACGCCAAGACTGTTTCCTTAGAAAGCAGTAAGCCATTGCCTAGGTTTGCATCGCGTGCATTGCAGTCATGCATTCCGATCGCCTCAGCGTAGCGGTGACTGATCGCGGCACCAGCGGCCGGGGCGAGAAAGTCTCCAATCCTGGACGAGAACCTGCTATGCTCGGTCACATGAAAGCACGCAAGATCCAGCAGCCCGCCGACCATAACGCCAACGACCAGGATGAGACCCCGTGCCCGCCTGAGGTCATTGAGGTTTTCCGGCAGTGCCTCGCCAGCCTCGACAGGGGCGAGGGGCTAACGACGGCCCAGATGCGCCAGCAGCTTCATCACTTGACCGCGAAGCGCGACCAGAGTCGCTGACCATGGCCGTCATTTGGGCGCCCGCGACCAAGGGCGATTTCGTGCGCATTCATCAATTCAACAAAGACGCCTATAGCCAGCAGGTCGCCGACGAGGTGCATAATTTCATCCTCGATGCTGGCGAGCATATCCGCCCCGCGTCCGGTGCGCCCTGGGCAGCTATCAACGGCGCCCGCAAGACGCGGACGACGCACCCGTTTTACCCTGCCCGGATCACCCACCAATACAATCTGTTCTTCTGGTTGACCGTTGCCGGCGAGGTCGAAATATCGCCCTTTACCACGTCAAAGAAAATTGGACGGTACTGTTACCCGCGCGGGTAACGCTGTCAGCGTAGCACCCCGCCAGCAGGAGAGACCGTAAGAATCGGGGACAGACCACGGTTTATCTCGGGCGTGGCTACCAGCCATCATAGAGCCACAGCGTAAGAATAGTGCTCATCATCGTCGGCCCCGGCACGCCAAACCTATCCCGCGGAGCATGACCGGGTATCCGCCACTGCACCTCCAGTGTGCGGGTTGGGGCGCAATGTCGCAACGGCATTGGAAGCGGCATCAAGTGGTGATATTGTCGTGCCATGCATGGAGGTGACAATGCGCACGACCCTCGCGCTCGATGATGATCTCGTCGCTAAAGCTCAAGCGTTTACCGGGCTGAAGGAGAAATCCAGCCTGGTCCGTGAGGCGCTCAAGGCTCTCATAGAACGTGAAAGCGCGCGGCGATTGGCGCGTTTGGGCGGCAGCGAATCCAGCTTGGAGGTCCCGCCACGGCGGCCAACCTCCGTATGATCCTGGTCGATACCTCCGTCTGGGTCGATCATCTGCGTGCGAGCGACGAAATGCTCGTCGGCTTACTC
>JBAVTK010000452.1:0-1877 GCA_049696095.1 Aliidongia sp. | reverse complement strand
GACGATCAAGGCTTGACCGACAAGGATCTTGGTCGGGGTCATTGCAGGGCTCCTGGTTCAGGACCGCCGCGATGCAAAGAACGCGGCCGAACAGGGGCTAATGGAATGACCGGATCAGAAAGTCTGCAATCGCCTTTATTTACGATCTATTGCGATGATACGAAGAGATCATAGATAAATGTAATCCGATCGTGTTTGAGGAAGGGTATCGTTACAAGATTTTCTTCAACAATGGCAGAAAAAATCATGGAAGAAATTCTTGCATCGGGGTGACATGGCACTTTCTTCGGTGCGGACACCTATGCACCAACCTCAAACGACCGATCTCAACCTTAAGATCGACGGGAAGGCCGTGACCGAAGCGGGCAATGCACGGATACAGGGCCGAGCGACGCAGAAGCGATCCGTCGCGACCGTTCCGCCATGACTGGTCCTTTCACAATAGCGGACCCCCATGTTGGCAGGAGCACCTTCGACCATGACGGGTAGGGAGCGTCGGCTACTCCTGGGCGCCGATTGAGCAAATCCGGACGTCCGTCTTATGGCCAGAGTGGGCCGGGAGGGGAAGGACAGCTCTGAAGTCGGTGGAGCCGAAAACAGTCGCCATTTCGGCCGCTCTAGAGCTAGTGTTCCGTCGCAGTGAATTTGACGGGTTGGTTCACCCCACGAATGGCTGGCCGTTGCGAGCGACGAGCGGGCTCAAAGAGTCGTAATCACTGCGACGCGACACTAGCCATTTCGCCCCGAAAGCGGTCGCAGTAGGGGCTGGTCGGTCTGTGGTTCGGGGCCGAACCACAGGTAGTCTGTAGATCAGTGTCGACTTCCAACAGTGTATCCCATAAGTTGGATAGCCGCACTGGCTCTTTTTTTGGGTCAACGAACCGTCATTCCCCAGACAATTATAATCTGCCACACTAATCTGAGCGTGGTGTAAAGATCGGATGATCATGGTGGATACTTCAAAATTCAACAGGTACGACATCTCTCCCTCAGAAACCGTAGCTTTCACGCGCTTTCTAGGGCATCACACTGAGTTAAACGACCTGTATTGGTCTTTTGCTCCTGCTTATCATTTCGTAAGATACTCAACGAAGTCATTGCCCCCTGACGCTGTGACGGAGTCCGAATTATTTCTTTCTGGGCCGGACGCAAGAAGACCGCCGACGACGGTTAAGGAGTGGCGAAACGGTATCGACGAATTCGCTAACTGGGCACGCCTCGGGATGATTCTGTCCGCTGCATCATATCTTGAGATATACATGAGAGAAGCTATTGGTCTTGCGTTAATGTCTGATCCATTTGCTATTTACGGTCTTCAGCATCAACTTGACGGCATCAAATTGGTTAAAATTGGCAAAAAGTTGCGATTCGACGACGAGATACAAGGTTGCTGTAAAGGGACATGGAAATCACGTGTGGAATGCTTTAGTCGGCTTTTTGGAGTGGTGCCCGCTGCAATGAAAGAAAACATCAAAGAACTAGAAAATATTAGAATAATGAGAAATTCTGTTGGGCATACTTTTGGCCGAGACATTCGTTCATATCGCGCCGGGCCGACCCTTGGCTTAAGGCAACGGCGAGTAAGCGAAGAAAAACTGAAGAGATGGCTATCCATCATCAACGTTGTTGCATCGGGAATTGACGATTATCTCGGTAAACATCACATTGGCTCATTTGAGTACCTGCTTATCTATCACAATAATAAGGAAAAAATGAAGAGAGGTGCGCTTGGTAAGAAAGATACGCAAGGGTAACCGTTCACATCCCCCTCGGCCTTGAGGGCTGTTGGATGGCGATGCTCGGGGCGGAGCGCTGAGCAGCCGGTATGTCTGAGATTCGTGGAAAGATCTTGTCTGTGCGCGGGAATTGGATTCGAC
>JBAVTK010000451.1:0-1658 GCA_049696095.1 Aliidongia sp. | reverse complement strand
CCACGGCCAAACCGCCGGGGCGCTTCTCGTCATCGGCGTGCCAGATAATAGGCGAGATCGGCGATCTGCTCGTCCGTCACCGGCTGGAGCACTTCGGCCATGGTCCCGTCATAGCCGTGGCGGCTATTATCCTTATACTCGCGCAGCGTCTTGGCCAGATAATCCTCACGCTGGCCGGCGAGCCGCGGAATGTTGTCGCGCCCGCTGAAATCGGGATTGTGGCAGGAATTGCAATGATTGGCCTGGATCAGCGCGTCGGCCCGCGCCAGGCGGGCCGGATCGCCCGCTTCGGCCGGCGGCGGCTTCGGCAGGGTCGCGATAAAATCGGAAAAGCTGCGCAGATCGTCATCCGACAAATCCTTGGCCATCTCGTTCATGATGTCCGAGGTCCGCAGCTTTTCGCGGAACATGAAGAGTTGGATCAGCGTATAGGCCGGCTGTTGGGCGCCCAGCGACGGGATATTGTCATTTTGCGATCGGCCGGTCTCGCCATGGCATGCGAGGCAGGGCGCCGCGCGCTCCGGCATCGGTTCGGCCATGGCCGGAATGATCGCACAACCCAACACAATGATCGCAGTTTTCAGGCGCATCGGCCGCTCCGTTCGGATTTTTGGGGAAGGGGAGGGGCATCGGCGGCCGGGACGGTGATCCCCGACCGCCGCGTCGCACAATCAGCGCGTGGCGACTTTCTGCTTGCCGTAGGTGATGCGGTAGACCGCACCGTTCCAATCGTCGGACACCAGCAGCGAACCGTCCTTGAGCTGCTGCACATCGACCGGACGACCGACATAGTTATTGTTCTGGAGAAAGCCGGTCAGGAACGGCTCGACCGATTTCACCGTGCCGTCCTTGTTCAGCTTGACCAGTGCCACATCGCCGCCGAACTTGACGGTGCGATCCCACGAGCCGTGACGCGCCACGAAGATCGCGTTTTTATAGTCCTTGGGAAACATCGAGCCGGTATAAAAGCGCATGCCGAGCGCTGCCGCATGCGGCCCCATCAGCCCGACCGGCGGGGTGAATTCGCTGCATGAATGGCCCCAGCCGAATTCCGGATCGGCGATATTGCCCTGATAGCAATAGGGCGCCCCGAAATCCTCGCCGATCTTGGTGACGCGGTTGAGCTTGTCTTCCGGCACGTCCTCCGACAGCCAGTCGCGGCCATTATCGGTGAAATAGAGCTGCTTGGTCAGCGGATTCCAATCGAACCCGACCGTGTTGCGCACGCCCAGCGCCACGATCTCGGCGCCGGTGCCGTCGAGGTTCATCCGGCGGATCTGACCGTGGGCGGCATCGTGCAGCACATTGTTGCCGGGCTGCCCGACCGGGACATAGAGCTTGTCGTCCGGCCCGATCGAGATGAATTTCCAACCATGCGCCTCGTCCTTGGGCAGATCGTCATAGATCACGGTCGGCGCGGGCGGATTGTCGAGCTGGTCTTCGATATTGTCGATCTTGGAGATTTTCGACAGCTCGGCGATATAGAGCGTGCCGTTATGAAAGGCGACGCCGTTCGGGCGGTAGAGACCCTTGGCGATCACCTTGACCTCGTGCTTGCCGTCCTTGTTGGTGATGGCATAGACCTTATCGACCACACGGCTGCCGACGAAGACCGTCCCCTTGTCGCCTTCGCGCAGCGAGCGTGCATTGGCCATGCC
>JBAVTK010000450.1:0-2689 GCA_049696095.1 Aliidongia sp. | reverse complement strand
AAACCGACGTTTCCTCCCCGTGGCGAAATTTTGTTCGTTTGGTGTGATTCGCTCGCCTGTGAAAAATCTTGTAGCGGGAGAGGTTGCTTGCAATCTCGTGTTGCGTTCATCGACAAACCTACTTAGGTTGTCGGTGGTTGCGTGGAGGCTATCAGGTCGGGAGAAGGTCGGTCATGATCGACGTGGGAAACCGCATTGGGCGGCGGTTCGGGCCGAGTCCCTATGAACTCTACCTGAACGAGCCGGCGGAGCAGAGCGTCCTGACGCGTGCCGGAAAGCGCGTCATGTTGACCGAACTGGAAATGCGGCTGTTGGTCCTTATCGTCATGCTTGTCGGAAAGGTCGTCACCAAGGACCAGATGATCGAGATCGTTTGGAAGAATCGTCCGATCGATGATGGCGGCATGTGGGCGGCCATAAAACGGTTGAAGGAAAAACTCCCAGATCTGATTATCGAGACGGTATATGGAATCGGTCAACGCCTCACCGGCCCGGTCGAGCCGCTGGAGAGCGTGGGCGAACTTCACTCCCGCTATCTGATCGCGCTGTTCACGCGCGCCGACCTCGAACGTCAGACCATGCAAGACACGGAATGGGACCGGAAATACGCGCCAAAGGTCGACGAAGTCCGGCAAGCGCTCGCCTGGGCCATGGCCGAGCCGGGACGCCGATTTTACGCGATCGATCTGTTTGGCGTAACCGGCCGATTTTTTGAGCGGATGTCGCTGCTCCCCGAAGCCCGCGACAATGCCGACCGGATTTTGCCGCTGGTCGATAACGATATCCCCGCCGCCTCTGCCATACGGTTTTTTACCTATGCCGGCAATTTATGGCGTGAGGCCAATCGTCTGCGTGCTTTATCGCTATTTAAGAGAGCTTTCGCTTTTTGCGATAAAATCGAAGATAATGACATTACGGCGACATTGCTCGGCATGATCGGCGGAACGCGCGTCTATCTCGGCCAGCATGATCAAGCCGAGAGTGATTTGAAAGAAGCAATCAAGCAACTCTTGAAAACCGACCGAAAGAAAGATCTGGCGAATGCATTCAACGACCTTGGACTTCTATTGTCGATGAAGAGCCGTCCGAGTGCGGCAAAAGAATGTTTCGATGATGCAATCGATATTGCGGCTTCTTATAACGATACTCTCCGAAAATATATTATTGTTATGAATCTCGGTGAAATGGAGTATAATGAAGGAGCGCCGGATCGCGCGCTTTTCCGCTATAAGGAAGCGAATCGGGGGTTGAAATCGGCACCGAAGGCCTATCGCCTCCGGCCCTTGGTCAATCTCGCAATGTGCTACGCGGTGCAAGGCAACTTTCGCGAAGCCCGGCCCTGTGCACTAGAAGCTTGGTCGCTCTGCACCGAGGGCGATGGAAGCTGGCGCTTGCTCATCGCGCTGGTTCTGGCGTTTCTGGCCGCGCACCATGGCGAGCCTGCCTATGCCGCCCAATTGCTCGGCGCCATCAAGCAGCTTGTTGCCGACTCCGGCACCGTCTTGCAAAAGCTTGAGCAAGATCTTTACGATCTGCTGATGAAGCTCTTGCAGGAAAAACTCAGCGCCGAGAGTCTTGAGGTCTGGCTGATCGAAGGCTCCCGCTGGACCGAGACCGAGGCCATGGCCTATATCGAGAGCCATATCCTGCCGGCAATTCCCGCCGAAGCCGCCGACGATCAATCGACATAATCTCGATCCGGCCATTCCCGCCGGATCAGGCCGCACCAAGCTATATGAGGACGCACATTATGCCCGTGATCATGCCGCCCGCTTTCGATGCCGTGCCGGCCATCATCCAGGCCGCCGCGCACAAGCCCTCGCCTCGGGCGCCGGCACCGCGTTCAATCAAGCCGTTGGACACCCCGCCGCAACCCGCTAGCGGAAGCCAACTTCCCGGCGTCGTCGGCCCAGCGCCCGTCACGGTGCCGCTGCCCACGCCGCCGGCCAAGTCGTCGTGAGCGATGCTACCTCTCTGGCCACATATGGGGGCGGAGAGGAGAGCGTGGCAACATCGAGATCAATATGAACCGGAAGGACGCACATTATGCCCTTGATTATGCCGCCCGCTTTCGACGCCGTGCCGGCCATCATCCAGGTCGCCGCGCACAAGCCCGCGCCTCGGGCGCCAGCACCGCGTCCAATCAAGCCGTTGGACACCCCGCCGCCACCCGCTAGTGGCAGCCAACTTCCCCAGATTGTCGGCAAGTCGCCCGTCACCGTGCCGCCGCCACCGCCCCCAACCACTACGTCGAGCGGGCAGACGCGCTGATCCTTTCCAGTCTTCTCTCTGCCCCAAGGGTATCCGGCAGAACCAAGCTATATGAGGACGCACATTATGCCCTTGATCATGCCGCCCGCTTTCGACGCCGTGCCGGCCATTATCCGGGTCGCCGGGCACAAGCCCGCGCCACAGGCCCCGGCACCGCATCCGATCAAGCCGTCGGACACCCCGCCACAACCCGCTAACACCAGCCAACTTCCCCAGATTGTCGGCCCGGCGCCCGTCACGGTGCCGGCGCCCTCGCCGCCAACCACCACGTCGAGCGGACAGACGCGCTGATCCTTTCCATTCTTCTCCCTCTCCGCCCCATTGGGGCGGAGAGATAAGGGCCGGGGTCATAGGCGCTAAGTTAACGCATACCCCGACCCGTCATGACCGGGCTTGTCCCGGTCACCCACGTCGGGCC
>JBAVTK010000449.1:0-3525 GCA_049696095.1 Aliidongia sp. | reverse complement strand
CTTTCGGCCGAGGAGGAGCGGTCGGTCCAGCTTGTGGTGACACCGCCCAGTCTCGATGGTCGCAAGCTCATCCCGGAACTGCGCTGGGGCCAGTGGAGCTTTCGGCCGCGCGGGGCGGCGGCGACGGCGCTGGCGGTCGATACCGACCGGCTGCGCGCCGATCTGCCCGCCCTGACGCTACGGCAGGCTTTGCCGCGGCGACTCAATCTGCTGTTTACCGTGCCGGACGATGCGGCACCCGGCCTCTATCGCGGCGAGATTGCGATCGAGGCGGGCGGGCAACACGCGTCCCAGGAGATCGCGCTGGAGGTCCTGCCGGCCGATCTGCCGCCGCCGGACCGGCCGATCGGGCTCTATCTGTCCGCCCCACCCTGGTATGATTGGTTCAAAATCGGCGACGCCGAGCGCGACCGCGCGATGGGCTGTGATCTGTCGTTTCTCTCGCGTCTTGGTCTGACCGGCCTCGCACCGGATTTCGTCACGCCGACCGCCGATCATCTGGCGCGCTTTGCCGATCAACTGACCGTGCTGCGCGATGGCGGCTTTATTTTGCCGATCCTGGCCTATCAGCCGATCGCGCAATTGATCCAAACCACCGGGATCGACGGCATCACCGAACCGCTGGCGCAGCTCGACCAGCTCCTCGCCCAGCGCGGTCTGGAGGCGCCGGTCTGGAGCATCGCCGACGAACCGGGCAATCCCGGCTCGATGCCCGACGATCTCGCCCGGATCCGTCGCAATCTGCAACTGGCGATGCCGCACGCCAAGATCGCCGGGCATTTGAACAGCGCGCGGGACCGCGCCTTGCTGCCTCTGTTCGATGTGCCGGTGCTCAATCACGGCTTCGGCATCGATGCTGCGGAACTGCGCGAGCTGCGCGCCAAGGGCAGCCATCCGTGGCTCTACAACATGCCCGACCCCGAACTGGCCGCGGGCTTCTTCCTGTGGCGCTCCGGTGCCGAGGGCTACATGCAATGGCACGGCCGCCTGCCGACCGCCGACCCGTTCGACCCGACCGACGGGCGCGAGGCCGATGTCATGTTCCTGCCGGTGACGGCGCAATCCTGCCTCGCCGTGCCCGATATCGACGGGCAATTGCTGCGCTTTGCCCGCGGCATCGACGATCTGCGCTGGATGCTGTGGCTCGAAGGGCAAGCGAAGAATGGCGGCGAGGCCGCGACATTGCTCGCCCGCATACGCGCCGCGGTGCCGGGGCGCTGGACGACCGATGATCAGCCGAAAGTCGATCGGGCGGCCTTGCGGCGCGATCTGGCGGCGCTGGCGCGACAGGTGCGGTGAGAGAGGTAAAGAACGGGAATTATCCGGTTTACGGACCAAACGCTCTATGTTGATATTGCCGGGATAGGCTGGCGCGATGGCGGGGTGCGCTATGAACGAACCCGGAAAATCAAAGGTGGATGGCGTTGGGCCCTGTCGGAGGAACAAGGCCGAGTTGCCGTGCAGCGGTCATAATACCGCCACGAATAACATCGGATATAATAGCTGCGTCTTGATCGGTAAGGCCTCTTGCGGGCCACTTGATGCTGTGGCCGGTGGGGGCCAAATCTTGAACAGATGACCGCTAATTGCGGTCCCACTAGGGCGTGTCGAGGTTAGCGAAACTCCACCAAGTTACGAGTCGGCGCTCTCGGCAATATGCGGCGGTATCGCATACGGCCTCCTGCCCTATGCGCTGGCCGAGGAAATTCGGCTGAAATTCCTTACCCGTTAAAGGCACGTCGGGCGCAGATGGTGCGCCGGAGAGAGTGACAAGCGCGCTCGCTCAGGCCATTTGCAAGCGATCATGCCCGGATATGGATCGCTCTCGACGATGATCATGGTGCTCGTCAGCCGCGGCGCCATGCGCCGGCAGCCAGTCATCACTGTGCGCCACGCCGGCGTCACCCGATTCATCAAGGATACGCCAGGTCCCGGATCGTCCGTCTCCTGCCTCAGCCTCCATCACTGGCGCGGGCTCCGTAAATACCTATTTGCTTACACCACATGTTGTGGCAATCTGCAGGCATGAAATCAATATGCAGCGCCCCAGCCGCGCTGAAGACAGACAAGAGAAGGGGCAACGACCATGCGGATCGAACGACGTTTTACCGTGGACGGGCAGGATCCATACCAGACCATCCCGTTCCGGCGCACCGCCAGCGAGATTCGCAATCCGGATGGCTCGATCGTGTTCCGGCTGGCCGATATGGAAGTGCCCGAGGATTTCTCGCAGGTCGCGGCCGATATTCTGGCGCAGAAATATTTCCGCAAGGCCGGGATTCCGGCGGCGCTGAAGCCGGTCGCCGAGAAGGGCATGCCGGCCTGGCTGCGCCGGCATGTGCCGGACGAGAAGAAGCTGGCCACTCTGCCGGAGCCGGAACGCTTCGGCCCGGAGCAATCGGCCAAGCAGGTGTTCGACCGGCTGGCGGGCACCTGGGCCTATTGGGGTTGGAAGGGCGGTTATTTCGACAGCGAAAGCGATGCGCGCGCGTTCTATGACGAGCACCGCTTCATGCTGGCCCGCCAGATGGCGGCACCCAATTCGCCGCAATGGTTCAATACCGGGCTGCATTGGGCCTATGGCATCGATGGCCCGGCGCAAGGCCATTATTATGTCGATTATCAGAGCGGTGAACTGACCGCCTCGCTCACCGCCTATGAGCATCCGCAGCCCCATGCCTGCTTCATCCAATCGGTCGCCGACGACCTCGTCAACGAGGGCGGCATCATGGATCTGTGGGTGCGCGAGGCGCGGCTGTTCAAATATGGCTCGGGCACCGGCTCGAATTTCTCGCGGCTCCGGGGCGAGAATGAGAAACTGTCGGGCGGCGGCCGCTCGTCCGGCCTGATGAGCTTCCTTCGAATCGGCGACCGGGCGGCTGGTGCGATCAAATCGGGCGGCACGACGCGGCGGGCCGCAAAGATGGTCACGGTCGATATCGATCACCCCGATATCGAAGCCTATATCGATTGGAAAGTGACCGAGGAGCAGAAGGTCGCGGCCTTGGTCGCCGGCTCCAAGCTCGCCAACAAGCATTTGAACGCGATCATGGCGGCCTGCACGGAAGCCGCGCCCGATCTGGGCGATGGCGCCTATGATCCGCAGAAGAACCCGCCCCTGCGTCAGGCGATTCGCGCCGCCCGCAAGGCGATGCTGCCGGAAAATTATGTCCAGCGCGTGATTCACTATGCCCGCCAGGGCTATGACGCGCTCGATTTCAAGGTCTATGACACGGATTGGGACAGCGAAGCGTATCTGACCGTCGCCGGGCAGAATTCGAACAATTCGGTGCGCCTCAGCAATCTGTTCATCGAGCAGGTCTTGGCCGATGGCGACTGGCAGTTGCGGCGCCGGGTCGATGGCCAGCCGGCCGGCGCCCCCTTGAAGGCACGCGATCTTTGGGAAAAGATCGGCTACGCCGCCTGGGCCTCGGCCGATCCGGGCGTGCAGTTCGACACGACGATCAACGACTGGCACACCTGCCCGGACAGCGGCCGGATCAACGCGTCCAATCCCTGCTCGGA
>JBAVTK010000448.1:0-1676 GCA_049696095.1 Aliidongia sp. | reverse complement strand
AACTACGTGTGCAGGTCTACGCGCGCGGGTCTACACCGCGCCGGTCTACACGTTGAATCGAAAGTGCATGACATCGCCTTCCTTGACGATGTATTCCTTGCCCTCCAAGCGCAACTTACCCGCTTCCTTGGCGCCCGCCTCGCCTTTGAACTTGATGTAGTCATCGTAGGCAATCACCTCGGCGCGAATGAAGCCGCGCTCGAAATCCGTGTGGATGACGCCCGCCGCCTGCGGCGCCGTGGCGCCCGCATGCACCGTCCAGGCGCGCACCTCTTTGGGGCCGGCTGTGAAATAGGTTTGCAGGCCGAGCAATGAATAGCCGCCGCGGATCACGCGGTTCAGTCCCGGCTCGTCCAATTTCAATTCCGCTAAGAACTCGGCACGGTCGGCCTCGTCGAGCTGTGCGATTTCCGCTTCGATGGCGGCGCAGATCGGCACCACAATGGCTCCTTCGGCCGCCGCGATCTCGCGCACCCGATCGAGGCGCGGGTTATTGGTGAAGCCTGCTTCATCGACATTGGCGACATACATCACGGGCTTGTCGGTGAGCAGGTGCAGATCGCGCAGCAAAGCATGATCATGGACATCGAGTTTCAACAGCCGAACCGCCTTCGCTTGGTTCAGCTGCACCCGCACCTTCTCGAGCAGGTCCCGTAGTCTCACGGCGTCTTTGTCCGCGGCCTTGGCCGCCTTCAGCGCCTTTTGGTACGCCCGCTCGACGCTGTCCAGATCCGCCAACGCCAATTCGGTATTGATGACTTCGATGTCGCCGGCAGGATCGATCTTTCCGGCCACGTGAATGATGTCGTCGTTCTCGAAACATCGCACCACATGCGCAATGGCATCGACTTCACGTATGTGCGAGAGAAACTTGTTGCCCAGGCCCTCGCCCTTCGATGCCCCGGCGACCAGTCCGGCGATATCCACGAACTCCACCGTGGTCGGCAGAATCTTCTCCGGATGAACGATGGCGGCCAGCTTTTCCAATCTGGGATCCGGCACCGGCACCACGCCCACATTGGGATCGATGGTACAAAAGGGATAATTCTCGGCGGCAATCTGCGCGCGCGTGAGCGCGTTGAACAAGGTGGACTTGCCCACGTTCGGTAATCCGACGATTCCGCAGCGAATGGGCATCAGACTTTCCCTGCGCGGCTGTGCAATCGGGTCATGGCGCGTTCCGCGCCCTGTTCAAGGAGCAGCGGAATGCAGTCCACCGCTGTTCCGACCGCATCCAAAATCAAATCCTCTTCCGCGCGCGGCGCTCGCGTCAGCACATAATCGATGACCTCGGCTTTGTTGCCGGGATGCCCTATCCCTAAACGCATGCGCCAGAAGGTCTCGCCGATATGGGCGATGGTATCGCGCAAACCGTTATGCCCGCCGTGGCCGCCGCCTTGCTTCAATCGCACTGTGCCCACCGGGAGGTCGAGCTCATCGTGCGCGACCAGGATCTCCGCCGGTGGGACCTTGTAGAAGTCGCTCAACTGACGAATCGACAGCCCGCTGCGATTCATATAGGTCGTGGGCTTCAGCAACACCAGCTCATTGCCATCGATGCCGATCTTCGCGGTCTCGCCGGAATATTTTCGGTAATCGCGAAACTCGCCGCCGTGGCGGCGCGCGAGCAAGTCCACGAACCAGAAACCCGCGTTGTGGCGGGTCACCTGATGTTC
>JBAVTK010000447.1:0-2517 GCA_049696095.1 Aliidongia sp. | reverse complement strand
CAGCTTGCCGCCAAGCCCCCGATCCACGTGCTCCACGATGCCTCCAAAGCTATATCCCCAGCATGTTGGGGATATAGCCAAAGGCGCCCGCAATATCTAGACTCCAAAAATGAGGGGAGTCGTGAGATACGGAAGGGCATTCCCCATAAAAATAACATAATAACTCCAGTGACATTAGATAACAGTCCTAGACTGTTGATAAAAATATTGCAATTGCTAAGCATTTTTACCTCACTAAATCGGCCGCACTAAACTCATTAAATTTTACTAATTCAAAAAGTTTAATTCCAAGTGTCAGTAGTGATGCTGAATATCATTAAAAATCTCTTTAGTGTCAAGTTATCCTAACGCCAAATGCGGTCATCATTTTTTTTCTGATTATCGCTTGCCTTTTTCCAACCATCCCTCCAACTATTATTTCTTGCCGCATCCCGCTTGTACGGTGGCCGGCACTCGTCTTCACGGACGCCATCCTGGAAGGCACGATAGCCCCTAGCCATTTCTGGCGACGACATATCAAGGCGGTCTTTACCCTTATTGGCAGAACCCCAACCGGAGCGCCAGAAATCGCGCAACATGTCACTATCAACGTATGGGCACGCCTCAATTGAGCTTCCTTGGTGAAATGCGACCCGACCCAACCGTTCGGCCTCAACTTGCGTATCGTTCATCTTCGTTGTGGCAGGCGCCATCCTATACGAACTGGTTGTCAGTGAAAGTCGTTTGCTCGGTTTGTCGTTCATTTTAGATTACGAATCCCCGTACCGTCAGCGTTACAAATATGGATTTTACCCACTCTATCTGAATAACAAATATGTAATCCGCATCAACCTCGCGCTTGAAGGCATCACTTCGCAGCCCACCGCCACCCAATCACCGCCCCTCTCGCCGCCACGCCAGCACCAACGTCCCGAGCGCCAACCCCAACGCCGCCCAAGCCGGAATCAATTCCGTCTCCTTCAACCCCGTCACGACATAATCGCCATTCGCCCGAAACCCGATCCAGCCATGCCCCGAGGCCGCCCGCCCAGGCCCGACGCGGCGGATTTCCGGCGGCGCCGCCCCGCTCCCTGTCCAGTTCACTCCCCCGCCGCTCGCCTCGGCCGCGGGCGTGAGCTTCTCCGCCGTGGTGCGCACATCGGCCAGTTCGATCGGGTTGAGCGCCCCGGCCGCGGCCAGGGCGGTGCGCGTGCCGTCGGTGATGCGGTAGAGCCCGCTCTTGGCAATCGGCACGATTGCCACCTCGCGCCCGCCGCTTTCCGGGGTCAGCGTGATCGTCTGGGTTTTGCCGTCCGGGTCGGTCAGTTGGATCGGCTGCGGATCGGCGATGAGGGTGCGCCGGGTGATGGTCAGCCGGTTGCCGTCCACCGTGCCGCGCAGATCGTTTTCCTCCAGATCCGGTTCCTGCATCAGCCAATAGGCCAGCCGGCGCAGCAATTCGGCCTGCGGGCCGCCGCCTTCGAAGCCGCGCGTCCACAGCCACATCTGGTCCGACATCAATTGCGCGACACGGCCCTTGCCGACCCGATCGAGGATCAGCAGAGGCTGACCGTTCAGGCCGGTCATCACGACATTGCCGCGATGCGGATCCGCTTCGACCTGGCGGAACCAGCGGCCCCAGCTTGGTTCGCCCGTCGGGTCGGCTGGGGCGCCGGGCAGGTCGGCGGTCACCGGGTGGCGATTGCCCAGATCGGTCACGCGCGGCTTGAAGCCCTGCTCATCGACCTGGCCGGTCGGCTCGGCCGGCAGCACGGTGCCGAGCGGCGTGCGGAACAGGCTCATCGACGAGCCCATGCTCGGCCCGGCCGCCTCCATCAAGGCGCCGCCCTTGCGGACATAGCGCGCGATGTTTTCCAGATAGGTCTGGGGCAGCACGCCGCGCCGGTTATAGCGGTCGAAGATAATCAGGTCGAACTCGTCGAGCTTGACATCGAACAACTCGCGGATCGGAAAGGCGATCAGCGACAATTCGCGGATCGGCGTGCCGTCCTGTTTTTCCGGCGGACGCAGAATGGTGAAATGCACCAGATCGACCGACGGGTCGGCCTTCAGCAGATTGCGCCAGGTGCGCTCGCCGGCATGCGGCTCGCCCGAAACCAACAGCACCTTGAGCCGGTCGCGCACGCCATTGACCACGATCGCCGCGCGGTCATTGTCGAGCGTCAACTCCTTGGGTCCGGCCTCGGTCGAGATTTCGAAGACCGACGGGCCGCCATGGTCGAGCGTGATCGGCACTTGCGTGTCGCGGCCGACCGGCAGCACGGCTTCCTGCGCCTCGCCGCCATCCTTGCGGATGCTGACGCGCGCGGTCTGCGGATAGGCCCGGCGCTCGGCGCTCGTGCCGCCCAGATCCTCGACCCTGAGCGTCAGGCTCAATTGCTTGCCGACGATGCCGAAGCTCGGCGCCTCCTTGACCACGATCCGGCGGTCGCCCTCATCCTTGTGGCCGTCGAGCAGGACATGGAGCGGGGCGGCGAAGGGCAGCTTGTCGGCGGCCGGCGCGTCATGCACCTGTCC
>JBAVTK010000446.1:0-1593 GCA_049696095.1 Aliidongia sp. | reverse complement strand
CCAGTCGGCCGAGCCGGCATGCAATCGGCTGAAATCGTCCCCGTCCAGCCGGTGGCCGAGCACCATCCCGGCATAAAGCGCCAGGAGGAGGATGTTGACATCGCACCCGGAAGTGTCCTGAAGCGCGATGCACGCGGCCGAAACGCCGGGCCGAGCATAAGTTTCCAGCGAGAATTGCCAAAACTCTTCGGTCGCCGCCGGGTTCATGATATCTCGCAGCCTTTCCCACCGCCGCCGTCGGATCAAGCGATCCGGGCCTTGAATAAGCAGCCGATGCCTATGGACCTGGACACCGAAGCGATCAAGCAACGTCTGACCGCGCTGAAGAGCGAGCATCGCGATCTCGACGATGTGATCGCACAGCTCGCCACCTCGGTCACCGCCGATCAGCTTCAGATTCAGCGGCTGAAGAAACGCAAGCTCGCCATCAAGGATATTATGGCTCGGCTCGAAAGCATGCTGCTGCCTGATATCATCGCCTGATCGCGACTCGGGATAAACGCTAACCGGTCAGATGGGCGTGGACCTCGCGCAAACCGCCGCAGATCATGCTGACGGCGACGTAGGTGACGATGCCGAAGCCCAGCCAGACGATCCAGGAAAAACGCTGAAGCAGCCGCGCCACCAAGGTCGAGGCCGCCCCCATCAAAGCGACGGACAGCCCGAGCCCCGCTACCAGAACCCAAATGTGAAAGCGGGCCGTGCCGGCGACGGCCAGCACATTGTCGAGCGACATCGAGACATCGGCGACGACGATCTGCACCAGCGCCTGACCCATGCTCTTATGCTGGATCGGCCCGGCCGCCCGCGCGGTCCGGCCGACAAAGGCGAGCGCTGCTTGTCGCGCGCCCAGAATTTCGCGCAGCATCTTCCAGGCGACCCAAAGCAGCAGCATGCCGCCCGCCAGGGTCAGACCGATGATGGCCAGAAATTCCGAGGCCATGACGGCAAAGACGATGCGCAACAAGGTCGCGATGACGATGCCGACGAGGATCGCACGGCGGCGATCGGACGGTGCCAACCCGGCCGCCGCCATGCCGACGACGATGGCATTGTCACCCGCCAGCGTAATGTCGATGACGACGACCTGGATAAAGGCGCTGAATTGGGAAAAATCGATCACGGGGACGGTCAAGACCTGCGCGAAATGGAAATCACCAGCCGCTCTACTGCCGAGATATGGGCGCAAAACGCCCGCTGCCAACCCCCCTGGCCGGTCCGGATTTGCTAGTGAGGCGAATCCGGCAATGCCGCCGCCATGAAACCACCATATCCGCCATCGAAATACAGCAGCGGTTCGGCGGCCTCACCACAGCGCGCGGCGATCACCTCGGCGATGAAGATGGTGTGGGAGGCATTGTCGATCAGTTGCGTGACGCGGCAATCGAAGCTCGCCAGTGCCGTTTGGAGGATCGGCGAACCGGTGGTCAGCACGGCCCAGCGCGCCGTGACGAACCGGGATTCCGGGGTTTCCGCGCCGCCGAACCGGATCGCCAGCTCCCGATCGCGCTCGGCCAAAAAATTGACGGCGAGGATGCGCGTGGCGACGATCGTGCCATGGGCGGAACTGCTGCGATTGACGCAGCACAGCAG
>JBAVTK010000445.1:0-14616 GCA_049696095.1 Aliidongia sp. | reverse complement strand
CCTGGCAGGTCGAGCGCCGCAAGCGCACACGGCATCTGATCGAACTCGGCGGCCTCGTCGTCAAGGCCGGGATCGTGGATTTGACCGGCGACGACCGCGCCACGATCTACGGCGCGCTGCTTTGGATGGCTGACAAGCTCCATAGCGAGGACCGTGAGCACGCTCGAAGCCTGTGGAGTGCAAAGGGGAAGCAGGCGTTCGGAGATGGTTGAGCATCACTATCGCCGAACGACGCGCCCTCTTCGTTATGCGTCGTGGTCACGGAAAGAGAATGCGCTCCAAGGCATCGGCCAACTCGCGCCGTTTGGCATCGGGCAGCTTGGCGAGGTTGCGCTGTTTCCACATGACGGCGGGCAAATGGCGCGCTTCCGGTATCCCCAGAAGCGTCCAGTCCGGCTCGCCGCGCTTGAAGCCGGCAAGGAAGCGCCGGTGATCTTCCGGCATGGCGCCCACCATCGCGGCGATGACCGCTTCCCGCGCGGTCTCAAGGTCCGCGAGCGCGACCGGTTCCTGCGTCATGCCGGCAAAGCCCCGCGCGAACTCTTCGCTTAGCGACTTGCGGGTCGGGGCGAGCACTTCGGCCATCGGACGGTTGTGGCTGATGATGTAAACCAGAAACGCGCGCCGCAACTCGTCGCCGATACCTTCATTCGCCAACAGGCCGCGCACGTCGAAGAGGTCGCGCGGGTGCTGGCGGTCAAGGGCCGCCACGATCTTGCCCCCATAGAGGTCGGCGAAGGACACAACCAGCATTTCGGCGAAGCCGAAGGCGTCTTCGACGGCGGGAACCACGCTCACCATGACGGGATCATAGACCACGCCGCGGAGCACAGGCGTCACCTCGATCTTGATCTGCACGCCGCTCGCCCGAACGATCAGCTTGGTGACGATATTCTCGTCGGCGGAACGCGAAGCATTGACCTTCGCGGCGGGTATGCCCCGCTCGATCCGTTCTTTGATCCGCAGCATGGCGGCGTCGATCGCCGCGAGCGATGCAGCCCGATCTTCGACCGGCAGATAGGTCAGGTCGATGTCCACGGAGAGGCGCGGCATATCGCGCACGAACAGATTGATCGCGGTGCCGCCCTTGAGCGCGAAAGCCCGCTCCCCCGCGACGAAAGGAAGGACGCGAATAAGAAGGGAGACCTGCTGCCGATATGTGTCCAGGAAGGCCATGAAGTTCACGGACCTCCCAGGTCGGCCGGCACGGTGATGTTGTAGCGCGGATCGAGCTTGCCGCCTTTGACGAGGACGCGCTTGCCCGAACCAAGACCGACGCGGGACATGTCGAGCCGGGATCGCCATGCATGGCGGTGGCGGTCGGCGAAGAAGAGAAAGAGCCGCTTCACCTTCACGCTGGCGCAAGCCTCCAGCAGCGTTTGCAAGCGGCGCGGACTCAAATCGCTCATCCCTTCCATCAAGGCATCGACCTGATGGAAGCTCTCATGCTCGGGCAGCTCGTCGAGCAATTCGAAAACGGCGCGCTCCTTGCTGGAATAGCGGATCGGCAAAGTCAGACCGCCGGCGCTGACCATGACAGGGCTTGGCTCAGGCGGTGCGTCGGCATCGCCGGGAAACAGTCGCAGGCTGTTGTGCCAATGAAAAGTCACGTCGAGCGGCAGGCTGGCCAGCCAGGTCGGTGGGCGCTTCGGCCCGTAAAGGTGAACCTCACGCATGGCTGTCGAAAGGTAATGGGCGTAACCCTGCTGTTCGAGCGCGGTGCGCCCGCCGACGGTCAGCGGAAGGTCCAGCACCGTCTGGAGAGAAACGGCCACCTGCTGCCAGGTGAGCGGCGTGCGCGAGCGGCGATAGACGCGCCGGGCCGGGCTATCGAGCCAGCCCGCGCGAACATACTGGCTGCGCAGCGCCGACGAGTAGCCGTGGGCCTCCATCCACGCGGCGTCGGCCAGGAGTCCCTCGGGGAGTTCCTGTTGGAGCCGGTTTAGCTTGCCGCCAGAACGCATATCCATGCTTAGTAATTTGGCAGATTCGTAAACCGATGTCGAGTTCAAATTTTTTGAGATTCGCTAAGCCAAACTTAGTGTTTCGTGAAGTCTGTAAACCTGCTCTCAAGGTCAATGAGAAGATCGCCGACAAGCTCGACCTGCCGCTGGCTTGCCCACGGCGCGACGCGGCTCCAGGCAGTGATGTTATCCTGCGGGATCATTCGTCGATCTCCGGTGGTCGCCGAACGATCACGCGCCAGCGGCCATCGCGTTCGGATGGCGGCGGCGACCAGCCGCGCGAACCAGCGGGTCAAGCCAGGATCAGACCGGCCTTGTTCTTGATCTCCGTCGTCAGGCTCTCCAGCCAGTCAGTCGTGTTCGGGTATAGCGCCGCTCTGGGTACGACCGGAAAGTCCTTGTCCGACGACCAGAACGTAGAAGGGTTGAAGCGGAACTTGGCGATGATCCGTCGACCGAAATCCATTTCATAGTGCTTGTAGTGGCGAGCTTGGGCGACACCGATCATCTCGGGATATTCACCAAGCAGAAAGCCTTCTTGGATGTGGGGCCGCATGGCCGAGGGCGGGCAGACGCTCGACAGTCGCACGATCTGCAGCCCACTCTCGGCGTGAGCGGTGATGGCACCGCTGATGTTGGGCACGGCCACGACATAGAGATAGGCCTCATCTGGGTTGCCTAGCGAAGCGAACGAAGCGGCAATCCGCAGGGACTGAGACACGTCGAGCAGCGGTGTTGGGCAAACCTCGTAGTGCTGGAGGATCGACCAGCGCAACAGCCGCTCGCGGGCGACCTGCCTGCGCCCTGTGCGGCGCAGCTTTTCAAAGCCATCGCTCAGGGCTGCGTCGGCCTCGTCCAAAGCGGCGAACCGCTTCTCGACCAACGTTTTGGCTAGGGTCGACTTTCCGTTCGGCGGACGGAAGATCGTCGGGCGCATGGTGGTGAAACTCTTGGGGCTGAGATAGTCACCGCTCTGGCCGCGAAAGAGCATGACGTGACCGCGATTGCGCCACTGTAGCTCGGCGACCTGCCGCGCCAGGGTGCGATATTTGTCGACGAAGTGTCCAGGGTCAGTTCGGACCCCGCCATTGGTCACAACCTCGATCTTCGACGAGGTGCTCAGGAACGACCAAAGCTTCGTCCTTCCGACCGGTTCCATGACGATCCCCCATTTTGGTCCTGCCCCGAAAAAGTGGATGAGGTTAGGTGGGCGATTAACCCACCTCGGGCTCAGTCGAGCTCCTGTCGAAGCGGAACGGATCGGAGAAGATGGCGACAAGCGCGCGGCTGATGATGAGGTCTTGCTCGACCTGCCGCGGACTTGCGCACGGCGCGACGCGGCTCCAGGCGGTGATGTAATCCTGCGGGATCATTCGTCGATCTCCGGCGGTCGGCGAACGATCACCCGCCAGCGTTCATCGCGTTCGGATGGCGGCGGCGACAAATCGGGATCGCCCGCCTGCTTGGGATCGAGTTCGACCCAGGGCAGCGATCCGCGCGCCGATAGCGCCACGAACATCGTCACCGCGATTTGCGGATGCCCCAACCGTCCGACCAGATGCCCAAGGCGCTGCACGATTGCTTTCTCGAAAGCTCCCGACAGGGAAGCGAGTTTTTTAGGTTGCAGCCGTTCGGCAAGCTCGGAAAGCACCGTCGCAATGTTGTCCAGGCCCGCGCCGGACTGGGGGTAGCGCACCAGATCGAGCGCCGTCAGTTCCGGTGAGGACAGCTTCATATAGCCTGATGGCGTCTTGCGATCCTCGATCCCGGCCGACACCGCCGACATGTCCTTGCGGTAGGAAAAAGCGATTCGCGTTCGCCCAGCCTCAATGTCGGGCAGGAGCTTGTTCGTGACAATCTGAAACTCCATGACGGCCTGATGGGAAGCGCCGTGAGCTGCCGCAGCCGACAGCAGTCCCACATAATAGGGCCGCTGCTCATGGCGCATCAGGGCGTCGATATACCATTCCGGCGGCGGCGCTCCTGCCGTGGCGTGCTGGGGCGGTACCACCACATAGAAGCCGCGCCGGGGCCGGAGAAGTTGGCCGCGCTGCTGCAAACGCTCGGCGGCGTCGAGGAACGCTCCCCGGCTGATGCCGATTTCCTTCTGCGCCTCATCCGCAGAAAAGACACCCAGACCCTTGGCCAGCAGGCCAGAAGCGTAAGAGGATAGCGCGGATCGCTCGACTCGAATCATGCCTCATTGTCCGCGCTAAGAGCGGAAATATCAATATGGTTCATTTGTTGAATCATCCATGAAAATCCGCCTTTAAGGTCGATTCTTCGATATGATGCTGTGGCTCGCCGAGTCGTCACCAAGCTGCTCTGCGGTAGCGAACGGGCGGCGCGAAGCTCCCGCATAGCGCAGCAACGCCCTTTCGCGGGCTACAGTCGCGGCCAACCTTAACGTTGCCACAAGGAGCTATTTTGTCCTAAATGGAGCAACAGAGATGTGATGAGACAGGCCATGAAAACCATGTCGGCGCGGGAGGCAAAGAACGCTTTCGGCCTGATGATTGACATCGCGCGAGCCGAACCTGTGCGGATCGAGAAGCATGGACGCGGCGTCGTGGTGGTTGTGTCCGTGGAGGAGTATGAACGTCTTTCCGCACGGTCTGAAGGTGCGGAGCCGAAGGCCATATCAGCCAGCCGAACGGAAAGCTGAGTATGGCCGTGTCACGTGAACCATATCCGGTGGTGGATGTGTTCGCCGGCCCTGGCGGTCTCGGCGAAGGCTTTGCTGCGCTTCGGGGCAAGAGTTTCTCTGCCAGGTTCGACAGTGTGCTCTCGATTGAGCGGGACGAGTCTGCTCACCAGACCCTGCTTTTGCGCCACTTCTTGCGACGGTTTCCCTACCAGCAGTTCCCTGACGACTATTATCGCTATCTTCGCGGCGATATTGACCGCGATGAGTTGTATCGAAACCATCGCGAGGAATTCCGGGAGGCGAAGAAAAGCGCCCTGCAAATTTCCCTCGGACCTGACTCCCATGCTGAGGTGAAGCGAATCATCAGCAGGAAGCTGAAGGGCCAGCAGAAGTGGGCGCTCGTCGGTGGGCCGCCGTGCCAAGCCTACTCAATCGTCGGCCGCTCCAGGATGATGGGTGATCCCGACTTCGAGGAGGACGAGCGGCACACGCTCTATCTCGAATATCTCAAGATCATCATCGACCATCAGCCGCCCGTATTCGTGATGGAGAACGTGAAGGGCCTGCTCTCGGCAAGGATCAACGGTAAGCTGGCGATCACCCGGATCGTTCGCGACCTGTCGCACCCCAAAACCGCCGTGCGCGACGGGTCCAACGGGCTTGCCTACAAGCTCTATTCGCTCTCCGAAGAGGAGCTTGCAGACGAAGAGGTAGAGCCCCGCCTGTTCCTCGTGAAAGCCGAGGAATACGGGGTGCCCCAGGCCCGACATCGCATGTTCATCGTCGGTATCCGCGAGGATATCAAGGTCCGCCCGGGGCTGCTCAAACCCCACAAGGCCCCCACGGTCCGTCAGACCATCGGCGACCTGCCTGCGATCAGGAGCAGCCTGTCGCAGATGAAGGACACGACGGAGGACTGGTGCCGGGAAATCTCGAAGATCGTCGACCTGCCGATCCGGCAGCAGCTTAACGGCGCCGTCCATGCCGGCGCGGTCGCCAAAGGGATTTCGTTGTCGTCGGCCCTCGACCTTGACAGGCCGGTCGAGAGCGCATCGACCCGCTACCTGAAGAGTTCTCTCGGGAAACACGGCACACTCCAGACGCTCTATGATCCGCGGCTTCCGGTTTTGACGAGCCATGAGTCGCGCAGGCATATGGCGTCCGACCTGCGGCGCTACCTGTTTGCGGCGGTGTTCGCCGAGGAGGTCGGTCGGACGCCCAAGTTGCGGGACTTTCCAGAAGCGCTCCTGCCGGATCACCAGAACGTGGAGTTGGCCCGCACCGGACAGATGTTCAACGACCGTTTCCGGGTTCAGCTTCCCGACCAGGTCGCGACCACAATCACGTCGCACATCTGCAAGGACGGTCACTACTTCATCCACTACGACCCGTCGCAGTGCCGGAGCCTCACTGTTCGGGAGGCCGCCCGGCTTCAGACGTTCCCCGATAACTACAAGTTCGAGGGAAACAGGACCGCGCAGTATCGCCAAGTGGGCAACGCGGTGCCGCCGTATCTCGCGACGCAGATCGCGGAGGTCATTGCTGAGGTGCTCGACGCGATGAAGATCGACCGATGATGGCCGACACGATCAGCACCACGCATCGAAGCTGGAACATGTCGCGCATCAGGGGGCGCGACACAGCACCGGAAGTGAAGCTCCGCTCGCTGCTGCATCGCGCCGGCTATCGCTTCCGCCTTCACGACCGGAAGCTGCCCGGACGACCTGACATCGTGCTTCCGAAGTATCGGGCGACGATCTTCGTGCACGGATGCTTCTGGCACCGCCACGAAGGGTGTAGCAACGCGACGACCCCCTCGACGCGGCCGGAATTCTGGAAGGCCAAGTTCGAGGGGAATGTCGCGCGTGATCGCGCCAACGCCGAGCGCCTCTCGGATCTCGGATGGCAGGTGATTGTCGTCTGGGAATGCGATCTGAAGAAGGACCGTGGAGGGGTTCTGTCGTCGATCAACCGGGCGCTGCGCGGAGAGCACTGATGGCCGAAGATCACCGTCTCCCGCCAAGTGCTGCCTGTCTCTCCGCATCCATGCGGGATTTGGGCTATTCGCTGGAGACGGCGGTCGCCGACCTCATCGACAACAGCATTTCTGCTGACGCCACAAAGATTGACATCGTGTGCGAAATCGCCGCGGCGTCGCCCTACCTCGCGATCATCGACAATGGCTGGGGCATGGCGCGTGGCGAGCTGATCGACGCGATGAAACACGGGAGCGCCAGCCCGAAGACGAAGCGCGGCGCGCACGATCTCGGCCGGTTCGGACTCGGCCTGAAGACCGCTTCATTCTCCCAATGTCGAAGCCTGACCGTGGTCACCCTGAAGAAAGGCGAACTCAGCAGCACGGAGTGGAATCTCGACCGCATCGACCGCGAGGACGACTGGATTCTGTCGATCCTCAACGAGGAGGACATCGGCGCCCTGCCGCATGTCGATCAGCTCACGGATCACGGCACGGTTGTCATCTGGCGTGAACTCGACAGGCTGTTTGAGGATGAGGGCGGAACTCGCCGCGACGAGATCGTCAACGAGAAGCTCGATGTTGTCGAAAGACACCTCGCGCTGGTGTTCCACCGCTTCCTGTCCGGTGAGGTGAAGGGCCGCAAACGCATCGCGATCACCCTCAACGGGCATGCCGTTCAGCCGTTCGATCCGTTCTGCCGCAAGAACACGGCGACCCGTCACCTCCCCGAGGACTACGTCACCGTCGATGACGAGACGGTCACGCTGCGGCCGTACATCCTGCCCCACCATAGTAATCTTACGGCGTCCGAGTACGATTTTTATCAGAGCCGCAGCGACTTCATCTCGAACCAAGGCGCCTACATCTACCGCAACGGGCGCCTCATGGCCTGGGGCGAATGGTTTCGCCTGATCCCCAAGGGCGAAGCGACCAAGCTCGCCCGCGTTCAGATCGACTTCCCCAACAGCCTCGATGAGTCGTGGACCATCGACATCAAGAAATCCCGCGCGCGCCCGCCACTGGCCGTGCGCGAGCGACTGAAGCAGATTATCGGCCGGGTGACCGGGGCCAGCACGACGGTTCATCGCGGCCGGGGACAGAAGCTGTTCGATGAAGTCACCGCGCCGGTGTGGGAGCGCTACGCGGATCACGGCCGCATCCGCTATGCCGTGAACTCCGGCCATCCCCTCATCGAGGAACTCAGGTCACGGCTCAGTGCCGATGATGCAAAGCTGCTCGGCCTTGTGATCGAGGCCGTCGGGTCCGCCATTCCGGTCGAGATGATCTATTCCGACTACTCGCTCCATCCGCGCGAGGTGTCTCAGACCTACGAGGAAATGGCTGTAGTGCTGGAGCGTCTTCGCGCGCTCAGAGATGCATTTTCTGATAGAACTACCATCGGGGCTGGGGAATTCCGCGAGATCGTGCGCTCAACGCACTTGTTCGATTCCTACATGGATCTCGCAGAGAAATTTATCGCCGAGGAGTTTATATGAGCGTCAGCCGGACCGAGCAGGAAAAGAACTTCATCAGTTCGCTCATCTCAGGTCTGGCGAACCTCAAGGAACCTCCCTCACGCGAGCAGGTCGAAGCCAAGGCGCGCCAGCTCGCCGCCGTGTTCGACTTTGAGGGCGACCTCTCCAACATCATCGAAGAGGCGTTGATCGCTGTGGACACCCGCATGGGTGCTGGTGTGTCGCTGGTCGATAACGAGGCCGATCATGACGATGAATGGGTCTACAAGCGCGAGCTTCAGACGACCTACGCCGACGCCTACGAGGCTTTCCTCAGGCAGGACGGCTGGCATCCCACTGTGGTGCGCTCACTTAGCGACGTGTGCACCCGCATTCTGGGGCACCTTCAGGACCCCACGAGCGACGGGTCGTGGAATCGCCGCGGCTTGGTCATCGGTCATGTCCAGTCGGGCAAGACGGCCAACTACACCGGGGTGATCGCGAAAGCGGCTGACGCCGGCTACAAGTTCATCGTTGTCAGTGCCGGCATTCACAGCAACCTGCGCCGCCAGACCCAGGAGCGGATCGACGAAGCGTTCATCGGTCGGTCCTCCGATCCTGAAAATCGCATCCCCATCGGCGTCGGTCTGAATAGAGACGATTACCCGCATCCCGCGACCCTCACGACCATCCACAGCGACTTCAATAAGAAGACCGCCGATGACGCCGGCTGGAAGATCAACGACTTCAGTAAGCCCATCGTCATCATCATCAAGAAGAATGTCCGCACCCTCGACTCGCTCTTCAAGTGGCTGAAGGAGCTGAACGCACGCAAGGATGGCCGCATCGGTGATGTGCCGATGCTTTTCATCGACGACGAAGCTGACAACGCCTCCATCAATACCAACAAGGAAGACATCAACCCGACGCGGACCAACGCCATGGTCCGGCGCATCCTCGGGCTGTTCACCAAGTCCTGCTACGTCGGCTACACGGCGACCCCGTTCGCGAATATCTTCATCAACCCGGACGCCTACGACGATGACGTCCGTGAGGAGCTGTTCCCGAGGCATTTCATCTACAACCTCGATCCGCCGAACTCGTACTTCGGGCCGCACAAGGTGTTCGTGGACGAGGTCAGCAGCGAGCGAGTCGTCCGCCTGATCGACGACTGCGAGAACTACATCCCATCGTCACACAAGAACGGCGACGACGTCCCCGATCTGCCGCCGAGCCTCTATGGCGCACTCGACGAGTTCATCGTGGCGAGGACCATCCGCAATCTTCGGGGCCAGACGGGCAAGCACTGCTCGATGCTCGTCAACGTGTCGCGATTTGTCTCGGTGCAGAAGCAGGCCCGGGACTTCATCAGCGAGCGCCAGAACCGGATCATGCTTGCGGTGAAGGCGAACTACGCGAAGCCGGTGCCGAAGGAAGAGGCGGACGAGCACATGCGCCGTCTGAAGGGCATCTTCGAGAAGGAATTTGGCGGCAGCGGATTCACTTGGTCCGAGGTCAGGAAAGCGCTCTTCGCCACCTTCGAGCACATGCGCATCTACGTCATCAACTCCAAGAGCGACGAAGTGCTCGACTACAAGAAGTACGAGCGGGAGGGCATCGGCCTCACCGCCATCACCATCGGCGGCCTCAGCCTGTCGCGCGGTCTGACGGTGGAGGGTCTCACCGTCAGCTACATGTACCGCAATACGCGCATGTACGACACGCTGCTCCAAATGGGCCGCTGGTTCGGCTATCGGCCCAATTTCGAGGATCTATGCCGCGTCCATCTCTCTGGCGACTCGATCAACTGGTATCGCTACATCGCGCGGGCGACGGAGGAGCTTCGCGAACAGATCGCCCGTATGCGTCGCGCCAACATGACGCCGCTCCAGTTCGGCCTCTACGTCGAACAGCACTCTGACGCACTTCTGGTGACCGCCGCGAACAAAATGCGCTCCGGGCAGCAGGTGACCGTCAGCCAGAGCTTCTCAGGGCAACTCAAGGAAAGTTCCAAGGTCCCGATCACCGATGACATCAATGAGAAGAACGAGGAACTGATCGCTGAATTCTGGCGCAGCGGGTTCGGCGGCAAGGTGCGGCCCACGACCAAAGGATGGGCCATCGACGATGTTGAACATGAGGTCATCCAGGACTTCCTCGGCCGTTTCCGCGTCCACAAGGACTTCAACCCGCTGAAGGGCTCGGTCCTCACCTACCTCGACCGTATCCACGACAAGCATCCGAAGATCGATGTGCTTCTCGTGTCGCTCAGTAGCGGAGGAGAAGATGGAGCCGCATTCAAGCTCGGCGCACAGGATCGCAACGCCGGGCCGAGGCGCATCAAGGACGATGGCTGGCGCCTGAGCAGCTACCGCGTCGCAAGCCGGGGCGATGAAAAGCTCGGGCTTACGAAGGAGCTGATCGAGCAGGCGACGGCGAACGCGCTCGCCGACGAGGCGAACGAGGATACGGGTCGCGCACCGTCCGATGTCCACTTCCGCGCCGTGCGCAACAAGCCGCTGGTCATGATCCATATGCTCCGGCCGACGGGCAACGACGCGCTGAAGGATCGCCGCATTCCCGCTTTCGGCGTGAGCTTCCCCGGTGGTGACTACCTGACCACGGTCGAGATCGTCGCGAACAGGGTCTGGATAGAGCAGATGTACGGCCCGATGGAGGACGATCCAGACCAGGACGACGACTACGATGAGTAGCGCCCTTCCGTGGGATGAGATCGGCGTTCCCGCGCGGGACTACACGGTTCGCAAGGTCGCGGCTCCGAGCCCCGTTGCGATGTTCTGGGGTCGCGACACCGCCGCAAAATGCCTCCTCATCATCGAACTCAATGGCGACTTCGCGGAGGAATTCCGGCGCGGCGTCGTCGACATCCACGGCATCGAGGTTGATCTGCGCGAAGGTGAAGAGTCCCACCAGCAGCGCCTGGTGCTGTCGCTCGACCGCAGCGTCGATCAGGACCTGTTCCTTGGACTCTGTCAGACGCTCATCAACGCGCTCGAACCGGTGGACACTTCGGCCGTAGCGCTGGCGGTGGCCCTCGCGCACATCCGGCGTTGGCGTGCATTCCTGGCTGGGCGGAAATCCCGGCGACTCTCCGATGAGGAAGTTCGGGGATTGTGGGCTGAGCTTCAGTACATGCGCGCGCTTTATGCGAGCCGTCTGACAACCACCGATGCCGTCGATGCCTGGACGGGCGCCGATCAGGTTCAGCAGGACTTCATCTTCGACAACACCGCCGTCGAGGTGAAATCTCTGCTCGGTCGCGACCGCAACACGGTGCGGATTTCATCCGAAGATCAGCTCGCGACGGTGGTCGATGACCTGTTCCTGGTCACACACCGCCTTACGGTTGCCGCTGACACTGCCGGCGCGCTTTCCTTGAACGCGCTGGTGGAGCTGATCGAAAGTGAACTTGGCGACGGTGATGCGCTGGAGCTATTTTCACAGAAGCTCGCCGACTTCGGCTACCTGCCGATCGCGGCCTACGCTACGCCCGTGTTTGTCGTAACCGAGCGTGAGACCTATCGTGTCGAGGGGGAATTTCCGCGCCTGATCCGGGCCGGGCTGCCCGATGGCGTGACGCGCGTCTCATATGAAATCGAGCTCGAAGCGATGAAAGACTTCGAGACCGACGATGACGCGGTGCTGAAGGGGGGCTGAGTGGAACTGACGGCAGAGGAATTCTTCCACGACTTCCGGCAAGAGATGCTCGCCGGTGCGGAGGCGAACAGCGCCTTCCAACTCACCGCGTTCATGGAGGGCGTCGGCGACGAGCTGGCGGAGACCGGCTTTGTCGAAGGCTTTGAGTTCTGTCATTACCGCGCCCAGCGCGGCATGCGTGTTGACGGCTACTGGTTTGACGATGAAGGGGGCCTCGCCCTTTTCGTGGCCGATTTCGAGTGCCGGTCGGAGCTTGCATCGCTGACACGCACTGACGTGGACGCCGCGTTCAAGCGCCTGTCCTCGTTCTTTGAAGCATCCCTTAGGAAAGACTTGGCGAAGGAACTGGAAGTCACCTCGCCGGAATACGGCCTTGCCCGCCAGATCGCTGACCGGAAGGGCCAGCTTCGGCGCATCAATCTGATCCTTGTTTCGGAACGCACGCTCAGCGACCGGCTTCAGAGCATGCCCGATGGCGACCTGTGCGGGGTGCCCGCCAGCTACCACATCTGGGACATCTCCAGGCTCTTCAGACAGCGCAGTTCGCGCACCCACAAAGAGGCCCTCGACCTCGATTTCGAGGTGATGTTCGGAGAGGGCATCTCCTGTCTGCCAGCCCATCTCGGCTCAGACGCCTATCCCTCTTACCTCGTCGTTATGCCGGCCGAGGTGCTGGCGACGCTCTACGGCAAATACGGTGCGCAGCTCCTTGAGCAGAACGTGCGTTGCTTCCTTCAAGCGAGAGGCAAGGTCAACCAGGGCATCCGGGCGACGATCATCAACGAGCCGTCAATGTTCTTCGCCTACAATAATGGCATTACCGCCACGGCGCAGAGCGTCGAGACGAAGAAGGGGCCGGACGGACTCGCGATCACCCGCATCCTCGATCTCCAGATCGTCAACGGCGGTCAGACGACGGCGTCGCTGTTCCACACCAAGCGCCGCGACAAGGCCAAACTCAAAGGCATCTTTGTGCAGATGAAGCTGTCGGTGATCGACAGTGAAGAGAGCGACACCGTCGTGCCGCTCATCTCCGAATATGCCAACACTCAGAACCGGGTGAATGCCGCGGACTTCTTCTCAAACAGCCCGTTCCACGTCCGCATGCAGGACTTCTCCTGCCGCCTGTGGGCACCGGCGCAGCAGGGCGCGCAACGCGAGACGAAGTGGTTCTACGAGCGTGCGCGCGGTCAGTACGCCGACGCGCAATCGAAACTGACGCCAGCCGAACAGCGGCGCTTCAAGGCCGAAAACCCCAAGCCGCAGATGTTCACGAAGACGGACCTCGCGAAGTTCGAGAACGTATGGGACGACCATCCCAAATGGGTGAACCTGGGCGCTCAGAAGAACTTCGCCCGCTACGCCGCGCGGATCGGCGCGGAATGGAAAAAGTCCTCGGACGGCTTCAACGAGTTTTATTTCAAGCGGATCGTTGCCCGTGCGCTAATCTTCCGGGCCTGCGAGAAGCTCGTCTCCGCTCAATCCTGGTACAACGGCGGCTATCGCGCTAACATTGTCGCCTACACGCTGGCCGTCATCAGCGAGATCGTGCGCCGTCAGGGCAAGGCCATTGACTACGGCCGCGTCTGGAACGCTCAGGGCATCAACGACACCTTTGAACAGGCGCTGGCTGATATCTCCAAGGCGGTAAACGAGGAGATCATCCGTCCGCCGGCGGGCATCTCCAACATCTCCGAGTGGTGCAAAAAGGACGCTTGCTGGACGGGTCTTCAGGGCAGGCTCGACAAATTCGAGCAGCTCCTGTCAGGGGAATTTATCGACGAGATGCTGTCGGCAGAGGATCGTGCCTCGGAGGCTCAGACTGCGAAGATGACCCAGAAGATCGACAATGGGATCGAAGCCCAGCGTCGCGTTCTCGGCATTGCAGCGGATGAATGGGCCAAGGTTCACAAGGTGCTTTCAACCCGCAAACTGCTCTCGACCAAGGAAGCGGGAATCCTCGACATCGCCATGCAGATGCCATCGAAGATCCCGACCGAGAAGCAGTGCGCCGTGCTTATCGAGACGCTTGAGAAAGCGCGCCTTGAAGGGGTGTCGCTATAAGAGCGCAACACACACACGCAGAGCGCCCAGTTCAAACGTCCCATGGACCGACGCGGAACTGGCCGATGCTGTCGAAAGTAACAGGCCTGCTTCCGGTCCTTCTGGAGGCGCTTGAGGCTGTAGCGCGGGTTCTTCCGCATTGAAGTCGTGCGCTGGCTCCGATTTTTTTGGTCTGCATTCTCGCGACGCTCGTTTATGATGTGCGCACGTTTATGGCGGGAAGGACCGCCATATAGAATTCGCGAATCCAGCGCCCTTACCCTGGTGGTATCGCGGTTGGTATGGACTTGGAGCGCGGGCTAAAAGTCCAATATTTACAACACGAACTCAAACCCATTGACCATCGAGTGGGAGTGAGGGTGGTTAAGGTTGCTTGACTAGAATATAAAAAATATAATGCGCGCTTCGCGCTAGTGATCCTTGGGGGGAGATGTGGAAGGCTTTCAACGAAGCACCCTTTGGCAAGCGACACTGAAACCTCGCAACGGAGACCCATTTTCGCGCGAGCGAGACCGTTTGCGTTCGGCGTACGAAATATTCTGGAAGCGGGGAAAGGACCTTGCACAGCGAATTTCGACCGACTTGCCCGGCCTTACGCTCCATGATGAGGCCCATCTCAGCGCTCTATGGGATCGCGCAAGTCAACTGGCCGGTACAGATTTTCACCTCAATCCACTGGAGGCCTTCATCTTCGGTGGTGCGGTCATCCGTACCCGTCCGGCCGAGGCCGCCTTCCGCTGGCTTGTCTGATCTGGTGTGATTAGGCGGTGGTGCAAACACCGATGTTAGCACCGGTGCAAAGGACGGTACGATCGTGGATGTGGAAGTTCT
>JBAVTK010000444.1:0-2096 GCA_049696095.1 Aliidongia sp. | reverse complement strand
GAATGGTACCGCCGACCGCCGGTGATTTCCCGGAGGGAACACCGCTCAACCATTTCCTGGCCTGGAACGAGGGCCGATTCCGGCGCGATCGGCGGGATATCATCGCGCGCGATCTCTACCAATTGCTCGACCGGTTTGACCCGTCCGAGGCGATCGAACGGTGTGTCGCCCATCTCGTTCAAACCCCGGCGATCGCCTGGCGCTGGCGCGGCTGGATGCGTCTGCGCGCCGACCAAGTTGGCAAGCCCGTCTCGGACGACAAAACCGTGGCGGCGCGGCGGCTGGTCGAGGCATTGCGCACGGCACGTGGCGCGGCCGATCCCGCAGCGCATGCGGCGGTCTTCCAAGCCTTCGAGGCGCTTGAGACGTTGATCGACCTGGCGGCGCTTGCGCGGCTCCGGCCGTGCATCCGGGCAGCGACGCCGCAGGCCGCACCGCGCCGGATTCTGGTCATCAAGCTCTCGGCGCTTGGCGATTTCATTCAAGCTCTGGGACCGGCCGCGGCACTGCGCCGGCATCACGCGGACGATCGGATCAGTCTGCTGACCACGGCACCCTATGCCGATTTCGCCGGCCGGACCGGCCTGTTCGACGAAATCCTGATCGATCGCCGACCGCGATTGTTCGATCTGCCCGGCTGGTTGGCGTTGCGGCGCATGCTGCGCGCCGGGCGATTCCAGCGGGTCTACGATCTGCAAACCTCGGACCGGTCGAGCTTCTATGCCTGGCTGCTGCGGCCCGGCCCGCGGCCGCAATGGTCGGGTATCGCCTGGCGCTGCTCGCATCCACACGCCGATCTGGATCGCGATGCCGGCCACACGATCGACAAACAGGCCGAACAACTCATGATGGCCGGGATATTCCCGGTGCCGCTGCCGCGCTGTCCTGTGTCGGCCTCGCCGCCGGCAGCACTCGCCGGCGCGCGTTTCGTGCTGTTGATCCCCGGCTCGTCGCCGCGCCATCCGGCCAAGCGTTGGCCGGCCGAGCATTATGGCACGCTGGCCGCCCAGCTGGCTGCGGTCGGCTATGTCCCGGTCATCCTGGGTTCGCCCGGCGAGCGGCCGATCGCCGAAACCATCAAGGCTGCGTGCCCCGATGCCGTCGATCTCGTCGGGCAAACCGATCTCGCCGGGCTGGCCGGGTTGGCGCAGGGCGCGGCCTTCACCGTCGGCAACGATACCGGCGTCACCCATATCGCCGCAGCCGGCGGCAAACCGGTGGTCGTGCTGTTTTCCCACGCCTCAGATCCTGCACGATGCGCGCCGCGCGGCGGCGCGGTGCGCGTGCTGCGCCGAGAGGATCTGGCCGACCTCGCGGTCGAGACGGTTCTGGCCGAGGTGCTGGCGCTGGTCGCCGAGAGCAATTCCACGGGAGAAGCTGATGCAGTGGCCTGATCTGATCGGGCTGGGGCAGATCGCCGCCGCCTCGATCATCCTTCTTTTGGCCGGAAGATTGCTGACCGGCGGCCGGGCCGGGCCGGGCCTGCAATTCCTGGTCGGCTGGGGCGCCTTGTCGCTGCTGCTGACCCTGTGGGGCGTGGCGACACCGTTTTCGCTGCGCCTTCCGGCGCTCGGCTTTGCGCTGGTTTCGCTGCTGGGTCTGATCCCCCGGCCACATCGGGCCGCCGATCTGGCGGCGCTCGGCCGGATGCTCGTGCTGGCTCTGCCGATCCTGGCCATCACCGCGACCATGCAGGCGTCGCAGCCCGACATGTTCCTGAATCTGCTGCCCAATGCCGCATATCTGGTCGATCACGCGGCCTTTCCGACCGCTTCATCCGCACCCAGCTATTCCTTCCTGCCAGTCGCCCCCTACAATACCCAGTTCGTCCCCTTCCTCGGCTCGCTGTTCGGCGGCGGGCTGGCGCCGAATGGTCTGGCCTTGTTTACCGTCATCCTGCATCTGGTGGCGGGGTTGATGTTCGCCTGCATCCTGGGCGGCCGCCGGGCCGGCTGGGGCGTCTCGGCCCTTGGGCTGCTGCTCGCCACCTTGCTCAATCCGGGCTTCGTGCCGCGTATCTCGTTCGCGGGCTATGGTGAGGCCCCGCTCTCGATCACCCTGCTGGCCGCCGGCTGGCTGGCGGCACAGGCGATGGC
>JBAVTK010000443.1:0-6395 GCA_049696095.1 Aliidongia sp. | reverse complement strand
GTGCCGATTTTCGTAAGTTTCGTAGCATTACCGGTCGAAGTTATTGGTGTGAATTTAAGCGGAATTGAATTATAATTTGTAATTTTTTCTACTACCCTAGTTGTTTGTCTATTTCTGCCGGTTCCAGAGTAATTTCTTGTTCCAGTATCTATGTAAACCTCACATAATGAGGTCATAAAAACAACAATTGTTTTTCCATTTTCTATAGCCTGTTTGATTTCACGGCGCCAATGCTCACAGCATTCTTTAAGTTTGAAAGACATCGTATCATCCAAACTTGGCTTGCCCATGTAATTATTGGGATAACCATACAAAAACCCACTAATGTTGGGTTTAAATAAGACGATATCCCAGTCCAGTAACGACGCCTTCGACATAAAAATCTCTGATTTAATATCAGATGACGCAAGTTTTACCTCGATTGTTAGTATTGATTTTGACATCATTTAATTTCCCGATTAATTCCATTGAGGCTTCTAACTTCCCATTGCAAAAAAATTGCAACTCATCATCGGATTGTGAATTTAACAGCTAAGTTACTAAACTGCCATGGAAGTGCTACGACATGGGCGAAAATAAAATTAGATATTCCTGACTGTTCTACCTGATCGCTTCCATCCCCGCCACCCGAAAAAACGTCGCCACGATCCGATACCCCGCCTTGATCGACCCCTTGAGCGAGCCCGCCACCTTCGAACTGCCGCCGCTGCGGCACCGATACGGCATCGGGATCTCCAGAATCCGCAAACCGGCGCGCGCCGCCTTCATCTGCATCTCGATATTCCAGCCATAGGTCATTTCCCGCATGTCGAGCCGCGTCAGACAATCGCGGCGGATCGCGCGGTAGGCGCACATGTCGGTGTAGCGCTGGCCGTAGAGCAACCCGATGCCGAGGCCGGCCAGATAGCCCGACAGCACTTGATGCCAACTCATCGACCCCTTCTCGCGCACGCCCCTTGTGCGCGACGCGATCACGAAATCATGGCTGCCATTGCGGATCGGCTCGACCAAACCCGCGATCAGATCGCCGCGATCGGCGCCGTCGCCATCCATGAAGGCGATGATCGTGCAGTCCGGCCCGGCCGCGGTCGCACCCTCGAAGCAGGCGCGGCCATAGCCGCGGCCGGCGGGCACGATCACGCGGGCACCTTCGGCCGTGGCGATTTCGCCCGTGCCGTCGCGGCTGCCACCATCGGCGATGATGATCTCTTGCACGATGTCGCGCGGGATCTCGCGCACCACGGCGCCGATCGATTCGGCCTCGTTCAGCGTCGGGATGACGAGGGCGACGCTTAGAGGCTCCATCGAAGCCCGCAATTCTCGCAGGGTTTCGGCGGCTGGTCGCTCATGAGGCCGGCGCGAAAGCTCTTATAGGCGTCGCTGTTCCAGATCTCGGCCAGGGTCTGCTGGGTCGCGTTGCCCAGCGTATAGGACTCATAGCCGCGCGTCGAAAACGGCGCGATGCAGCAGGGGAGCGCCGTGCCGTGGGCGGTGAAATACATGAGCGACCAGGGCCGGCGGCAGGACGACCAGGGCGTGTCGGTCTCGGCGCGTTGCAGGCTGAGGCCCGGCTCGGTCGCCCCCGAGGCGTCGATCATGACGCCGAGTGTCCGGCCCAACTCGGTCGCGGCTTCGATCGTCGCGGCCTCGGCCTGTTGCGTTGCCTCGAACAGCGAGGAATCCGGGCGGGCCAGGCCGCGGCCCAGCTCGTCATAGACCAGACGCTGAAGATGCACTTCCTTGACGCCGATCCGCGCGGCGAGGCGCACGAAATCGGGCAGTTGCTCGACCGTCTCCTTGAGGCCGGTCAGCCAGAGCGAGACGCGCGGCGTGGTCGCACCGATCTCCTTTTGCAGCGTCGTGAACTCGCTGACATTGCGCACGATGCGGTCGAACATGTCCTTGCCGCGCACCTTGAGGAAGCTTTCCGCATCGGCCGCATCGACCGAGACGCGCAACTCGTCGAGCCCGGTATCGATAATCTCGCGGCGCTTGCGTGGTGCCAAGAGCGTGCCGTTGGTATTGAACAGCACATAGATGTCGCGCTCTTTGAGGTAGCGGATCATCCGGGGCAGTTCCTTGACCAGCATCGGCTCGCCCACGCCATGCAGCACGACGCGCTTTAGGCCCGGCACCTGATCGATGATCTTGGTGAAGAGATCCCAGCTCAGATCCATCGGCGGTTCGAGATCCTCGAAGGTCCGCGGACAGGTCGTGCAGAGCAGGTTGCAGCGGTTCGTCACCTCAAGATAGATGCAGACCGGCGGCGCCTCGGCGATGTCGGAGCGCGTGTCGCCGACGGTTTCGAAATAGCGCCGGGCAAGGGCGGTGTTGGTCGTCGGCATCAGGGATTCCTTCCAGGGTCGGCGGATATCGGCGAGGCCGCGTCGGCGGCCAGGGAATTCGCCAGATCGAGTTGTTGAAGTGCGGCGGCGGTCGCCGGGGCGGGATAGGGTGTCAACCGGCCGTCAGGTGCCGTCCCCGCCAGTTCGTCGAGCAATCGCCCGAGTGCGGCACGATCATCGACATCGTACCAGGTCGCCAATTCCACCAGTTCGAGGCCGAGCGTCCGCGCCCGCTCGCGCGTCTGATCGGCGACTTGCTCGGTACTCCAGGCGATATCGGCGAACAGATGCGCGTGCGGCGCCTTTACCCCGATCAGATAATAGCCGCCATCCTCAGCCGGGCCGAGCACGACGCGATCACCCGGCTCGGCCAGCGCTTGCGCCGCCTGGGCTAACAGCGTCGTCGGCAAAGTCGGGCTGTCGGAATTGAGCAGGCAGACCGAAGGGTGGCCGCGCGCGAACAGCGCCTCGACCGCATGCAGCAGGCAACGGCCGAACCCCTCGACGCCGCGCGGCCAATCGCCGGCCCCATCGGCCAGCACAAGCCCGGTGCCCGGTGCCAGGAGTCCGTCGAACAGGCCTTCAAATCCGGCCGGCGCAAAGGCGATATAGCCTTGGATCGCGGCATCCCGCCCGGCGCGCACGATGTTATCGGTGATGTCGCGCAGAAAGGCGGCACTAAGCGCCGACGCCGCCTCGGGCGTCAGCGGCGGCACGAGGCGCGTCTTGACCCGGCCGGGCCGCGGCGCCTTGGCCATGACCGCGATGGCGCAGTTCGTCTCAACCAGCATCAGCATTTCTCATGACGACAGATGGCACTCGCCTCCCTCTCTGCCCCAATGGGGCGGAGAGGGGAAGTGGGTAAGGAAATCACAACCCGCTGAACCAATTATAGCCGCGATCCTCCCAGAACCCGCCGGGCTCGCGGTTGGTGACATGGATCGCGGTGATCCATTTCGGGTTCTTGAAGCCGAGCTTGGTCGGGATGCGGATTTTGAAGGGAAAGCCATATTTCTGCGGAATCGTCTCGTCGAACAGTTTCACGGCCATGATCGTCTGAGGATGCAGAGCCGTCGGCATGTCAATTCCGCCATAATAGCCATCGGCGCAATAAAACCCCACATACTTTGCCGTGAGGTCGGCCCCGACGCGCGTGAGGAACTCGCCGAAGCGCGGGCCGCTCCATTTGCCGATCATGCTCCACCCCTCGACGCAGACATGGCGCGTCACCTGACTTTCCTGCGGCAGTGCCCCGATCTGTTCCACCGTCCAGGGCCGCTTGTCAGCGATCAGGCCGGACAGTTCGAGCCGGTAATCGGCGGCGGTGAGTTTGGGTATCTCATCGACCGGAAAATACGCATTGAAGCGGAAATCGCGCACGGCGGCGCTTTCGGGATAGGTCGGCGCCAGCCTTTGCCGGTTGAACAGCAGCGCTTGCGCCCGGTCATTCCAGCGCGACATCAGCTTCAAGACGCTCTGCACCGCGTCCTGATCGGAAATGTCGCAGCCCGACAGCAGCGTCAAGGCGCCGAGGCTGAGGCTCTGACGCAGAAAGACGCGCCGCTCGATCGCGCTGACCAGTTTCGGGCGTTCGATGATCATGACCGACTCCTCCAGGCGCGTCCGGTGATCATCGCGACCAGGGTCTGCGGCACCAGGATGGTCAGCGCGATATGCACGACAATGAAGCCGACGATCGCCGCCATCCCGAAGAAATGCACGACTCGCGCAAACTCATAGCCGCCGAACAACCAGGTCAACTCTTGAAATTGCACCGGTTTCCAGATGCTGAGGCCGGACAGGATCGTCACCAGAATAGCGCCGAGCACGCCCCAATAGAACGCCTTTTGCACGGCATTGTAATGGGCGAGGTCGTGCCCCAGCCGGAAGCGCAGCGCATCGAGAAAATCGCGGAACAGGGTCCGCGGCGTGAGCGGCAGGAAATCGCGCCGGAAATGACCCGAGGCAAAGCCCACGATCAGATAGGCGGCATAATTCACCACCAAGAGCCACATCGCCCCGAAATGCCAGAGCAGGGCATTGGCCAGGCCATCCTCGTTGCTGAGCGCCTCGGACTTATAGATGTTGCCGCCGAGCGTGATCGAGAGCGGAAAGCCGAAATCGATCGGCAGGGCGGCATAGACATTATAGATGCGCCAGCCGCTGCCAATCATGATCAGGATCGCCAAGGCGTTCAGCCAATGCATGATGCGGCGGTTGAGCGGATGAAGCACCGATGCGGGCGCGGTCATGGTAACACCTCCAGCCCATTGCGGCGGGCGATTTCCTGCGCTGGTTTATCGCGCAGAAACGCTTCGAATCGAGCAGTATCCGGGCTGACCGTGGCGCTGGTCTGGGCGATCCAGTAACGGATCGCCGGATAGGACTCGTCGGCCAGCGTACCGGCCGAGGTGAGCGAGGGGTCGGCCGCCAGATCGGTCGCCTCGATCACGGCAAACCGGGCGACCCCGGTGGTGAGCAGGAACGCTGCATCCGCCGTGTCCGCTGTGCCGATCGACCGGCCGGCGGCCGCATCGAGAAGCCCGCCGGACTCCAGCGCCTGTTGCGTCGCCTTGCCTTCGCTGGCCAATGCCTCATCGACCAGCGCAACCCGGTTCTTGCCGTCATGCAATACGGCCGGCCAGGAATTTGCCGCCTGCCCGACCTCTTGTGCCACGACCAGCCGGTTGCGCCAGGCATCGAAGCGCGTTTCCGGCTTGATGAGGTGCCGTTCCACCGCCTGCGCCGGATCGCCTTGCGCCACGATCAGATCGCTGCGGATATGATGGTAAAGCTGCTCCAGCAGCAGAGGGGTCGGGGCCGCGATGACGCGCACGGGCACCCCTGTGCGGTTTTGCCACAGCTCGCCGATCTGGGCCAGCACCGGCCGCAGGGTCGGCTCGCAGAACACGACGAGATCGGGCGGAAACTCATCGGCATGAGCCGCGGTAGCCGCCATCGGCGACAAGAGTGCGAAATAGAGGAAATGTCTCATGATCCGAACGGCGGGCAACATTAAAACACTCCTTGGCCTATGGTAACAAAGTAGTACGCCTCCACCACTTCCGCTATGAAATCAATTTTACGCGACATTCCACGACGCGTCGATTCTCGTAAACCGCCGCAGGGGGAGTAGAATGATGGAATACCGCAATCTTGGACGCAGCGGCGTCAAAGTCTCGCCGATCGTGCTCGGCACCATGATGTTCGGCAGCCAGACCGACGAGCCGACCACGCACCGCATCATCGGCGAGGCGCGCGAACGCGGCGTCAATTTCCTCGACACGGCCGATGTCTATAATGAGGGGCGGTCGGAGGAAATCGTCGGCCGCGCCATCGCGGGCGAGCGCGACCGCTGGATCGTCGCGACGAAACTGGGCAATCCGGTCGGGCCAGGGCCGCTGCAGCGCGGCCTATCGCGCCCGCGCGTCATGAACGCGGTCGAAGCGAGCCTGAAACGGCTCGGCACCGACTATATCGACATCTATTATCTCCATCGCGAGGATCACGACACGCCGCTGGCCGAGACAGTGCATGCGATGGCCGATCTCGTGCGCCAGGGCAAGATCCGCTATTTCGGTGTGTCGAACTTTCGCGGCTGGCGCGTCGCCGAGGCGGCCTGGCTGGCCGATCAGGCCGGGATCGACCGGCCGGCGGCAAGCCAGCCCTGCTACAACGCGACCTTTCGCGTGCCCGAGGCCGAGCATCTGACCGCCTGCGCATATTACGGCGTCGGCGTCATTGCCTATAGCCCGCTGGCGCGCGGTGTGCTGACCGGGAAATACGACCCGGCCGCCCCGCCACCGGCCGACACCCGTGCCGGGCGCGGCGACAAGCGGATTCACGAGACCGAATGGCGCCCCGAAACCCTCGAACTGGCGCAAGCGATCCGGCACCATGCCGAGGCACGCGGCATCACCGCCGGCCAGTTCGCGCTCAATTGGGTGCTGAACAACCGGCTGGTGACCGCCGCGATCGCCGGGCCGCGCACCGAAGCGCAGTGGCGGGAGAATCTGGCGGCCCTCGATTACCATTTCACCGCCGAGGACG
>JBAVTK010000442.1:0-1746 GCA_049696095.1 Aliidongia sp. | reverse complement strand
CCCCGTCCCCGTCTCGTATCCCAACGGGATACCGTCGCTCAGCCCAAGGTTGGCGCGCAGCGCCTTTCCATGAACTGACGTGTCAGGGGGGTGAATTCATTGGTGTCCTTTGTGGCGTTGATTACGTTTCGGCGGCCTGAAACTCCGCCAAGCTTGGCAGGACGACCCTGCCGAGTTGTTTTGCTAAACGGCAAAGGGCTCTCCGTTTGGTTTCCAAGACCTGTTCCTCATAGGATTTGAGCCCAGCCTCGGCGTAACTCAAGCCCTTGACCATTACCCGCCAGAACAAACTGGCCAGCTTGCGCGCCAGCGCGATGTTGGCCACCAGCCCGCCACGCCTTCCAGCCATCCGCCGGTAGAACCCACCCAAGGCGATGTTTTTGCTCTGAGCCAAACTGCGGGCCATCATGCAGAACAGGCGTCCGGCCCGGTTGCGCTTGCGCCGCACCGAACCTTTGCGCTTGCCACTTTGATGGCTGCCTGGTGCCAGCCCCAACCAGGCGGTGAAGCGCTTTTCACTGGGCCAGGGGCTCAGATCCAGCCCCACTTCACCGATGAGTTGCAGCAGGCTGTAGTCGGTGTGAGCCGGCAGCACCGTCAAATCCTTGCCGCCGCACAATTTGAATACGAGACGATGCAGATCGTCAATCTGCGGAGCATTGACGCCACCACGCTTGGTGGCCGGCGGTACCGGGGGTTCACCAGGCTTCTCGGGGCCACTCAACTCCCGTAGAACCTCTTCAATCTGCTGGTCACAGGCGGTGGTTTGCCGCTGGTAGTGCTGCCAATTTTCGACCGCTTGGCGCAGGGCAAAGAGATGCTCTTTGGCCCATGTGCCACGCAAGGACTCCCTGACGCGCTCGGCTTTTTTGTTCTGGATGCGGACATCGCACAACGCAAGCAACCGTTCGGGATCCCGCTCACCGGCCAGAATGGCGGTGATGACCCTTTGGCCACTGTCGCTGACCAGGCTGCTGATGACATCGTGTAACTTGATATTCATCCGCTCCAACGCCTTCTGTTGATGCTGGACACATGCCGCCGCGCTGGTGAGATGATCGGCCCGCAGTCGCAAATAGTCCTGCAAACGACGGATGTCTGCGGTCGGGACAAAACCCGGCTGCAGCAGACCATGCGCGTGCAAGGTTGCGCCCCACTGGCAATCCAGCATGTCACTCTTGCGCCCCGGCAGATTGCGCGTCTGCTTCCCATTAACCATGTGCACTTGGAAATCGGCCGCTTCCAATACCCCGTAAAGCGGCAGCCAATAAACTCCCGTGGCTTCCATGGCCACCGACTCGACTGCCCGCGCCTTGAGCCAGTCACGCAAACGATGCAACTCAGCGGTGAACGTCCCGAAAACCTCCGGCGGACCACCGGCAATCGAAACGTGCATTTGTTCGCTGCCCACATCCACAAAGGCAGCCGATGGATCCAACACGGACAATGCAACAGCACTCATAATCCCACTCCTTTCTTATGGCAACGTTCGAAGCCCGACGACGTTCTGGAAAAAGACAAATCTTTCCAACGGGAAAACCCACTCGGGCCTCACCAAAATGTGCAGAAGTCCGCCGCCGGAACCAGTCTACCCTTCGGGCACAAAGCACCAAACGCATGACGGTCAAACTGCTCCAAACATTGCCGCACACACCCTACCAAGTTCATGGTCCGTAAGCAGGTCCAAACGGAACAGGACACTACCTTGGGTGTCGCCCCAACCATTCCTCTACCGCAACGCGGTTG
>JBAVTK010000441.1:0-5160 GCA_049696095.1 Aliidongia sp. | reverse complement strand
CGCGAACGACCCGGTCGTCGGGCAGCGTGCGCAATTCGGCCCAGACCGGGGCCAGAATCCGAGCGAATTGCCGCCGCCGCGCCGCGCCGGCCGCCGGATCGATACATTTGACGCCATCCGTCTCGATCGCGGCCAGGGTATAGAGCGCCACGATGACGGCATTCTCGCCACTTTCGGCAGACCCATCGCGCCCGGCCGCCAACAGATCGAGCGCATACATCGCCCCGATGAAGATCGAACTGCCTTCCATGACGCGCTGCTGTTCCCAGGCCAGCGTCGGCCGGAGCAAGGTCTGGGTTTCCATGCCTTGCTTCAACTGAGCGGCCAGCGTGCCGTAATCATGCGCGGCCAGCAAAAGATCATAATGCCGGGCCGGCTCATCGCCGCCGGCCGCGATCAACAGCGCGCCGAGCGCGGCACCGACGAGCCGGTTCAGAGAGGCGGCTCCGGCACGGCGGCGATGCGGCAAGCCGCCACCAGCGTGTTGCGCATCAGGCAGGCGATGGTCATCGGCCCGACGCCGCCCGGAACCGGCGTGATCGCCCCGGCAATTTGAGCGGCCTCGGCGAAGGCGACATCGCCGATCAGCCGAGACTTGCCGTCATCGGCCACAACCCGGTTGATGCCGACATCGATCACCGTGGCGCCCGGCTTGATCCAATCGCCGCGCACCAGCTCCGGCCGCCCGACCGCGGCAATGACAATATCGGCCCGGCGGCACAATTCGGGCAGGTCACGGGTGCGCGAATGGGCCATGGTGACGGTGCAGCTTTCGGCCAGCAGCAAACCCGCGACCGGCTTGCCGACCAGGACCGAACGGCCGATCACCACGGCATCGAGCCCGGCCAGCACCGGCCGGACCTGGCGCAACAGCAGCAAACAGCCGAGCGGCGTGCAGGGCACCAGCCCCGGCAAACCGTTCCACAGGGCACCGGCATTCGCCGGATGCAGCCCGTCGACATCCTTCAGCGGATCGATCGCGGCGATTACCGCATCCTCGTCGAGCCCGCGCGGCAGCGGCAGCTGGACCAGAATGCCGTGAATCGCCGGATCGCGGTTCAAGCGATCGATCAGCGCCAGCAAATCCGCGAGCGCGGTATGGACGGGCAGCTTGTGCTCGGCTGAATGAAACCCGCATTCGACGGTCGCCCTGGCCTTGGCCCGGACATAGACCTGACTCGCCGGATCCTCGCCGACCAGCACGACCGCCAAGCCGGGCACCAGCCCGTTTGCCGCCTTCAAATCGGCCGCCGCCGCGGTGACGCGGGCGCGCAAGCCCGCCGAGGCGGCCTTGCCGTCAATAATAACAGGCGACATGGAAGAGATACTCATAGAGCAAATTCTGCACGAAGATCAGCAGCAGGATCAGGACGATGAACGAGATATCGACCCCGCCCAAGGGCGGAATGATCCGCCGGAGCGGCCGCAGCGCCGGTTCGGTCACGCGATAGAGCATATCCTCGATCATCGCGACCGCCGAATTACGGCGATTGATGACACCGAAGGCGGTCAGCCAGCTCATGACCGCCGCGATGATCAAAATCCAATAATAGAGCGAGAGCGCGCCGACCACGAGATTGAACAGGGAGCACATCGGAGGAGTCGATCACGGCAGTGGGTGAGGGATGGACGGTACAAGCTACTGTCCTGGCAAGCAAGCGCCTGTCGCCATGCCGAGACCGGCGCGATGGCGTTGTTGCCCTGGCCCCATTCGCTGTCGCGGGCCATCGCCGCGCGCCAATTACCCCGCAATCATACCCTTGAGCGCATAGAGCATCTCCAGCGCCCCCTTGGGCGTCAGCTCGTCCGGGTTCACTGCCTTGAGCGCGGATTCCACCACCGATGGCTCAACCGGCGCCGACGGCTTCGGGCTGCGCTTGGCCGCGGTGAAGAGCGGCAGATCGTCGGCGAGCCGGGTGAGCGCACTCCCGGCCTCGCCCTGTTCGAGGATTTCCAGCACCGCTTCGGCGCGCTGGATCACCGGCTTGGGCAGGCCCGCCAGCCGGGCCACATGGATGCCGTAGGAGCGGTCGGCCGCACCGGGTGCGATTTCATGCAGGAAGACGACATCGCCCTGCCATTCCTTGACCCGCATGGTGTAGCAGGCGAGATCGGCCAGTGTCGTGGCGAGTGCGGTCAGCTCGTGATAATGCGTGGCGAACAGCGCCCGGCAGCGGTTGCGGTCATGCAGATGCTCGACCGCGGCCCAGGCGATCGACAGCCCGTCATAGGTCGCCGTGCCGCGGCCGATCTCGTCGAGGATGACCAGCGCGTTCGCCCCGGATTGGTTCAGAATCGCCGCGGTCTCGACCATCTCGACCATGAAGGTCGAACGGCCGCGCGCCAGATCGTCGGCCGCCCCGACGCGGCTATAGAGCCGATCGACGATGCCGATCCGCGCCGAGTCGGCCGGAACATAGGCGCCGATCTGGGCCAGCACGGCGATGAGCGCGTTCTGGCGCAAAAACGTGCTCTTGCCCGCCATGTTCGGCCCGGTCAGCAGCCAGAGCCGCCGGCCCGCCTCAAGCGTGCAGTCATTGCCGACGAACCGGCCGCCGGCCGGAAGCCCCGCCTCGACCACCGGATGCCGGCCGCCGCGAATCTCGAAGGCGGTGCCGGGTTCGACCATCGGGCGGCAGTAGCGCCGCTCGACCGCGAGTTCGCCATGGGAGGCCGCGACATCGAGCGCGGCCAGGGCGGCGGCGGCGCGCTGGATCGCCTCGGCGCGTACCACCGCCTCGCCGACGAGATCCTCGAACAGCGCCAGTTCGAGCGCCAGCGCCTTGTCAGCCGCCTGACCGATCCGGGTCTCGATCTCGCTCAGTTCGACCGTGGTAAAGCGCATGGCGTTGGCCATGGTCTGGCGATGGATGAAGAGGCCGCCCGGTCCGCTATCGAGCTTGCCGGCATGGGCCGGGGTCACTTCGATGTAATAACCCAGCACATTGTTATGCCGGATCTTGAGGCTGGCGACGCCGGTCGCCTCGGCATAGCGCGTTTGGAGCGCGGCCATCGTGCGCCGGCTTTCGTCGCGCAGCTGGCGCCATTCATCAAGTTCGAAGGCATAGCCGGCAGCAATGAAGCCGCCGTCGCGGGCGAAGAGCGGCAGTTCTTCGGCGAGTGCGCGGCCCAGCCGGTCGGTCAGCACCTCATGCTCGCCCAGATCCGCCACGGCCCGACGCAGCAACCCGCCCCCGGCTTCGGGCAAGGCGGCCAATAGCGGCTTCAGCCGCGCCGTCACGCTGAGCCCGTCGCGCAAGCCGGCCAAATCGCGCGGGCCGCCACGGCCGAGCGTCAGGCGCGACAATGCGCGTGCCATGTCCGGGCATTCCTTCAGGAGCGCACGCAGATCCTGGCGCAGCCGCTCGCCGCGTACAAAAAGCTCGACCAGATCGAGCCGGGCTTCGATCGCCATTGGATCGGTCAGCGGCCCGGCCAGATCCGCCGCCAAGCGCCGTGCCCCGGCGCCGGTGACGGTACGGTCGATCGTGGCGAGCAGGCTTCCGCGCCGCTCGCCCGAAAGCGTCAGCGCCAGTTCGAGATTGCGCCTGGTCGCTGCGTCGATCTCCATGACCGCCCCGGCGCTGAGGCGACGCGGGGCACTCAGGGGCGGCAGCTTGCCACGCTGGGTCAGGTCGATATACTCGACCAGCGCTCCGCCGGCCGCGCATTCCGCCCGCCCGAAACTGCCGAGCCCGTCGAGCGTGCCGACGCCATAGAGCCGGGCCAGGCGCAGCCGCCCGGCCTCGCTGTCGAAGCGGGCATTGGGCTGCGGCGTCAGCACGGCACGCCATTCCGCCAATAGCTCGAACAGTTCAGGCTTCTGGAGCAGCCGCTCGCCGAGCAACAATTCGCCCGGCTGGAGCCGGGCCAGCGCGGCGCCCAGCCCGGCCGCCGCGACCGGCTGAAACTCGACCTCGCCGGTCGAAAGCTCGACCGAGGCCAGCGCATAGTCACCCGCCGCCTCGGCCAGCGCGGCCAGGAAATTATGCCGCCTTGCATCCAGCAGATTGTCTTCGGTGATCGTGCCGGCCGTGACGATGCGGACGACGCCGCGTTTCACCGGCTGCTTGCCGCCGCGCTTCTTCGCCTCGGCCGGATCTTCGATCTGCTCGCAAATCGCGACGCGGAAGCCCTGGCGGATCAGCCGCGCCAGATAGGCATCGGCGGCATGAACCGGCACGCCGCACATCGGGATATCCTGCCCATCATGCCGGCCGCGCCGGGTCAGCGTGATGTCGAGCGCCGCCGACGCCTTGACCGCATCCTCAAAGAACATCTCGTAGAAATCACCCATCCGATAGAACAGCAGATGGTCGGGATGCTGGTGTTTGATCTCCAGGAATTGCGCCATCATCGGCGTGGCATCGGCCGGAATGGCGGGGAGGGCTTCGGCGTCAAGGGTCATGGTTTGCGGGGGGCTTTTTCCAAGGAGCGAGGCGAGTTGGCATAGCATGGCGAGCCCCAAAGCCAAATGGTTCGGCCGGGCCGGTCACACTGGGCGCCGCGCGCCCGGTAATATTTGAAGCCCGGTGGCTTCGGACATTACAACTGGTTCCGCCGGTCGAACCTGCTATAAGCGATAAGAAATCAAAGGGGGTGGGTCATGAAGGTGGTAAAATTCGCACTGCTTGTCGTCGGTGTTCTCGCGACATTGCTGGGCTTGCTCTGGATCGGCCAGGGCACCGGGACGTTTCCTTATCCTGCCGGCAATTTCATGATCGATCAGACGATCTGGGCCTATCGCGGCGTAGGACTTGCCATCGCCGGCCTCATCGCGATTGTGGTCTCGCGCCGGCTTCGCTGACCCACTCGGCGCTAGCGCTGGGCCCGGCGGAACGCCCGCATGTGAAACGCCGCCTGTTCCGGCCCGTGCCGCGTGCCGGTGCCGACCGGACAGGCTCGGCGTGCCAGGCAACCCGCTATGCGACATTCGCCCCCCTCAGCGGTGTCGAGATGGGCGATGCAGGCCGCGACATCATAGCCGGCCGACCCGAACGCACCGACCGGGCAAGCGGTCAGGCATGGTCGATCGACACAGCCGCGGCACGGTGACGGGCGGGAATCGGGTGGTGGCAGATCGAGCCGCACGGTCAAGCCGAGTGCGCCGCGATAGCTGTGCCACAGCCCCCAATCGGGATGGATCGCAAGACCGATCGG
>JBAVTK010000440.1:0-21418 GCA_049696095.1 Aliidongia sp. | reverse complement strand
CGATGGTTCTGGCGCAGATGGCGCCGCTTGCCGGCCTCGACCGCGTCAGTTTCATCTCGCTGCAAAAGGGCGAGCCGGCATTACAGGCGAAGCGCCCGCCCGACGGGATGGTGCTCCATGATTTCACCGCCGAACTCACCGATTTTGCCGAGACCGCCGCCTTGGTCGAGGCGCTCGATCTCGTTATCAGCGTCGATACCGCGGTCGCCCATCTGGCCGGTGCGCTCGGCAAGCCGGTTTGGTTGTTAAACCGGTTCGATTCCTGCTGGCGCTGGCTGCTCGCCCGAACCGACAGCCCCTGGTACCCGACACTTCGACAGTTTCGCCAACCGGCGCCAGGCGATTGGGCGAGTGTCGTCGCTCACGTTCGGGCCGCGTTGACCCAGTGGCCGGTCGATCCGTTTGAAACGGCCGGCGATCAGACGGCGTGAATTCCCGAGAGGAATGACTGCACCTCGTCGCGCAGCACCGCTGCCTCTTCCGACACGCCGCGCGCACTGTCGAACACCTGCGCCGCCGCATCCTGGCTGACGCTCGATGCATCGAGCACGCTGACGATATTGAGCGCCACCTCGCCGGTCCCGACAGCGGCTTTCTGCACATTGTGGGCGATCTCGCGCGTCGCATCACCTTGCTGCTCGATGGCCGCTGCGATCAAGGAAGCGGTTGAATTAAGGTCGGCGATCGTCGCGCAGATCTTTTGAATCGCCTCGACAGCGCTGCCGGTCGCCTTGCGGATCGACCCGACCTGACCGGCGATTTCATCGGTTGCCCGAGCGGTTTGTCCGGCCAGCGCCTTGACTTCGTTGGCGACGATGGCGAACCCTTTGCCGGCATCGCCGGCCCGCGCCGCCTCGATCGTGGCATTGAGCGCCAGCAGATTGGTCTGCGAGGCAATGTCCTGAATCAGATGCACGACATTGCCGATCTGATCCGCCGCATCGGACAGGCTGCCGACGGTCGTCGTGGTTTCCTGCGCCTGATCCGCCGCTCTTTCCGCCATTTCGGTCGAAAATTTCACCTGGCGCGAAATTTCAGCGATCGAACTGGCGAGTTCTTCGGTGGCGGCGGCAACAGTCTGAACGCTGACCGAGGCCTCCTCTGAGGCCGTGGCGACCGAGGAGGCCTTGCCGCGCGTATCGCCGGCGACGCGCGTCACTTGCTCGGCCGTGGTGATCAGCGACCCGGCAGCCGCGCCGAGCGTCTGAATCACACGGGAAATCTGTCGATCGAACGCCCCGGTCAATTGGGCCACCGTTTCGGCACGCCGCTCCTTGATCGCCTGCGCCTCGGCCCGTGCGGCCGCATGGGCCAACGCCTCGATTGCGTTCTGCTTGAAGACCTCGACGGCTTTGGCCATCTGGCCGACCTCGTCACGCCGTTCGAGTGCCGGAATCGTGATGTCGATATTGCCGGCAGCCAGGGCGGACATGGTCCGCGTGATCGCGATGATCGGCCGGCCGATAGCGCGGCCGATCAGCAAAGCGATGATAATGCCGGCCGCTGCGCTGAAGCCGACCGCGCCGAACAGAATCCAGTGCGAGGTCTTGCCGACCGCAGCCGCCTCCTCGCGAAAATCCAATCCCGCTTCCTTCGCACCTTCGACCAGAATGTCGAGCTTCTCCTCGATCTTGTCACGCAAGGCGGCCTCGGCCGGCAGCATTGCCGGCAACTGGCCGGGCGGCGCTGCGACCATGTCTTTCATCAGCCCGTCCCACTCGGCAAGCAGCTTCTTGATATCACTGACCATTGCCGTGCCGCGGGCATCGGGAAACCGCTGTTCGACCACGCCAAGGTCTTCCAGCACGCTTGCCTCAAGGGCGGTGAGCGCGGCGCCCTGCTCCGCCAGTTTGGCACCTGACTCGGCCAGGGCGGCGGTAACCAGGACGCGGTCGACCTTCTCGAAATCGGCGGTGGCGCTCAGCGCAAAGCTGCTGGCCATCAGCGGTCGATCATAAAGTTCGCCGGTAAGCGCGCTGGTCTCCGCGATCACCAGGAGCGAATAGATCCCGGTCGCCGCACTGGTTGCGATAACAAGGAGAAAGCCGATCAGCAATCTGGTACGGATACTCACCTTCGCCTCCTCGCTACTGGACTTTCACCTTCATGACCATCTGCGGATGGATGGCACAATGTACCTCTGCCTCGCCGGCATGATCGAAAGTGATCGTCGTCGATTCGCCGGATTTTTGGGTTTTCAGGTCGAATGACATGCCGGGCGTGCTGGAATAGACATTATGAGTGATCGGATCTTTATTCGAAAATGTTACGGTTTCACCAACTTTCACCGTCACTTCGGCCTCGGAGAATTTCTTCCCCTCCTGAAAGACCGTGACGCCATCGGCACGCGCGGGGCTGAGCACCGCGATGAGCAGGACGAAAGAATAAGCAGGGATCTCGAACCGCATTTGGTGTGGCTCCGTGTTGGAAAAATTCAGCGCGCCGCAGTCTGCGAACTAGGCAGGACCGGAAAGGTCACCGGCGGATCATCGCCGGTCAGTGTGGCGAGGAAGGCCAGCAAATCCTGTTTTTCCGGCCCGCTCAGATGCAGCGGCCGCATTTCGTCGGACAGGCTGGGGCGCACCGTGCCGCCGCGATCGTAATGGTCGATTACCTCGACGAGCGTGGTGATCGAACCGTCATGCATATACGGGCCGCGACGGTAGATGTCGCGCAAGGTCGGCGTCTTGAATGCCTGCTGCATGCTCTGAAGCTTGAGCCAAGCCCCGCGACCGATGTCGCTGTCGGACAGCCCGATATCGTGAAAGCCGTTATCCGTGAAATTCCACCCGCTATGGCACACCGCGCAATTCGCCTTGCCATTAAACAAATCGAAACCGCGTTTTGCACTGTCCGAGATCGCCGCGTCATCGCCGGAAATCCACCGATCGAACGGCGCCTGACCCGAAACCACGGTGCGCTCATAGGTCGCGATCGACTGACGAATACCGCGCTCCGACACACCCTCGGCACCGAATACCTTTTTGAATTCGGCCTGATAGGCCGGGATGGCGCTGATTCGCAGGATCAGTTCCTCGATCGTCCCATTCATTTCATCCGGTGAGGTGATCGGCCCGAATGCCTGATCCTCAAGTCCGGTTTTGCGACCATCCCACATGAGCAAATCCGACCACGCCAGATTAAGGATGGTCGGGGTCCGGCGAGCCAGAGGCTTCATGCCGGCACCGATACCGCGCGGCAGCGCATCGCTCCATGACATCCCAGGATTATGGCAGGACGAGCACGCGATCCATTTCGACCCGGACAGTCTCGGCTCGAAAAACAGCATCTGCCCCAAATGCGCTTTCTGCGCGTCATAAGGATCGTCGGCGGGATAGGGGACGCGGGTCGGACGGACGTATTCCTGCTTCAACTGTTCGCGTGAAGGCGGCTGATCCGCCATGCCCGAGACCGATCCGCTCAGTAAGAACACCGCCAACGCGGTCAGACGAAATGAAAGTTTCATGGCAGTACCCCCTGATCATCGCGAGCGTAGACCCGGTTTAGCTCTCAATCCCTTAAAAGGGACTGAACATACGAACGTACTGCGCGCTTTGCGACAATCAGTTTGACCGGAGCGCGGGGGAATCGGTTGTAATTTTCACTGGATTCGCGCCTGGAAGCTCGAGTCCCCGCGGCGCACTGGGCGCGGGTTGCGCGCTTGCGGCCACAAGCGTAACCTCGCCAACCTGATGACTGATATCTTGATCTTCCATGTCTGCCGCCATGACGAATGGCAGGTGGCCACCGCCGCAGGGGCCTATGACGGTTCGTCCCAGGACCGGGCCGACGGCTTCATCCATTTCTCTGCCCGTGATCAGATTATCGAAAGCGTGGCGCGGCATCGCGCCGGCCAGGATGGGCTGGTGCTGCTGGCCGTGAATCCGGCGGCGCTCGGCCCGGCGCTGAAATGGGAACCCTCGCGCAACAACTGGCTTTTCCCGCATCTCTATGGCGCGTTGCCGATGGATGCCGTTATCTGGGTCCGTGCCCTGCCGCTCGGCGCCGACGGCAGCCATCTTTTCCCCGCTTTGGATTGACCATGCGTGGCTTGAGCACTCTGATCCTGCCGCTGCTGCGCCGCTTGCCGCCAGAGCGGGCGCACGGGCTGACGATCCGCGCCTTGACCTTCGGCTTCGCGCCACGCCGGACGATGCCGGACGATCCGGTTTTGGCAACAACCCTATGGGGCCGCGATTTTCCCAATCCGGTCGGACTCGCCGCAGGCTTCGACAAGAATGCCGAGGTTCCGGACGCCATGCTGCGCTGGGGCTTCGGCTTCGTTGAAATCGGCACGGTAACGCCGCGGCCGCAGGCCGGAAATCCCCAGCCCCGGATGTTCCGTCTGGCCGCGGATCGGGCGGTCATCAATCGCCTGGGCTTTAACAATCAAGGGCTGGAATGCGTCGCGGCCCGGCTGGCCCGCCGCCCGCGCCGCGGGATGCTCGGCGTCAATCTCGGCAAGAACCGCGACAGCGCCGATGCCGCGTCGGATTACCGCCGCGGCGTGACGGCACTCGGCCCCTTCGCCGATTATCTGGTCATCAACGTCTCGTCCCCCAACACGCCGGGACTGCGTGATCTGCAACGGCGCGGCGAATTGGCCACACTGATCGCGGCGGTCATCGAGGCGCGCGGTGCGCTGACCGACGCCAGACCGCCGCTCCTGATCAAGATCTCACCCGATCTGACGCGCCAGGAGATGGAAGATGTCGCCGAAATCGTCATGGGTGCGGCGATCGACGGTCTGATCGTCTCCAACACCACCACCGCCCGACCGGCCGATCTTAGAAGCCCGGATGCACCGGAACCGGGCGGGCTGTCCGGCGTCCCGCTGTTTGACCCCTCGACCCGGACGCTCGACGAGATGTATCGCCTGACCCGCGGCAGTTTGCCGCTGATCGGCGTCGGCGGCATCGCGTCGGGTGCGGACGCCTATCGTAAAATCCGCGCCGGGGCCAACTTGGTGCAGCTCTATACCGCGCTCGCCTATGACGGACCGGCGCTGATCGGCCGGATCAAGCGTGACCTGGCCGCCTTGCTGCGCCGAGACGGCTTTGCATCAGTCGCCGAGGCGGTCGGCAGCGGCAACCGCCTGGCACCTTTGGGACACAATCGCCAAGGAGCGTGAGCATGGTTCAAGACGACGACTTGCCGCGGCACCGCAAGCTGCCGCCGATGGATTTGACCCCGCTCTCCGTGGCGGAACTGAATGATTACATTGGGGCGCTCGAAGCCGAAGCGGCCCGTGCCCGCGCTGCGATCGACGCCAAGCAGAGCCATCGCTCGGGGCTCGACAGCCTGTTCAAACGTTGAACCTTTAAGAGCCCGCGCCGCAAATTCGACCGTCCAAGCCATACGCATCGGCAGACGATCAGCGATCGAGCTTTTCCGTCGGACGGAAGCTTTTGCGGCACGGACCATCCAACCATCAAGGAATCACGCAATGAATGGAAAAATCGCAATCGTCACCGGTTCGACCAGCGGCATCGGCCATGGCATCGCGACGGCGCTGGCCGCGAATGGCTGCCACATCCTGCTGAACGGCTTTGGGCCAGCGGCCGAAATCGAGCAGATCCGTGCCACGCTCGCCAAGACGCACGGCGTCAAGGTCGGCTATTGCGCCGCCGACATGTCGAAACCGGCCGAGATCCGCGCCATGGTCGCCCAAGCCGTTCAGGATCTCGGCGGGGCGGACATTCTGGTCAATAACGCCGGCATTCAATTCACCGCACCGGTCGAGGAGTTTCCGGAAGATAAATGGGATGCGATTCTCGCGATCAATCTTTCCGCGGCTTTTCATGCGAGCAAAGCGGCGATTCCGGTGATGCGAAAAGCCGGATGGGGTCGCATCATCAACATCGCCTCGGCCCACGGGCTAGTGGCGAGCGAACAGAAGGCCGCCTATGTCGCCGCCAAACACGGCATCGTCGGCCTGAGCAAGGTGATCGCGCTGGAGAACGCCAAGGCCGGCATCACCTGCAACGCCATCTGTCCAGGTTGGGTGCTAACCCCTCTGGTTCAAAAGCAAATCGAAGATCGCGCGCAGCGGAACGGCACCAGTGTCGAACAGGAAAAAATCGCCCTGCTCAGTGAGAAGCAGCCGCTGCACCGATTCACCACGCCGGAACAGCTGGGCGCGCTCGCCGTATTCCTGTGCAGCGAAAACGGGGCGACCACGACCGGCACGGCTCTGTCGATGGATGGCGGGTGGACCGCTCAATAGTCACCCGACTGCTTCATTATCCAGGAATCATTAATCTCTCGGCGCCATTCTTTAAATCAGAAACCGCAGCACCTTTCTTCCCGGAACGGTAGCACATTTTTGCAGATCGCACTTCCCGGCCACGGTAGCATTTTCAAGACACCCAAACGCCGCCAGAGCCTCTGGCGGCGTTTTGTCTGGGAACGCCGGCCGATCTCGCGACAGAAATCGGCACGGCGCATGACAAGTACGGAAACTGGTTACGCGGCAGCTTGCTCGATCACCGCCGTCGGACTGGACGAGGCCTGGATTGTGATCTTGCGCGGCTTCAGTGTCTCGGGCACCTCGCGCACCAGATCAACGTCAAGCAACCCGTTGGCCAGCGTGGCCCCACGCACCTTGATATGATCGGCCAATTGAAAACGCCGTTCGAAGGCCCGGCGCGCAATGCCACGATGCAGATACTGCGCGGTTTTCTCTTCGGGCTTGGCGGTACTGGTGACCACCAACGTATTTTCGTTCAGGGTAATGTCGATTTCGTCGGAACTGAAGCCGGCCACCGCCATCGTAACGCGATAGTCATCGTCACCCAACTTCTCTATGTTGTAGGGCGGATAGCTGAGCGATGCCTCGTCCGCGCGGGTCGCGGTATCGACAAGGCGAGCGAGCCGATCAAAGCCAACGGTCGAACGAAACAAGGGGGAAAAATCGTAGTTGCGCATAGTCACATCCTCAAATTGAGCAATATGAAATCAGAAAGCCGCGCCGCCGGAGATGCCTGCCAGCGGCCAACGGCCCGCCGGTCGACGGGTTGGACCCTAATTCGGCATCCAACCGTTTAATAGATAGGAACACCCGGCGGGCGTTCAAGAGGGCGGCGAGCGGCCGCGGCCATGGGGCACGACCTGGCTAAAAGGAAAGCGGGGAATGACGGCGGTTCCGGCACATACCGAGTTTTTCGGCCGAACCTATGACGAGGCGATGGGTTTGCTGCTCGAAGCGCGGAACTATGTCATCGCCGCCGAACTGCGTCGTCAGCGTGCCCTACAGCCGACCGACCGTCTTATTCTGTGCTGCGAGGCAATGCGTCTCACGGCCCGACTGACCCATGTCATGGCGTGGCTTTTGGCGCAGAAAGCGGTGCATGCCGGAGAAATCACCTTGGCCGAAGCCGCCGCCGAGCCATTTTCACTCGGCGGCCGCAGCACGTGCCTTGCGGAGAATCCCGACGTCGTAGCCCTGGGCGATGCTTGGCTTAACGGGCTGCTCGACCGCAGCATGCGCCTCTATCTTCGAGTCTCACGACTGGACGAGATGGTCCGCCGCGAGGCCGATCGAGTGGCCCGGCATACCGGCATCAGCCTGTCGTAACCGGGCCGAAGCCGGTCAGTACTTGATGCCGAAACCGCCGAAGCGCTTGTTGAAGCGCGCGACCTGACCGCCCGCCTCGTTCAGGCGCTGCTGCCCACCGGTCCAGGCCGGATGAGACTTCGGATCAATGTCGAGACGCAGCGTATCGCCGGCCTTCCCGTAAGTCGAACGGGTCGTGTAACTGGCCCCATCGGTCATGACGATGTTGATCTCATGATAATCGGGGTGAATTTCGGTCTTCATGGCACCCAAGCTCCGCAATCGGCCGCGTGTCATAGCAACAGCGCCGGCCGGATGCAACGTGGAAGACCGGTCGCGGTCGGCCGCAAGCGCGAGGCTGCAATGCACGGCTTTCCGGTGCGCAATCCGCCTTGCCGTCCGCGCGCGACGCCACCATCTTAATTCCGGCCGCCGACCGGGGGCACCGTTTTCCAGAGGCAGCGATCATGACCGAGATTCAGGCGAGCCCGGCCAAGCGGCCCAACGTCGCCGCCTTGCGTCTGCTCCTGCCCTTTGTCGCGCCCTATCGTGGACGCGCCGCAGGGGCAGCGCTTGCCCTGCTCGTCGCCGCCGGTATGATGTTGGCGCTCGGCCCCTATCTGCGGCAACTGATCGACCGAGGCTTTTCGAGCGGCAGCCGCACCGAGCTGGATGCGACGGCGCTCCAACTGTTCGGCGTGGTCGCCGTGCTGGCGATCGCGACCTGCGTGCGGTTCTCGCTCGTCTCATGGCTCGGCGAGCGCATCGCCGCCGATCTGCGCCGCAGCGTCTACGACCGCATGCTGAGCCTGTCACCCGGCTTTTTCGAGACGGCGCGGACCGGCGAGATTCTGTCACGGCTGAGCGCCGATACCTCGATTCTGCAAACCGTGATCGGCTCGGCGATTTCGCAATGGCTGCGCAACGGACTGATGCTAGCCGGCGCGATCTTCATGCTGGTCGTTACCAGCGTAAAGCTCGCCGCCGTGATCATCGGCATCGTGCCGGTCGTGATTGTGCCGCTGATCATTTTCGGCCGGCGCGAAAAGCGCCTGTCGCGCACGACGCAAGACCGCGTCGCCGATATCGGTGCCTATGCCGAAGAATCGATCAATGCGATCCGCACGGTGCAGGCCTTCACCCATGAACCGGTCGATCGCCAACGCTTCGGTGCGACGGTCGAGGCTTCGGTGGCGACGGCGCTCCGGCGGATCAACACCCGCGCCTGGCTCATCCTGATCGTCATCCTGCTGGGCTTCGGCGCCATCATCTTCGGGCTGTGGCTGGGCGGGCGCGAAGTCATTGAGGGCCGGATGACCGGCGGCGAACTCTCGGCCTTCGTGCTCTATGCCGTGCTGGTTGCGAGTTCAGGCAGCACGATCACCGAACTCTGGGGCGAGATCCAACGCGCCGCAGGCGCAGCCGAACGGTTGGTCGAACTGCTGAACGAGCGGCCGGAAATCACTGCACCGGCCCAGCCCGCGCAGTTGCCCGACCCGCCGCTGGGCGAAATCGCGTTCGACCGGGTCACCTTCCATTATCCGACCCGGCCCGACCGCTCGGCGCTCGAAGATTTTTCGCTCACGGTCGCAAAAGGCGAAACTGTGGCACTGGTCGGCCCGTCCGGCGCCGGCAAGACCACAGTGTTTCAATTGCTGCTGCGCTTCTACGACCCGGCCGCCGGAACCGTGCGAATCGACGGTATAGATATCCGCCAAGCCGATCCGGCGGCGGTCCGCGCGCGGGTCGGGCTGGTGCCGCAAGATCCGGTGATCTTCAGCAGCAATGCCTGGGAGAACATCCGCTATGGCCGGCCCGAGGCGAGTGATGCCGAGGTCCGTTCCGCGGCCGAAGCGGCCGCGGCCGCGGAGTTCCTCGACCGATTGCCCGATGGCTTCGACACGTTCCTCGGCGAAAAGGGGGTGCGCCTGTCGGGCGGCCAGCGCCAGCGCATCGCGATTGCGCGCGCGATCCTGCGCAATCCGCCGATCCTGCTGCTCGACGAGGCGACCAGCGCGCTCGACGCCGAATCCGAACGCGCCGTGCAACAGGCGCTGACCCGGCTGGCCGCCGGCCGCACGACCCTGGTGATCGCCCATCGGCTCGCCACCGTGCGCAAGGCCGACCGCATCGTGGTGATCGACCATGGCCGCGTGATCGCCACCGGCCGGCACGACGCGCTGATCGGCCAGGACGGGCTTTATGCCCGGCTGGCCAAGCTGCAATTCACCGAGGCGGCGGCGTGAATTCACCACCGGACCAAATCGGCTCTCAACGTCACCGCTTGCCGCGTGAGCGGGACTGATTCAGCGTCACGGCCGCGCGGATCAGGGCTGTCAACGCTACCTCGTCAATCGCCTCGCCTTCGTGGAAATCGATGGCACGCCTGGTGTTGCCGTCGAGGCTTGAGTTGAAAAGGCCCGACGGGTCATCAAGGGCGGCCCCCTTGGCGAAGGTCATCTTGACGACCTTCTTGTAGGTCTCGCCGGTGCAGATGATGCCGTCGTGCGACCATACCGGAACCCCTCGCCACTTCCACTCCTCGACGACCTCCGGATCGGCCTGCTTGATCAGGGCGCGGAGCTGGGCGAGCATTCGGCCCCGCCAGTCGCTCAGTTCGCGGATCCGCTCGTCGATCAGGTGAGATGGGGCGCTTCCTTGTGGTGAACCGCTCTGGCTCATGATGGTACTTTCCTGGTCCGACGAGCGATAGGACGAAACAGTGTGGCCGACGCGGACCGGCTCATCCGACCGGCTGCCCGGCCCGCGCCCGCTCGATCGCGGCGATATCGATCTTCGTCATGCCCATCATCGCATCCATGGCGCGCTTGGCCGCCGCTCGATCGGGATCGGATATGGCACTGAGCAAGGCGCGCGGGACGATCTGCCACGACAGGCCGTATCTGTCCTTGCACCAGCTACATTGCGATGCCGCGCCACCGTTGCCGACGATCGCATCCCAATAGCGATCGGTTTCTTCTTGATTGTCGGTATAGACCTGAAGACTGACCGCCTCGCTGAGCTTGAATTGCGGGCCGCCATTGAGGCCGACAAACGGCATGCCCAGCACGGTAAACTCGACGACAAGTTCATTGCCCTGCTTGCCGCCCGGATAGTCGGAGACCGCCAGAAAGGGGGCGTTCACGGAGCTATCGGGAAATATTGCGGCATAAAATTCGGCCGCCTCGCGCGCCTGGCCATGGTCAAACCACAAACAGGTCGCAATCCTCTTCTGGGTCGTGTCGAAACTCGCCATGATGGCTCTCCCTCTGTGTGGGCCGTGCGGCTGGCCCGCGACGCTTCGGTCTGCAAACACGAAGTGGTGACGGTGAGTTCAGAGTCCGCATCGGCCGATGCGCGTCATTCGAAATGCTTCGTCTGCGGCCAGTAATCTTGCAGCGGGATCTTCATATCGTGCAGGACGTAGATCGGCTTGTCGGTTTCATACGGCATCGCGTAAGGCGAATCGATGCGACCGGCAACCTCGAACGAGCCGAACAATTCGGCATAATGTTCTGTGCTACCGCCGAGAATGATGATGACGCTGCCATCATGGTCACCGGGGCCCCAGAGGTAATAATTGTTGTGACCGGCGATGGCCGGCGGCAGACCCAGCGGGCGGCCGAACAGATCGATCGCCGCGGCTTCGCCGTAATTATCGCCGAAGAACACGGCACGCGCCCGATCCTGCGGCGGCAGCGACCAATAGACGGCGGCGACCTTTTCGGCCATGTCGCGCCAACCGAACATATCGGCGTAATGCTGCGGCAAGACGCTCAGTCGGTGATGCTCGCCGGAGGAAAGGGTGATTCCGAGAAATGCCTGGTAGCGGATGAAGACATCGACCGGCAGAATCGGCAAGGCGAGCGGCGCGGCCAAGCCGCCCAAGAGCGCGACGCTCGCCAGGGCCAGACCGCGCGCCACCGCATTACCGACCCAGGCTTCGATCCGCACCGCACCGAACGCCAGTAAAATCGGATAGATCGCGGAAAGGTAGTAATCCTTGCCGTGCATCGCATCGAACGTCAGGAACAGAACCAGCCACGCGATCGGGAAAGCGCGGGCGACCGCGAATTTTGGTCGAACGGCGCATGCCCACAAGCCGCACAGCCAAACGATCGTCGCCAAAGGTCCGGTGAGGAGGATCTGATGCAGAAAAAACGCCAGGGGCGACAGCTCGACATTCTTGCCGCCGGCCGCGGCCTTGCCCAGTTCGAGAAAGGGCCAACCATGCGACGCCTGCCACAGCACATTGGGCAGCACCATGATTCCGGCAAGGAGTGCTGCCAAATAGATCCAGGGATGCGATAGCGATTTGCGCCGCGGCGTGGCGAGCAAGCCTGCGGTCACCGCCACCAGAAAGAACGCTGTCAGATATTTGGCGTTGAGGCTGAAGCCCGCGATGGCGCCGAAGACCAGCCACCAGCGCTCGTCGCCGGTCTGTTCCAACCGCACCAGCACCCAGCCCAGGCCGAGCCAGCTCAGCGCCTGGAACATGTCGGTCGAGAACAACACACCCTGGATGAGGAAGATCGGCGCCAGCAGCATACACAGGCCGGCCAGCCATTGGGCGAATCGCCCGCCGCCCACGGCGCGGGCGAACTCGGCGGTCAGCATGACGGCCACCGTCATCGCCAGCGCCGGGATCAGGCGGAAGCCCAGCAGGAAATCGCCGAAGAGGGCGTGCGACCAAGAGGCGAGCAGCGGCACCAGGGCCGGCTGATCGACATAGCCCCAATCGGGCCGATCGCCGCAGACGATGAAATACATCTCATCGCGAAAGATGCCGAAATGGCCATTGGCCAGCGCATGCAGCACGAGACCGGCCAAGCCAAGCGGCAGCGAGGGTCTCGCCCTGATGGCCCAGACGATCCTTGCTACGGTCCGGTAAATGCCCGACCGCCGAATACCGGTTTGCATCGAGGCTATCCTTCGGCAGGCCGAACCCGATGCGACCAGTTTGGCGGAACTCTCCGCACAACTACAAGCTTATTGACCGGCCCGATCTCACCGCAGCGCCTTGGCCAGCCGGTCCAGCGCCGGCGCCAGCCGTTCGGCCGAGGCTGCGAAGCACAGCCGCAAATGGCCCTCGCCACCGGTGCCGAACGCGGCGCCCGGTGCCAGGCCGACGCGCGTCTCGGCGAGCAATTGCTTGGCGAAACTCACGGAATCGCGCAGCCCGTCAATCTGCAAAAACGCATAGAAGGCGGCATCGGGCGAGCGCAACCGGACGCGCGACAGGCCGCCCAGCCGCTCGACCACCTGATCGCGGCCGGCCCGATAGCGGTTCGCCATCGCGGTCACGAAGCTGTCGCCTTGTTCGAGCGCCGTGACCGCCGCATGCTGGATGAAAGTCGGCGCGCCGCTGACATTGAATTGGATCAGCTTGATATAGGTCTCGGTCAGCTCTGCCGGCACGACCAACCAGCCGAGGCGCCAGCCGGTCATGGCCCAGGCCTTGGAAAAGCTGTTGACCACGACGACGCGGTCGCCCGGCTCGATGATATCGAGGAACGAGGTCGCCACTCGGCGGTCATAGACGATTCGGGCATAGACCTCGTCGGCAATCAGCCACAGCCCATGCCGGCGGGTGAAATCGAGCAACTTCCGCGCGTCATCCTCGGTCATCATCCAGCCGGTCGGGTTCGAGGGCGAATTGACGAAGACCGCCTTGGTGCGCGGATCAAGTCGCGCTTCGAGTGCCGCCAGATCCAGGTGAAACCCACCATCATCGGTGCGGCCCAAGGCCACGTCGCGCGGTTCGGCGCTGAAGATTTCGATTGCAGCCCGGATATTGGGCCAGACCGGGCTGACCACCAGCACATTGTCACCCGGATCGACGATCGCCTGGACCGTCAGGAAAATCCCCTGCATGCCGGAACTGGTGACCACGACCCGACCGGGATCGACCGGCCTGGCATGCAGGCCTGTCTCGTATTGGGCCAGTGCGTCGCGCAAGGATGGAAGGCCGAGCACGAAAGTATAAAACGTCTCGCCCGCCGCCATCGCCTTGGCCGCCGCCGCGCAGATGAAGGCGGGTGTCGGCTCGTTGCCCTCGCCGAACCACAGTGGAATCACATCGGGCTGGCCCATGCCCAGCATCGCGACCTCGGCGATCCTCGAATCCTGCAGCGCCTCGATCCGCGGGCTGATCACGGCCTGGCGCCGGAGCGCGGGATTCGTCGAAGCGAGAGTCATCGGACAATCTTTCGCGGCATTATGGAGATCGCCACCTTAGCCGATTTAGATGACTTCCACTCTCGCAGCTCAATCGGGTCCGAGGCGCCGGAACAGCATGGCCGGTACCATCGTCAGCCGGCATCGCCGTGCCGCTCGGCGATCAGCGCCAGGATCTTTTCCGCCGCCTTGCGGCTCGGCGGCACGCCGCCCAGCCCGATCTGGTGCAGCGCCTGATCGAAGAATGTCACCTGTGCCTGTCGCGCCTCGGCATCGGTCAGCAGCGGCAGCAACGCCGCCGCCAGCCGGTCGGGCGTGCAATCGGCCTGCAACAGCTCGGGAATTACCGGACGGTTGACCAACAGATTGATCAGATTGGCGAAATCGATCTTGGCCGCACGACGGACCGCCCAATAGGTCGGTCCCCATAGGCGATAGCCGATGACCATCGGCACGCGCGCCATCGCCAGTTCCAGCGCCACCGTGCCGGAGGCGGCGAGTGCTGCGTCGCTCGCGGCAAAGGCGTCGTATTTCTCCTGTGAACCGCGGATAAGCTGCGGATCGCCCGGCCAGGAGGTGACCTCCGAGGCGACGCGCTCGGCCACATTAGCCACCGTCGGCACGACGATCCGCAGATCCGGGAAGTGCCGCACCAGCCGCTCGACCGTCCGGCCGAAGACCGGCAGCAGCCGACGGACCTCGCCAGCCCGGCTGCCCGGCAGCACGCACAGCACCGGTGCCGCGGCAGCGATGCCGTGGGCCGCGCGAAAGCCGGGGCCGTCGCCGCGCCCGGCCTCGCCTTCGACCACCGGATGGCCGACATAGGTCGCGGGCAGCCCGACCTTTTCGAAATAGGGCGGCTCGAACGGGAACAGAGTCAGCAGATGATCGGCCGCGCGCGCCGCCGAGCGGGCGCGGTGTTCGCGCAGCGCCCAGACCATCGGGGCGACATAATGGATGATCGGCGGGGGTGATTTGCCGGGCCGGCGCAACGCCTCGCCGACGCGAAAACAGAAGCCGGAACTGTCGATCGTGACCACGGCGGCGGGTGCCCGCCGCTCGATATCGGCCGCGGTCTCGCGCACTCGGCGCAACAGGCGGCGCGCAGCCGGGATCAGTTCGACGAAGCCCATCACCGCCAATTCGCTGATCGGCACCAGGCTTTCCAAGCCGCGTGCCGCCATGGCTTCACCGCCGATCCCGGCGAAGCGCGCCCGCCCGCCGGTCAGATCGCTCAAGGCGCGCATCAGGCTGGCGCCGATGACGTCGCCCGACGGCTCGCCGGCGATGAGATAGAACAGCATGATCGTCAGACCGCCCGGCCGATGACGAACAGGCCGAGCCGGTCGGCCAACGCCGTCATCGCCTCGCGCTCGATGACCAGGGTCGACCAGGCCTCGACCGCAATACCGCGCAGGCCCGCTTCATGCGCGGCCTCGATGGTTCGCGGTCCGATCGTCGGCAGATCGGCCCGCCGCTCCTGATCGGGCTTCTTGGCCTTGATCAGCACGCCACCCGGGCCGTCGCGCCGCAGGCCGGCACAACGCCGGATCAGTTCATCGGTCCCCTCGATCGCTTCGACGCCAAGCACCATGCCCTGCTGGACAATGACCGCTTGCCCGATATCGAGCGCGCCCAGTGCCGCAGCAACCTCGAAGCCGTGGGCGATATCGGCCTGTGCCTGCTCGTCCGGCCGATGCCGGCCGAACGGTCCGGCCGGGGCGACCGCATCGCTCAGCACGTTTTCGACGCCGACCAAGGTAAAGCCTTCGCGCTCCAACTCCTTGACCACCGCCTTGAGCAGCCCGTCATCACCCAGCGCGCGCAGCCCGATGCGGGCGAAGAATTGTGCCGCGCGCCAATCCGGCCGCAAGCCGGCGAGCGACGGCCGACGAATCCCCCCGGCCATGACCAGTTCGCCAACACCAGCCTGGCGCAAGACATCGAAATTCTTTGCGGCGGCGCCGAGCCGACTCCAGACATGATCGACCCCCTCGACCGCGGCCGGATCGGTTTCGCCGTCGAAGGCAAGGACGAAGCAGTCCCGGCCGGTCCCCCGGCACTTCTCGACCAGTTTCTTCGGCAGAGCGCCGCTGCCTGCGATGATGCCGAGCTTAGGCGCCATGCCCGACAACGGGCTGGACGATGCGCCGCTTGGAATCGGCGCGGATGAAGCCGATGATTTCCATCATCGGCTTGAAATCGGCATAGCGCTCGGCCGTCAGATCGACGCGTTCGGCAAAGGTACCCTCGTCGCCGAACAAGCATTTATAGGCTTGCCGCAGGGTCTGGATTTCCGGCGCGGTAAAACCGCGGCGCTGCAAGCCGCGCAGATTGAGCCCGTCGAGCCGCGCCCGGTCGCCAGTGACCATGCCATAGGGGATGACGTCGTGCTCGACCCCGGTGACACCGCCGATCATGGCCGACTGGCCGATGCGGCAGAATTGATGCACCGCCGACAACCCGCCGAGAAAGGCGAAATCACCGACCGTGACATGACCGGCGAGCGTCGCATTGTTGGCGAACACCGTACCGTTGCCGACCTGGCAATCATGGCCGATATGGCTGCCGAGCATGAACAGATTGCGATCGCCGATCCGGGTCACCATGCCGCCGCCTTCGGTGCCGGTATTGATGCTGACGCTTTCGCGGATGAGATTGTCCGCGCCGATTTCAAGGCGCGACGGCTCGCCGCGATATTTCAGATCCTGGGGTTCGAGGCCGATCGAGGCGAACGGAAATATTCGCGTGCCCGAACCGATCGTCGTGATCCCGCCGACGACAACATGCGATATCAGTGCGACACGCGGCCCCAACCGCACCTGAGGGCCGACATGGCAGAACGGTCCGATAGCGACATCATCTGCGAGTTCGGCACCGGGGTCGACGATGGCGGCCGGGTGAATCTGTGCCATGAATCAACTGGCCGGCGGATCGGCGATCATCGCGGTATAGACTGCCTCGGCAACGAGAACGCCATCAACCGTCGCTTCGGCGGCAAAACGCCAGACATTGCGGCGATGTTGCTGCTTCTTGACATGAATGCGCAATTGGTCGCCCGGCCCGACCGGCTTGCGGAACCGCGCGCTCTCGATGCTCATGAAATAGACCCCCCGCCCTTCGCCCGCGATCCCCAGCGAATGCACGACGAGACAGGCGGCCGCCTGGGCCATTGCCTCGACGATCAGGACGCCCGGCATGATTGGCCGTTCGGGAAAATGTCCCTGAAATTGGGGTTCATTGACCGAGACGCTCTTGATCGCCACGGCGCTTTCATGCGGCACGATCTCCGTCAGCTTTTCGATCATGAGAAACGGATACCGGTGCGGGATGCACCGCATGATCTGGTGAATATCCAGATCCGGGACCGTTCCCTTCCGTTCGGCTGCATCCATCGCTTATCTGTCCTTCTTGGTGGCAAGGCGGTCAAGTATGGCGGTCTGACGAAGCCATTGGCGGCGCGGGACTGCGGGCGTCCCGGCATAATCGGTTCCAGGCGGAACGTCGCGCATCACACCGCTCTGCGCAACCAGTTGGGCACCAGTCCCGATCGAAAGATGGCCGGCCAATCCGACCTGTCCGCCAAGGGCCACGAAATCACCCAATTTGGCGCTGCCCGAGATCCCGACTTGTGCCGCCAGGATGCAGCCTCGACCGAGCACGACGTTGTGACCGATCTGCACCAGATTATCAATCATCGATCCGGCCCCGATGACGGTATCCGGACCTGCCCCGCGATCGATCGTAGAATTGGCACCGATCTCGACATCGTCGCCGATCAATACCCGGCCGAGCTGCGGAATCTTGACATGGCCCGCGGGATCCGGCGCGAAACCGAAGCCATCCTGCCCGATCCTGACACCGGAAAACAGCGTGACCCGATCGCCGAGCACGCAATGGCTGAGTGTGACATTGGCGGCAATGACACAGTCGCGACCGATCACGACGCCCGGACCGACCACGCTGTTATGCCCAATCTCGGTACCGGTCCCGATCTCGGCACCGGCCTCAATGACCACATGATGGCCGATCGACACCCCGGCCCCCAAGACAACGGAAGGATCGATGACGGCGCTGGCAGCGATCCCGGCCGGCCGGCGCGGGCGGGGATAAAAATGGCCGGCGGCCTTGGCGAAGGACAAATACGGGTTCGTCGACAGAAGGAGCGTCATGCCGGCCGGCGCGCGCGCGGCGGCGGACGGATGCACGAAGGCCGCACCGGCGGCCGAACGGCCGAGCGCCTCGGCATATTTGACATTGCTGAAGAAGCTCAAATGATGCGGCCCCGCCGATTCGAGCGGGGCGACATCCTCCAGACGCAACGCGGCATTCGCCGCACCGCCGAGTTCGGCACCGGCGGTGGCGGCGATCTCGGCTACGGTGAACGGACCGCCGGCCCGGAAGAACCGGGGATCGGCCATGGCGTTATTTCTTTTTGGCCGGCGGAGGAGCCGGGGCCAGCCTACCATCTTCAGCGACGGCGCCCGGAGCGACGGCCGGGGCCTTGGGCAACACCAATTGAACGCTCGGCAGCTTCTGGTCGAGCCGGCGCAACGCATCGGCGCTCGCATCATAGGACGGGTCGAAGATCAGGAAAGGCGACGCCTGCACCACCATGTTGGCGTGCCGTTCCGTCGCAATATCCCGCACCACCTCGACCAGCGCCTGCTTGACCTTGTCAATCGTCGTATTGAAGCCTTGCTCCAGCGCCTGTTTTTTCGAACTCGCGTCTCGCTGTACTTCGGCGACTCGCTTTTCGAAGGCTTTGACCTTTTCCTGGAACGCATCGGCGGCGACGGAACCTTGTTCCTTGCGCAATTCGGCCTCAGCCGAGCGCAGATCTTCTTGCTTCTTGCCGAATTCCTTTTGCAAAGCCTGCTGCTGCCCCTCGATCTGGCCTTGCAGCCCCTTCATCGCCTTGGATTCGGACATGACTTTTTCAGTATTGACGATGAGCATGGCAGGAGCGGCAGGCGCCTCCGCCGGTGCGGCTGCGGCGGCAATGCCGGTCCCGGCGACCAACAGAACCGCGAACGCCGCGGCGGCCATACAAAATTGACGCTTCACCGACATCTAAGACCTCTCGTTAAAACTTCGTGCCGAAATTGACCCGGATGAGTTCGCGCTGGTCAAACGGTTCCTTCAGGATCGGAATACCGAGATCGATCGTCACCGGTCCGAGCGGCGATTTCCACGAGACGCCGGCGCCGGTGGACAAACGCAGGGACGAACTGTCGATAAAGGTCGAGCTGACTTTGGTATTGATCGTCCCGGTGACGTTACCATTCGCGTCGAAGGTGTTCGATGTGACCGTCTCGATAAGCGGGCGCGCCTGATTGACCCCGAACAATGACCCGGCATCGACGAACAATCGGCCGCTCACCCCCAGCTCCTCGGGCAGTCCGAGCGGCACGCCCATCTGCAATGACGCCGTGTAATAGTCGTTGCCACCCAGCGAGTCATCCGTGGTCGTATCGCGCGGGCCAATACCGGCATTGGCGAAGCCGCGCAAATTATCGCCACCGACATAGAAACGATCACCGATGAAAACATCCTGGTTGATGCCCGTGACACCACCAACCTCGGCCTTCGCGCGCAAAACCCAATTGGGCGCAATCTGGTAATAATATCCCCCACCCAGAATACCCTTGAGATAACGCACATCAGCACCAAGGCCGGCGAACGATCCATCAGCGGAGATATAATACCCGCCAGTAGGCGTGACGTGATCGTTCCGCTGATCCCAATACAGACTCGTTCCGATCACTGATTCTGTCCGTGAGGCTTCTTCCTGCACAATAAAAAGCGAGGTGTTTGTCTGAACGTTGGTGATACTGTCCTGGCGGATCGTATAGCGCCAGGTGTTATGCAGATCCTGGGTCAGATCGAAGCCGAGGCGGGCGGTCGCACCGAGTGAATAAAGATCGTAAGTCTGAAGTCGCTGATCGTTGTTTTGCGTCTGAAACAGATCCCAGCCGGCAGCCAATGGCCGGTTGAGAAAATACGGTTCGGTGAAACTGAGATCAACCGCCTTGACAAATTCGGAGAGCGTGCCGTTCAGCCGCAGATCCTGGCCTTGCCCCAGCAAGTTACTTTGGTGAATACCGACATTGGCCAGCAGGCCTTCGGTCGTCGAGAAACCGGTACCGACGCTCAGTTCACCGTTCGATTGCTCCTCAAGATTGACGTTGACCACGGTCTTGTCGGGAGCACTGCCCGGTACGTTGGTCACCTCGACCTTTTTGAAAAATCCCAGATTCTTCAGATTCTGCTCGGAGCGTTTGACCTTTGAGGTATTGAAGGCGTCGCCTTCAGCGACCGTGAACTGCCGCCGAATGACGCGATCCAGCGTCGAAACATTGCCGTTGATATCGATCCGTTCGACATAGACCCGCGGCCCCTCGGCAATGTCGTAGGTCAGATCGACCGTATGCTGTTCCTTGTTGCGCGTTACCAGCGGCCGGATATCGACGAAGGCGTAGCCGCGGTCGCCGACCGCGGTGGTCAGCTTGTTGATCGATTTCTCGACCTCGTCGGCATTGTACCAATCGCCCTCCATCGTCGTGAGCAAGGGCTGCAGCTCGTCGGGTGTAAGATTCTTCAGCCCGACATTCAGGCCGACCTTGCCGACATGATAGCGTTCGCCCTCCTCGACCGCGAAGGTGATGATGAAGCCGTCGCGTGCCGGCGTCAGCTCCGCCACGGCCGACACCACGCGGAAATCGGCATAACCCTTGGCCAGGTAATATTTCCGCAGCAATTCCCGGTCGTAGGTCAGCCGGTCGGGATCGTAAGTGTCATCACTCGAAAAGAAACGATACCAGCGCGATTCCTTGGTCGAGATGATCGCTTGCAGATCGCCGTTTTCGAAGGCTTTGTTGCCGACGAAATTGATGCTTTGAATGCCGGTCAGCTTGCCTTCATTGACCTCGAAGATCAGATCCACGCGATTTTGCGGCAGTTGGACGACCTTGGGCTCGACCGTCGCGGCGAAACGTCCGCTGCGTCGATAAAGATCGAGGATGCGCTTGACGTCGGCCTGCACCTTGGTTCGCGTATAGACCGAGCGGGGCTTCAGATGCACTTCGTCGTTGATCGCCTTGTCATCGAAGCGCTCATTGCCCTCATAGGCAACGCGGTTGATGATCGGATTTTCCACGACATGCACGATCAGCGCATCGCCGTCGCGCTGGAGATTGACGTCCGCGAACAGGCCGGTGCCGAACAGGGCCTTCAGCGACTTGTCGAGATTGTCGTTGTTGAAAGCATCGCCCGGTTGAACCGTCAGATATGACCGAACGGTCTCCGGCTCGATTCGCTCGGCACCGTCGATTCTGATCTCGCGGATGATTCCGCCCTGTTGGACTTGGGCGATCTGCTTTACCGCCTCCGCCCGTGCCGGAACCGCCGAAATCATCAGGAGAGCGACGGCAGCCGTGCCGCTGCGTAACATTACATCCAAAGCCGGCCGCAAAATGCCCCCCGCCCCATATTGGGAAATTATCAGATCAGACCTTGGTGAACGTCCAGAGATGCACCAGATCATTCCAGGTCGCAAATACCATCAATGTAAGCACGATCGCCAGCCCGACCCGGAACCCGAATTCCTGGGCACGCTGACCCAGCGGCCGGCCGCGCAGCGCCTCTGCGGCATAGAACAGCAAGTGCCCACCGTCAAGGACGGGG
>JBAVTK010000439.1:0-2907 GCA_049696095.1 Aliidongia sp. | reverse complement strand
ATCACGCGATCGACGCCCTGGTCGCGGCCCTGACCGATGAGTCGCTGCTCAACAACATGTCGAAGGCGCCGGAGGAAGACCGCAACCGCATCCTCATCCCCCTGCCCTGGCCCACGCTGCGCGACGATTTGGGCCGGGCATTGGAGCGGATGGTCGTCTCGCACCGGCCCGATCACGGGATTCAGGGGCAATTGCACGAGGATACCGCCTATGGCCCGATCCTGCCGGATAAGGAAGGCGGCAACAATCTGGTCTATCGCAAGGCGTTCCGCGATCTGACCGAGAAGGAGATCACCCGCATCCGCGACCGGCGGCTGCGCGATCTGGTTCTGGCGCATGTGGGGGGGGAAAAGGCCGCCGGGCGCGATCTCAAGGCCGCCCTGCGCAGCTTCAGTGAAAAAACCGATATTCCGGGCTTGCCGGGGCCGATCCGCCATGTCCGCCTGACCAAGACCGAAGATCCGGCCTATCTGGTGCCGGTGCGCGACCCTTCCGGGAAGGTGTACAAAGCTTATAGCGCCGGCCAGAACGCCTTTGTCGATCTGTTCGAGGATGCCGACGGCAAATGGCTGGGCATCGCCACCAACGTTTTCCAGGCCAATCAGCCGAATTACCGGCCGGCGCGGCCGGCGGGCACGCGCTTCATCATGCGTGTCTTCAAGGGCGATCTTATCGCGCTCGATCTGGATGGTGGGCGCCGGGTCATGGTGGTGCGCCGGCTCGAACCGTCGGCCGGGCGTTTCCGGCTGGCCGGCCATAATGAGACCGGCAATCTTCAGCAACGCCATGCCGACCCGGATGACCCGTTCAATTGGCTGATCATCTCCTACAACCCGCTCAAGGCGGCGCGGGCCGAGCGCGTGCGGGTCGATGAATTGGGCCGGGTCTGGCGTGTGGCACCAGTAGAGCAGAAGTAAATTTTTGTGATTTAGGGTTGAACTGCCGCTTTCCACCCCACATCATGCCAAGTTCGGGTGAATAGCGGGGGGAAGGCGGCGATGGTCGGGCGGGTGGTCGAGGTCGCGACCGATGGAAGGTATCTTTCGGTCGATCGCGGTTTCTTCGTGGTGGCGGACCGGCAGACCGAAATCGGCCGGGTGGCGCTCGACGAGATGGCGGCGCTCATTGCCAATGCTCACGGCCTGACGCTCACGAACAATCTGCTGGTCCGGCTGGCCGAGCGCGGCATTCCGGTTGTGCTGTGCGGCGCCAATCACATGCCGGCGGCCATCGTTTGGCCGGTCGATGGCCATCACGCCCAGACCGGCCGGATGGCCGATCAGATGGAAGCGGCCCTGCCCCTGAAAAAGCGGCTATGGGCCCAGATCGTGCGGGCCAAGATCCTGGCGCAGGGGGCCGTGCTGGCCGCGGTCGGCGCGCCCGCGGGCGGCTTTCGCCTGCTGTCGCGCAAGACCCGGCCGGGCGATCCGGAGAATGTCGAAGCCGAAGCGGCCCGACGCTACTGGCCGCTATTGTTCGGCGCCGATTTCCGCCGCGATCGCGATAGCGGCGGCACCAACGCCATGCTGAATTACGGCTATGCGGTGCTGCGCGCCGGCGTGGCGCGCGCGGTCTTCGCGACCGGCCTGCATCCGGGCTTCGGCCTGATGCATTCCAATCGCTCGAACCCGATGGTGCTGGTCGATGATCTGATGGAGCCGTTCCGGCCGATTGTCGATCGCGAAATCTGGCGCCTGATTCGCGGCGGCAAGGCCGAGATGGATTCGGACACCAAGGCGGCGCTGGCCCGCATCATGGTGATCGATCTGCCGACTCGATTCGGCCTGAGCCCGCTCATGACCTGCGCCGAGCGGCTGGCACAATCGCTGGCCCGAATCTATGGCGGCGAAGACACCGAACTCGATCTGCCGGCCCCGTCTCTGCCGCTGGAAACCTGACATGGCGGCCCGGCCAAGACGGCGCATCCCGCCGGAGACTCCGGTAACGATGCTCAGCGGATACCGTATCATGTGGCTGTTCGTGCTCTTCGATCTACCGGTCGGCACCAAGCCGGAAAGAAAGGCGGCAAATGGATTTCGCCATGCGCTGCTCGATCTGGGTTTCGAAATGGCGCAGTTTTCCGTCTATCTGAAATTCTGCGCCGGCAAGGAACAGGCCGAGGCGATTGCCCGCAAGGTCGAAGCGGCAATGCCCCGGTCAGGCAAGGTGCATTTGATCCAGATCACCGACCGGCAATATGAAAACATTCGAACCTATCGAGGAAAGAAACGTGAACCCGCCCTGCGAAACCCCGATCAATTGGTGCTGTTCTAGCCCGGGAAACGACATTTCCCGCCCGGCGGAGACAAAGAAAAAGCCCTGTTTCCAGGGCTTTAGAGGAGAATGGATTATAGCGGCCTGGTGATTGAGGGCCAGCCGCAACCGCCTATAGCTGGCCCGCCGCCCTGGAACTATTATAGCGGCCTGGTGATTGAGGGCCAGCCGCAACGATCGATGATGGCGATATGTCCCAGGTATAATTATAGCGGCCTGGTGATTGAGGGCCAGCCGCAACTACGGCAACTCGGCGCTGAAAATGGCATTCATTATAGCGGCCTGGTGATTGAGGGCCAGCCGCAACTGCAACGGCTTTGTCTCGTGGAGAGAACCGATTATAGCGGCCTGGTGATTGAGGGCCAGCCGCAACAAGGGCGCATGGTGGGCCAACGAGGGCGATATTATAGCGGCCTGGTGATTGAGGGCCAGCCGCAACTGATGGGGCAGCAATGAACTCATCGCTCACATTATAGCGGCCTGGTGATTGAGGGCCAGCCGCAACTTCTCAAGGCTGGGGGCGCCTATCTGCCGCATTATAGCGGCCTGGTGATTGAGGGCCAGCCGCAACAGCACCGTGGTGAGCGACAGCGGGCCTCGAATTATAGCGGCCTGGTGATTGAGGGCCAGCCG
>JBAVTK010000438.1:0-1862 GCA_049696095.1 Aliidongia sp. | reverse complement strand
GTACATTTGTGCTGATGGCGAAATTAGCGTTCTGCGCGGTCCCTTTGTTATGGGTTAGCAAAGCTGAAACGACAACGCCAATAACATTGCCGCATTGATCGACAACCGGTCCGCCGCTGTTGCCCGGCTGAATCGGCGCTGATATCTGAATGTGCCGGCTGTCGTTCTTCAATCCAGCAAGAGCTGACACATTGCCAACGGTGAAGTTTCCCCCGGAAGATAGTGTACCCTGGAGCGGATAGCCGAAAGCGGCGATTTCCTCTCCTATTCTTGCACCTCTGCGCAAGGTCGCCACATGATCGCTGGCGAAGTCCACTTTCAGCAAGGCCAAATCATTGGCAGCATCCCGCGCCAAAACTCGCGCCGAGATCGGCCCCGCTAATCCGCAAACCACCTTTGGATCTTCGCAACCCTCGACGACATGGGCATTCGTCACGACATAACCATCCGCGGTAACAAAAAAGCCGGTCCCGTTGGATAGCCGCTTCTTTGCCCCGAATGAATTCTCGTTGTTTGCAGTCGTCGCCGATTGGATGTCGGCCAGGGTCAGTTCATCGAGGTCGGTGCCGGGTATTCCGATCAGCGGGGCGATCCGCGCGGCCTGCGCTTCGCGGGCACGTTCGAGAAGCGTCCGCGCCGTCCGGGCATTGGCGAAATCCGGCGCCGTTCGGGCCCGCTCAAAATAGTGCTTCAGGACCGAATCGGCATCCGCGGACAGGCGCAGACTGTCACGCTGCGCCATCGAATGGGTGATGGTGATCAGATCGCCGGCCTCATAGCTTTTAAATTGAATGGTCTTGGTGAAGCGCGATGGCAGGCCGGGGTTGCTTGCCAAAAACCCGCTCATCTGGTCTGGATAACCGGCGACGATCACCACCAGGCGATCGCGCTTGTCCTCCATTTCCTACAGCCACCTGTCGATGGCTGCCCGGCCGAAATCCGCCGCAGCCCCGACTTGTTGGGCGAGAGTATAAGCTTCGTCGATGAAGAGAATCCCGTCCAGCGCATCGGCGATCTTTTCCCTGGTCTTCAGCGCCGTCTGGCCGATATAGCCGGCAACCAGCCCGGCCCGGTCCGTTTCGATCAGATGGCCTTTCTCCAGCACGCCGAGATCGCGCAAGATCGCGCCGTAAAGGCGGGCCACGGCGGTTTTGCCGGTACCCGGCGGCCCGGTGAAGACCATGTGGAGCGAGATCGGCGCGACCGGCAAGCCTTGCTCGCGCCGGGCGGCTTCGACCTTCAGCCGGGCGATCAGCATGCCGATTTCGGCCTTCACCGTCTCCAACCCGGTCATTTGTCCTAACTCGTCGAGCGCGCTGGCGCCGTTGGTGGCGACATTCGTCCGTGCGCCGATCGCCGCTTGAATGTCGGCCTGGGTCAGTTCGTTGAGATCGACGCCGGGGCTTGTCATCAGCGGGGCGATCCGCGCGGCCTGGGTTTCGCGGGCGCGTTCGAGAAGCGTCCGCGCCGTCCGGGCATTGGCGAAATCCGATGCCGTCCGGGCCCGCTCAAAATAGTGCTTCAGGACCGAATCGGCATCCGCGGACAGGCGCCAGCCGTCACGCTGCGCCATCGAATGGGTGATGGTGACCAGGTCGCCGGCCTCATAGCTGTCGAATGGTATGGTTTTGGTGAAGCGCGACGGCAGGCCGGGGTTGCTCGCCAAAAATTTGCGCATCTGGTCCGGATAGCCGGCGACGATGACGACGAAGCGATCCCGCCTATCCTCCATTTCCTTCAGCAAGTTGTGGATGGCTTCCCGACCTAGTGCGTTTCGTCATTGATTTCGCGGTTATTTTTCGATTCGATAGCTCGATCCATAATGGTGGAGCGGGTTCATGGTCAGGAAAGAGATCGCCGTA
>JBAVTK010000437.1:0-1514 GCA_049696095.1 Aliidongia sp. | reverse complement strand
TGATATCCTCGGCATTGACGATCATTCCCGCGCTATGGGGATAGGGCGCCCCGGTCGCCGGATCGACCCGTCGGCGGAAAGCATAGAGAAAATCGTCTGAGGTCAGTGGCTCGCCATTCGACCATTTGGCGTCAGGGCGAAGGTGGAAAACCCAGCGCAGGCCATCCGGCGAGGTATCCCAAGATGTCGCGATCCCCGGAACCACATTCCCGTCGCTGCCGTAAGCGGTCAGGCCTTCGAACAGATCGAGACCGATATGTCGCGCCAGTGCTCCGATCGCCTTGACGGGATCGAGTGTCTCGGGCTCCTGGCCGCCGGCGGTCCGCAAAGTCCCGCCCGCCCGCGCCCCATCGCCCATGCTCGCAAACAGCAAAAGGAAGGCCAGGCACAAGACCGCGACCAGTTTCCGTCGCCAAATCATGGCACAAACTCCCGCCCCAAGCTGGATCGATTCCATTATCCGCCTGGGCAGTGTAAAATGCCATAATCGTAGACTCGGAAACGACACGTGAGACCCAGGCAGCGGCAAGATCTTGAATGGCTATCTGCTCGGACTGCCTTACCATTTTCCACGGTCGGTGCGGGGTGGCATGGCGCTCGGCCTGCCGGGCGGATTGCTTGAATCGATGCTGGCACCCTGGCGGCTGTCGGCACGGGAGGCGCGCCGGGCGACCGAGGCCGGTACCGCGATCGGTCATACCGATCATTTACTCAAGACGACGCCGCTCGGTTAACGTGACGCGGACTCCCAACACTATTTCGGTGCCTGGATACCGAGATAGCGTGACGGGTGAAGCCCGATGATATTGTCGTGCCATCCCGTGACGCGCGCGCTGACGAGGGTTCCGAGCAGGGGATTATCGATCGGGATCAGCGGCGTATCGTTCAGCAGCAAATGCTCCGCCTGTTCCAGCAAACGCGTGCGCCGGCTTGGCATGGGTTCGGCGTCGGCGGCGGCGAGGAGGTCGTCATAGGCGGAATTGTGATAGCCGAACCCTGCGATTTCGTCGCCGGTCGATCGATAACTCCCCAGAAAATCCAGCGGATCGACGATTTCGCCGACAGATGATTCCCAGGATAACTGGAAATCACCACTTTTTAGCATTGAAAGCCATGTCTGCCAGCTATGGTTCTGGAGCGTCAATTCCACGCCGAGCGCCTGTTTCCACATTGCGGCAATGGCCTGTAGACGCTTCTTGGCCCCACGGCTGGTTGGATAGGTCACGGTCAGCCGGAGTGGTTTGTCCGGCGGATAGCCGGCCTCGATCATCAGCCTGCGTGCGGTCGCGACGCGGTCCTGTTCGGGTATCTTGGTATAATCCGCCACGTGCGGCTGGTAATCGGTCCCCATCGGCGGCACGTAGCTGGCGGTGGAAATTTGGCCGCCGGGATCGACCACTTTGCTGTTCAGCACGTCGCGATCGATCGCCAGAGCCAAGGCCTGACGAAGCTTGAGATTCGAGGCGAATGGCTCGACCCGCATGTTGAAGATCAACGCCTCGACGCCAAGCCCC
>JBAVTK010000436.1:0-4229 GCA_049696095.1 Aliidongia sp. | reverse complement strand
GTTCCATGGTCTTTCCTTGGCTCCTGTCGCCTTGGCCGCGGAGTCCGGCGAAGCCCCGTGGTAATCAGGAAAATAATCCTGACGGTATTCCGGTCATGAAGCCAGACCGTTTTGTCACGCGGGTGGCGGACTCCGGGCTGGCGGTCGGGAAGTGGCCGTGGCATTCTTCAAATAAGGTCAGGATGGTCAGGAGGCTGTGATGCAGTCGTGGCAAGTTCAGGAAGCGAAGGCCCGTTTCAGCACGTTGCTCCGGGATGCGGCGCGCGGCCCGCAGCAAATTACCGTGCGCGGTCGTGCCGCCGCTGTTGTCCTGTCGTCCGATGATTATGAAAGGCTTTGCGGCCGGAAATTGCCTCTGGTGGCGTTTTTGCGCGAGTCACCCTTGGCGGGGATCGAATTGGAGATCGAGCGCGACCGGTCGGTCGGGCGTGATATCGCGTTGTGAGCTATTTGATCGATACCTGCACGCTTTCGGAGCTGGTACGGCCGAAACCAGCCCGGAGCGTGGTTGAATGGTTTGGCGCCGTTGCGTCCGAAGCTCTCTATGTCAGTGCGCTGACCCTCGGTGAAATTCGCAAAGGGGTCGAAAAATTGCCGCCGGGTCGTCGGCGCGAACAAATCGGCAGTTGGCTGGAGGTCGATCTGCCCCGCTGGTTCGATGGCCGGGTCTTGCCGGTCGATGGCCCGCTCGCCGATGAGTGGGGCCGTCTCGTTTCTCGCCATCCACGCGTTTTGCCGGTCATCGACGCCTTGCTCGCCGCGACATGTCTGCGCCATCGTCTCGCAATCGTCACCCGCAATGTGGCGGATTTTGATGGAACGGGCATTGTGGTGATCGATCCGTGGGGCAGTAATTGAGGGAGAAGGTGGCATCGCATGGCACCCTCTATCTGGCTGCCAGCGGGCGCCGGCTGGTGGTTGTTCATGCCTTCGTCAAGAAGACGCAGAAGACGCCACAGAGTGCCCTCGATACGGCGACACGCCGGGCCAAGGAGGCCGGATTGATATGACCAGGCTTACCGATCTGCACGACAGATGGCTGGATGAACCGGCCTATCAGGCAGCCCATGCCGCGACCGAGGGCGAATTCACGCTGGCCCGCGAGTTGATCGCCGCCCGCGTTCGCGCCGGCCTGACCCAGGAACAGCTTGCCCAGCGCATGGGCACGACGCAATCGGTCATCGCACGGCTCGAAAGCGGACGGCGGATGCCGGGTGTCAGGACATTGGAGCGTTTGGCGCAGGCGACGGGGACGCGGTTGGTGGTGCGGTTCGAGCGGACGGGCGGCGAGTTTGGTGCAGTGTCACCGTAACTCCATGGGCACGACGCAATCGGTCATCGCCCGGCTCGAAAGCGGGCGGCGGATGCCAGGTGTCAGGACATTGGAGCGTTTGGCGCAGGCGACGGGGACGCGGTTGGTGGTGCGGTTCGAGCGGGCAGACAGCGAGTTTGGTGCAGCGTCACCGTAACTCCGGCGACGTAACCCCTGGTAACCCCTGGGAGTTCTGTATTGTGGCCCCGGAGATTACCGTGCGTAGCGGTGTCGCAGAGATGTGTATAGTGTAACCAGAACTCCCGATTTCGTCTTAACTCCATCCAGATGCACAGTTATGCCGGTGCGATAATTCATGTCCAAGTAGGTGGTCCGTCGTTTCTGCAAAGAATTCGACACAACGAATCGCGTCTTCAACGTAATTTATTTCGAGCGCTCCTATCAGCGGATTGCCCGGAATATTCGTAGGAATTTCAAAGCCATGAGCAAATGCATGACGAACGCTCATTACTCCGTCAAAAAAAATCTTTGTGTCGGCCGGGTTTGTGAACTTCGGGGTCCAGGTCCATGAAGTATAAGGGTCCATGCCGGTGATCTCTACTAATAGCTCTCTGGTTTTATCCCAATTTGGTGTGTTCAGATCTGTCGCCCGTTTATCTACTATTGCTTCGAATTGTGCGATTAAGGTCCAGGCCCTTCGATGAGCTTGGACTCTGACCTTTGAAACGAATTCCCTAAGGGCCGCCTCTATATAACCTTCCCAGCATCCCACCGTAAATGCAATAGCGCCCTTAAGGCAGGTTTGATCAATAAAATGCTGATCGCGACAGGCGGCAGACGGGCTGCCAGCGTAGGATCTTAATACCGCCGTACCGACATTCATCGTTCTAAATTTCACTAAAGCAAGTGACGCCATGCTATAGTCTCTCAGTTAATTTCTTAATCGCCTTCGTATATTTATTGATCGAGTTTTGATTTACCTGCACGATGTCGTCGTCTATTTTGTGGTGTCCCGATTTTAATTTAGATAGGGGGGTGCCTTCTGATGAGGCCACAACCGCAACGGAGTGATAGTCAGGCATTTCAGCGAACAGGTCTGAAATAGACTTGAATGAATGAAAATATCTTTTACTGGAAATGGCAGCAGTTTCGACAACATTCCGAATAGGGGCAGTCTTTGCCTGAAATGCGGAACTAGGCTTTCCCTTGTACATTGTTACTCGATTGCTCACAAATGTATGAATTTTTGGAATTTCTACACCTTCATCGATTGCCCTCTTTGAAAAGCTTAATTTTGCATAACCTTGTAGCTCGCTTGAAGAAAGGCCGAATAGAAGAGCTAAGACGTTTTCGATACCTCTTCGTGAACTGTCGTCTGCGGTATACGGAACTATTAAATAGTCAGCAGACGATAGTGCTATCTGTGTGTAAATTGAAAAACTTGGATTGCAGTCTATGAACGTAGTGACATCCGACGCTTTCGATGTTTCAGAAAAACTACGTACCAGATCTGAAATCCAATACATGACTTTCTTCCAAGCGTCGTTAGGTAGCGCCATCTGTGATGCTTGCCGTATGGCCTCTGATAATAACTCTAGGAGGTTATCCCCGGGTACCAAAGTAATATTCTCCGGTATCTGGTTATTCACTAAACTTGGTCGAACGATAAATTCAGAAATATTTGCCAATGGGATAAAAGGAGATGTCAAGCGAGCTTCGAAGTACCCACCTATGGAGCGCCGTGGGCGCGATTTGTAATAAACATCAAGAGCTTCGGATGATTTTATTTGTCCACCCAAGATAATTTCTGTGAGGTTAGCTTGGGGGCATAGATCGAGTACCAGAACTTCCTCATCCGGATTTTCTATCGCGTACTCGCACGCAAGGGCAAACGAAAGAAAGCTCTTTCCGACGCCGCCTTTGTTATTCCATAGCGCAAATTTCATTGTTTCCGTTCGCAAGCTAATCCGAGTGCTCGACACCATTGCAGAATGGCAAAAAAAAGCAACTGTTTTTACTCCTCGGATTTCGGATCTACATCCTTCGGTTCACACGGTGAGGCAGGCCCTTCCGGTGCCTATAGACAGGTGTCGAACGTACTCTGCCCGATCCAACCGGACACACCACAGATCTACCCCCGCCGCATCCTCCCAAACCCCGCACTCCCCACCTTCTTCGCCAACATCGGCGTCACCGGCGGCAGCCCCGGCGCCCCGCCCGGTGCGGCGGATTTCGCCAGTCCGGCCAGCGTCACCAACAGCTTCGTCACCTGCGCCACGCGCTCTTTCCGGTCCTCCAGATCGCGCAGCAGCACCAGTTTCTGATCCGGCCGGACCTTCATCTGGCCTATCGATTTCTGGATCAGGTCGATCAGCTTCGCCGGGTTGGCGAATTTATTCTCCCTAAACCCGATCACGGCACCCTTCGGCCCGGCATCGACCTTTTCGATGCCGGCTTCCTTGCAGAGTTGCTTGATCGCCATGATCTGCAACAGGTTTTCCACCTCCACCGGCAGCGGGCCGAACCGGTCGATCAACTCAGCCCCGAAGCCGTCGATTTCGGCGCGATCGACCAGCGTCGAGAGCCGGCGATAGAGTCCGAGGCGCACGCCCAGATCGGCGACATAGGTTTCCGGGATCAGCACGGCGGTGCCGAGCGTGATGGCGGGCGTCCAGTCGTCGGCCGCCTTGGCCTCGCCCGCGGCGCGGGCGCGGGCTTCGGCCACGGCTTCTTCCAGGAGATGCTGGTAAAGCTCGATGCCGACCTCGCGGATATGGCCCGATTGTTCGTCGCCCAAGAGATTGCCCGCGCCGCGGATGTCGAGATCGTGGCTCGCCAGTTGGAAGCCGGCGCCCAGCGTATCGAGCGTCTGCATCACTTCGAGCCGCTTCATCGCCGTTTCGGTCACGGCTTTGCTCGGCGGCACGGTCAGATAGGCATAGGCGCGGATCTTGCC
>JBAVTK010000435.1:0-14762 GCA_049696095.1 Aliidongia sp. | reverse complement strand
GCACCGAGCGCCGCCGCCCCCTCAATCCCCGCCCCCGCGGCACCGCACGGCCCTTTTGATTTCTGCGAGCATATCCGGGTGATCGAGCACGACCTGCTGAAACGCGCGCTCGAAGCCAATGCCCATCACCAGAAGAATACCGCCAAATTCCTGAATTTGAGCTATCACCAGCTGCGCAACTTCCTGCGCAAGCACGGCATTATCGGGGGGTGATCGGGCTAGCCGCTCGGTTCGAAGTACCAGGTGAAGCGTCAAGCCTGACTATCGGGAATGTACCAAGAGACACGCAACGCGGGGGGTGAAAGTCTCACGCGGTAGCGTCGTCAGTCCGCGACGGTCCCAGGTCATGCGCCGTGACCCGCGCGATCATATGGTTCAAATCGATATACTGCGACGCTTTTGCGCTGTAATTCGCAGGTTTTTTGCATATACTGGATCTAAACGTGGCCTTAACATCGCTTTAAGAAGGGTGGCCGATGCTGCTCCGTATATGTGTTTCCAACTATCGGTCAATCGCGGAACGACAGGAATTGTCGCTTGTGGCAACGAGTCTGAAGGGCCCCGAAAGCGGCCTCCTGACTGTTCCCGCCACCGGTCTTAAGGCCTTGCCGAGCGCCGTAATTTATGGCGCAAATGCGTCCGGGAAGTCGAACGTTCTCAAGGCCTTTAACTTCATGCGACAGGCGATACTGTATTCACATCGGCAAGGCGATCCAGAAGGCGGAGTGCCGCGAACCGCCTTCGGACTGGATGCCAAGATCAGTTCAGCCGCAACTTTTTCGGAAGCCGACTTTGTCGTGGACGGGACTCGGTATCAATATGGGTTCGAATGCGATGATAATCGCTTCCTGTCTGAATGGTTATATGCTTTCCCAGAAGGAAAGAGGAGAAAGCTATTTGAACGTGAAGGCGGTAATGTTGAATTCGGTCAATTCCTGACAGGACAGAAAAAAATACTTGTGAGCTTGATGCGACCAAATAGTCTTTTCATTTCAACTGCAACACAGAATGATCACGAGGTTCTTTCGAAAATTGTATTGTTCTTTCGATCAATCCGTTTAATTACCAATATCTCCGCATCAAAAGACTTAATTAACAACACTCTTAAAAGAGATGAGGTTGATCCGAGAGCGATAAAATTTCTTGGAAATTTAGGAACTGGGATAGTTGGTTATCAACAGAAGGAAGTTGACACGTCTAATGTCTCTGAGGAAATCCGCCTATTTCAAAAAGAAGTGATAGCTCTTGTAAAAAAACATGCTGGCGACACGGGAGCGTTCGACGAACAAAATCTACTACGAGAAAAAGATGTCTCGATTGAACTGGCCCATCGAGGCGCAGATGGATCGGAGTGTTTCTTCGGTCTCGAAAGTGAGAGTTCCGGAACAAGGCGCCTTATGCTGATGCTTAGCCCGGTTTTGAGAGCACTTGACGACGGTTGCGTCATTATGATCGACGAACTTGATGCGAGCCTTCATACCCATGCGGCAGAACAGATCTTATTGATGTTCGCTGACAAAGGCATCAATAAACATGGAGCGCAGTTAATTTCAACTACTCACGACACCAATCTTCTCAATTGTAAGGGACTCAGGCGAGATCAGATTTGGTTCTGCGAAAAGGATGAAATTGGTGCAACGCACTTGTTCCCTCTGTCGGATATAAAATCGCGTCCCGCTGATAACTTCGAGCAGGGCTATCTTGAGGGTCGGTACGGAGCCATCCCGTATGCAGGAGATTTGAAGACTTTACTTTCGGATACCCCCACATGAAAGGCTCTCGTTCGCTGAAGCGCCCTGTTGGTACTCGGTTGCCAAAACGAAAATTTATTATATACACGGAGGGGAAAAATACCGAGCCGGACTATTTTCGTGCGCTAGAACGCGGGGTGACCGGGGCGTTGGTTGCTGTGGAAATAGTTGACGCCGCAGGCGTTCCGACGACCATCGCGGAAAAGGCGTGCCTGCGGGCGAAGAAAATTAAGAAAGGAAGAAGCAAGCGCTCCTCGTTTGAAGAGGATGATAGGGTATGGGCGGTGTTTGACCGAGATGAGCATCTGAAAGTTAATGAGGCAATACAAAAATGTTATAGCAATAGCGTAGGTATCGCATTCTCCAATCCATGCTTTGAGCTATGGCTGATCCTCCATCATACTGATTTCGACCGCCCTGACGACCGGCATGGAGTACAAGCACATTTCGCCAGCATTTGTTCTGATTACGACCGAAGCGGGCCGAAAACGACTGATTGTACGAGGCTTATGCCTCTAGTGAAATCCGCAGAGGCTCGTGCAGAACGACAGCTTCAGCGACGTAGAGAGGAGGGCAATCCACCATCGCCACCATTTACGACCGTGTATCTCCTTACACGAGAGATGCGGGAAGCGAGCGAAGCTCACTTAGCCTGACTTGTCTCAGCGGCTTCGGGGCATAATTCTCGGCGAGGTCATGATCATACCATCGCGATGTTGAGCGACGGCCGAGCGAGATCGCTCCTTATACCGATATAAAGAGCGCCATTTACCCCGTCTACTCTGTCAAGGATGTGCCCGGTTCGTACCCCGTTGATCTCCCACCCGCCGCCATGCTACCCCGCAGCCATCGTGAAACCCTCTTGGTCGATGCGCCTCATGGAATTTTTGTTCGGGCCGGTGCTGGTGGCGTGGCGCAATCGCCTGTTGCTGCGGCGGTTGGGCGGGCGCGAGATTGCGGCCAAGACGCGCAGCACCATGCTGGGCGGGCTGTGGCTGGTGATTGCACCGCTCTTTATGCTCAGCGTCTACAGCTTTGTCTTCACGCAGATTTTTTCGGCGCGCTGGGGTGGTTCGGGTGACCCCGCCGATGCGCCGCTGATGATTTTTGCCGGCATGACCGTGCTCGGCATTTTCGCCGAATGCCTGGCGCGGGCGCCGGGGCTGGTGCTGGAGAATCCGACCTATGTCAAGAAGGTCGTGTTTCCGCTGGAGATCCTGCCCTGGTCGGCACTGGCCGGCGCAGGGGTCGCGGTCGGGGTCAGCTTGAGTCTGTTGCTGGCGGCGCAATGGGCGCTGCACGGGCCGTCGCCAGTGACGGCGCTGCTGCTGCCGCTGCCGTTTCTGCCGCTGGCGCTGTTCATTTTGGGCTTCAGTTGGTTCCTCGCCTCGCTCGGCGTGTTTCTGCGCGATCTGAAGCAGGCGATGGCGATCATCGTCGCAGCACTGACCTTCGCCGCCCCGGTCTTCTATCCGATGAGTGCGGTGCCGGCGGCATTTCGGCCCTGGCTTTATCTCAATCCGGTGACGCTCGGGGTCGAGGAAGTGCGCGAGATTTTGTTTATCGGCACCGTGCCGGATCCGCTCTCTTGGCTGGCCTATCTCGGGCTCGGCTGGGTCGCGGCGATGCTCGGCCTGTGGTGGTTTCGGCGGACGCGCAAGGGGTTTGCCGATGTACTCTGAACCGGTCATCGAGATCAGCGGCCTCGCCAAGGCCTACAATATCTACCAGCGGCCGCAGGATCGGCTGAAACAGATGCTGTGGCGGCGGCGGCGGCGGTTTTACCAGGAATATTGGGCGATTCACGATATCTCCCTCTCCGTCGCCCGCGGCGAGACGGTCGGCATCGTCGGGCGCAACGGCTCGGGCAAATCGACCCTGCTGCAACTGATCGCCGGCACGGTGACGCCGACGCAAGGCACCGTCGCGGTGCGCGGCCGGGTCGCCGCACTGCTCGAACTGGGCGCCGGCTTCAATCCGGAATTCACCGGGCGCGAGAATGTCTGGCTCGCCGCCTCGATCCTGGGCCTCGGCAATGCCGAGATCGCCGCCCGGCTTCAAGCCATGATCGATTTCGCGGCGATCGGCGATTTTCTCGATCAGCCGGTCAAGCTCTATTCCTCGGGCATGTTCGCGCGGCTCGCCTTCGCGGTCGCCGCCCATGTCGATGCCGATGTGCTGATCGTCGATGAGACGCTGTCGGTCGGCGATGCCGCGTTCAATCAGAAATGCATGCGCTTCATCCGCGAGTTCAAGGCACGCGGCACGCTGCTGTTCGTCTCGCACGACATGGCGGCCGTGACCGGCCTGTGCGACCGGGTGCTCTGGATCGATCGCGGCGCGTTGCGCGCCCAAGGCTCGGCCAAGGAAATCTGCTTCGAATATCTGGCGGCGATGGACCAGGATCTGGATGATTCATCGAGCTTCCGGGTTGCCGGCCGCCGCCTGGCACCGGAGCCGGCGCGCATCGTCGAGGATCCGCGCCGGGCATTGCTCGACGCCTCGATCCATCGCAACGAGATCGATCTGTTCGAATTCGACGAAGAGGCGCGCTCCTATGGCCGCAACGGTGCGCGGATTGTCGATGTCGGGCTGGAGGATGCCGCCGGCAATCGGCTTAGCGCGCTGGTCGGGGGCGAGGATGCCGTACTGCGCATCCGCTGTCGCGCACTGGCCGATGTCGACCGGCCGATCGTCGGGTTTCAAATCAAGGACCGGCTCGGCCAGTTTCTGTTCGGCGACAACACCTATCTGACCTATCGCCTGGCGCCGATGCCGATGACGGCAGGCCAGGGTTTCAATGCCCGCTTTCACTTCCAGATGCCCTATCTGCCGACCGGCGACTATTCCGTGGTCGCCGCCATCGCCGAGGGGACGCAGGCAGAGAATGTCGCCCAGCATTGGATCGATGACGCGCTGTTCTTTCGCGTGCAATCGAGCCATGTCGCGCGCGGTCTCGTCGGCATCCCGATGCTCGATATCGCGATCAGCGTCGAATCAGGCGCGTTCGAGGGTGGTGGGCTGGCGGAGCCGGGTCACGATCATCCGACCGAGCCGCATGCCCGGCCGCTCGATCGCAGCATGGGTGAGCGCGGCGGCGGCGGCGGCGGCGGCGAGCAATAGCGGATAATAGAGCGCCAGCAGCGTCGGGCCGCTCCAGCCTGGGGCGAGATCGCGGGCCAGCGCGAAGACCGGCGCGAACAAGGCGAAATGCAGGACATAAAGGCTGAACGAAATCCGGCCGAGCCGGGCAATCGGCTGGTTCACCAACACGCGCGGCGCGCTTCGCTCCAGCAAGATGCAGAGCAGCCCGGCCACCGCACCGAATTGCAGATGATAGGCCAGCACGCCCTCGGGCAGATGGGCGAGCGGCAGTCCGGCGACCAGAAACAGGAAGAGCGGTACGGCAAAGCCACGACCAATCCGGCTCCGCCCATGGTCGGCGAACCAGGCCGCGCACAGCCCGAACAGGAACACACCGGCTTGGCTGGGAAATCCGGCATTGCCGAACGGGCCGAACGGAATGCCGACCCAATGGACAGTCTGGGACAGCAGCACGAAGCCCGCGGTGAGCGCCGCCAGCCGGCGCTTGCTCCAGCCGAACGCCAGGAGCGGCGGCAGAATCAGATAGAACATCGCCTCGACACCGATCGACCAATCGCCCGGCACCACGCTGTTCAACGCCTGCATGCTCCAGACATGGAAGAGGCCGAGTGTGAGCAGCACATCGCCCGGCCCGATGCCATTCGGAGCGTAGAGCCGCGGCCCCCAGCCATAGAGTGCCAAGTAGAGCGCGACCCCGGCATAAAACATCGGCGCGATGCGGAAGAATCGACGTATCAGATAATCGCGCCAACTGGTCTCGCCGCGTGCCCGCCAACTAAGCGTGAGCGAGAGCGCGCTGACGACGAAGAACAGATCCACCCCCGCCCCGGCCGCGGCGCAGATCTGATGCAGCCAGCCAGGCAGTTCCAGCACCACCGAATGCGGCTGGGCCTGACCCAGCGCGTCAATCGCGAATTGCCCTTGAGCAGCATGGGTCAGCACGACCAGCAGGATCGCCCAGCCGCGCAGCGCATCGATATATAACCGTTTTGTCGGCTCGCCCGTCACGTCGGATCGGGCTCGTAGCGATAGCGCCGCATCGCCTTGGGCAGGATCTGAAGATCCTCCGGATCGAGCTTGACGCTGGTCCAGGGCAGATAATCCAAACCGGCGGTAAAGACGGTGCCGTCGTACCCGAGCCATAGGCGCGGCGCCTCGTCGCGGCGCAACGCGTCGATATCATTGTCAGCGATCCCCAGTGCGGGATACGCGTCGTTCCGCACGAAGATGCCGTTGCTGGTCGTGACCGCGGCCAGTTCATAGCCCTTGGCGCGGCCGAGTTCGACCAGCGCCAGGAGCGAGCAGCCCTGGTTCAAGGCCGGGTCCGTATCCTGGATGAACACCACGTCATTGGCAATCGTCGGATTATATTCTATGATGACGATGCGCGGCCGGTATCGGTTCATCGCCTGCCAGACATGGTAATCATTGCCATCGATATCGATGCTGAGCAGGTCGAAATCCGCCGGGATTGCCGTCTGCTCCAGTATCCGATCGAGCGACTCGGGCGCATCGGCGGCGAAGCCGACGAAGCTCCGACAGACGGTGACGCGCGGCAATGCGGCATAGGAGTCGCGCAAGCTGGCGCAGCGCTCGGTGTCGCCCTCGACCAGCACGCCATGCCAGTTCCGCTGGTTGATTAGCGACCAACTGTTGCTGAGATGCTTGCCGTCCCATGCACCGATCTCGGCAACCCATTCGTTCCGCGGGCCGATCAATTCGAGGATCTTGCGGACGATCCCGTCTTCACCATGCTGCGAGGTGACATTCTCGGCAAAATTAGACAGATAGGTGCTCGCCGGCTTGCGGCGGTCCTTGAGCCTGTGGGCGATGATCGGCATGTCGGCGGGTCCGTTTGGAATCTATGCCCTTTATCTAGCCCAAGGGACCGAGCGGACAAACCGAATTCCGGCCGGCGTCCTTGCCGCGGCCGGTCAGGCTGACTATTATCCGGCCGCTTTCACGCGCGAAGGGCAGATGAACCGGTTCGAATGGCTGAAACCCAATACAGATCGAACCGCACCCTGCTCGCTCTCGCCATTCTGCTCGCCCTTGCGGTGGCCGGCGGCTTGAGCTTCGCCGCTTGGACGACTGGGCTGATGCTCTATGCCGATGGGGCGCTGTTCTCGTTCATCATCGGGGTGGGCGATGCCTGGGGGCTGGTCTGGCACATCATGCCGGCGCGGATCGCGATCTATCTGCTGACCGTGCTACCGGCCGAGACGGCCCATCGGTGGGGCCTGCCGGCGCTGGCTTCGATGCGGCTCTATCAGGCATTGTTCATCGGTTTTCCGTTCCTCGGTCTGACGGCGGCCGGTGCGCTCGTGCCGCGGGGCTCGCGCTGGCTCTTGCTGTTTCCGGCCCTGTCGATCCTGGCGCTCGCCATCTCGGCACTGGGTTATCCGAGCGAGACGCTGCTGACGCTGTCGGGCTTCTGGCCGGCTTTGTTCGGGTTTCGTTATGCCGATGGCAGGGTTCGGTCAGCGGGACTTGCCCTGAGCTTCACGGCGATTTTCCTGTTTTCCCATCCGGGCATGATCTTCGCCTTGCCGCTGCTGCCGCTCGCCGCGCTTTTGCGCTGGCGCGAGTGCCGTGATCCTTCGGTCAGGCGGATGATGTTGTGGCAAAGTGGCGCGGCGCTGCTGCTGCTGCTGGTCTGGATCTGGCGCTTTTCCATCGAAATGCGCGATCCGGGGATTATTGCGAGCGGCCAGCATATGTGGAGCCTGGGCGGTCTGCGCGATGTGATCGCGCTTCAGCCCGCCATCGCGATCGTCCTGTTATATCTCGCGCTCTGGGCCGGACTGGGTTGGCGCCGCGACCGCCCCAGCCTTTGGGCAGTCGCGGTCTTTCCCGCCATCGCGCTGCTTTTCGCCCTGCTCCACACTGAGACAGTCACGCCGGAAAGCCATTATTACATCCGCACTGCGTTGGTGTTCATCTTGCCGATGCTGGGCGGTCTGGCCCTGTGGCGCGGCCGGTCGGCACCGCGGGGAATTCCCACGCTGGCGATGACGATCGCACTCGCCACAACCCAAACCATTCACAATTTTGGTTTTATTCATGCGTGGGTCGATTATCGCGATAGCGTCAGCGCGAGCGTCGTTACGGGACCGGCACGGGCCATCCCGCTCGCGCAAATATTGGCCGGACGTATCGAACCGAACGCCGCCTCCATCGCCTGGTCGTGGGGCCAGCCCTATCTCAGCCTGACCCTCCCCGGTTTGCCGCGCTATGCCGCGATCGTGGCCGATCCGGCCCCGGCGAGCTATTCACCGTTTCACTGCTCTCAAATGGATACGCTTACCGCACAAGCCGACTGGGTTCCGTCAGAGACCCTGGCAATACTGAAAGACTATGTCTGTGCCCGCCGGCCAGAATAACCGCAGAGATGCATCAAGACCCCGCCACATGCTTGGTCAAGGTGGTGCCGATATTCGCGAATGACGCCGTCAATTGCGGGGCAAGTTTAGCAAACCCATTCGCTATGAGCGAAAACATGAGCCCGGCAATCAGCGCATATTCCAACGGAGCCGCTGCCCTGTCATCCAGGATCGCCTTGCGAATAAACCTCAACATCAGGAACCCTTTTGCCGCCGACCCACCTGGGCCACCCCAACTGATGACCGAGAGAGACGGCCTATCTCGCGCTCACCATCGTTCGCCACGTAGCGACGATCATGCTACTATGACAGACTTTATGAATGATTTCTATAAAATTACTACCAATCAACCGTTGCGCAACCTGATTGCGCAACCGCCGCCGCACCTCAGGTCGCTGGCAGTCGCCCATCTTCAACCGCATGGCAGGCAACGAGGCCGCCGCCATCGGCACGCAGTTCCGGCCGCTCGCGGCGGCAGCGTTCGTTGGCGAATGTACAGCGCGGATGAAAGGCGCAGCCGCTCGGCGGATCGATCGGGTTCGGCACCTCGCCCAGGATCGGCGGCCGAACCCGACCGGTCATATCGATATCCGGCACCGTGTCGAGCAGCAACCTGGTATAGGGATGACGCGGCCGCTGGAACAATTCGGCGGTTTCGGCCACCTCGACCAGACGGCCCAGATACATCACGCCGACCCGGTCGGAGACATGATAGATCACCGCCAGATTATGCGAGATGAAGAGATAGGTCAGGCCGAGCCGACGCTGCAAATCCTTCATGAGATTGAGGATTTGCGCCTGGACCGAGACATCGAGCGCCGAGGTCGGCTCGTCCAGCACGAGGAATTCCGGCTCGGAGGCGAGCGCGCGGGCAATCGAGATGCGCTGGCGCTGACCGCCGGAAAAAGCGTGCGGAAATTTCTCGCCATCCGCGGGGGTCAGGCTGACCTGACGCAGCAAGTCGCCGACCCGCGCGCGGATCGCCGCCTCGTCGCGCAGCAACCGATGGGTGCGGATCGGCTCGGCCACAATGTCGCGCACGCGCCAGCGCGGATTGAGACTGGCATAGGGATCCTGAAAGATCATCTGGACCCGCCGCCGGACCGGCGCCATGTGCGCGCGCGTTTTCAGTCCAGCCAGATCGGTACCGTCGACGCGTATCCGCCCTTCGCTCGGCCGGTACAGACCGACGACCAATCGCGCCAGCGTTGATTTGCCACACCCGCTCTCGCCGACCAGCGCAAAGGTCTGGCCGCGCTCGATCGAAAAACTGACGCCGTCGACCGCCCTGAGTACGCGCCGGCCGCGACCGGTCAGCAGCCGGGAAAGCAATGGCGGCGACACGTCGAAACCGATCGCCAGATCGTCGATTTCCAGCATTTTATCGGCCACGTTTGACCTCCGGCAGCCAGCAAGCCGTCTCAGTCGCCCCGGCCGGCCGCAGGCTCGGCCGTGCCTGGCGGCAGCGGTCAAAGACCTGGGGGCAACGCGGGTTGAAGGCGCAGCCGGGCGGGATCGCGTCAAGCCGCGGCATGGCGCCATCGATCTGCCGCAACCGGTCGAGCGCATGGCCAATCGCCGGGATCGACCCCATCAGCCCGACGGTATAGGGATGCCGCGGCGCCTGAACCACGTCGCGCACCGGCCCGATCTCGACCACCCGGCCGGCATACATGACCGCCACCCGATCGGCGGTCTCGGCGATCACGCCCATATCGTGGGTCACCAGCATGATCGCCGTGCCATGGTCGCGGCACAGACGTTTCAAGAGCGCGATGATCTGCGCCTGGGTCGAGACATCAAGCGCAGTGGTCGGTTCGTCGGCAATGACCAGGCGCGGATTGGCGGCCAGGGCGAGCGCGATCACCACGCGCTGGCGCATGCCGCCGGAGAAATGGTGCGGATATGCTGAGATCCGCTCGCGCGCCGCCGGAATGCCGACCTCCTCCAGCAAGCAGATCGCCCGCGCCTCGGCCTCGGCCCGTGACATCGGCAGATGGGTGCGGATCGTCTCGGTCAATTGCCGGCCGATCGTGTAGAGCGGGTTGAGGCTGGTCAGCGTATCCTGGAAGATCGCGCCGATCCGCTTGCCACGGATCCGACGCAGCGCCTCGGCCGGCAGATTGTCGATGCGTTCGCCCTCCAGCCGGATCTCGCCACCGGTCTGTTTCAGCGGCGCTTCCAGGAGGCCGATGATCGCAGCCGCGGTCAGCGATTTGCCCGCGCCCGATTCACCGACCACGCCCAGGACTTCGCCGGCCTCGATCGAGAAGCTGACATCGTCGAGCGCGCGCAGCACCCCACGCCGGGTCGGCAGGGCGACGCTCAGATGAGAAACCTCCAGCAGCGGCACGGCCATGGCGCTAGCGCAGCCGCGGATTGAGCGCGTCGCGCACCCAATCGCCCAGCAAATTGACCGACAGGATGAGGGCGGCCAGCGTGATCGACGGAAACACGGTGATCCACCATTCGCCCGAAAACAGAAAACTGTTGCCGACCCGGATGAGGGTGCCGAGCGACGGCTGCGTCACCGGCACGCCGACCCCGAGAAACGACAGGGTCGCCTCGGTGATGATCGCATTGGCGAGATAGATCGTGGCGATCACCAGCACCGGGGTCAACACATTGGGCAAGACGTGACCGATGACGATGCGGACCGGGTGGACGCCGATGATCCGGGCCGCCTGGACATATTCTTTGTTGCGCTCGACCAGCGTCGAGCCGCGCACGGTGCGGGCGAACTGGACCCAGCCGGACAGGCCGATCGACACCACCAGCACCCAGATCGCGATCCGGTCTTGCACCTCATGCGGCAATGCGGTGCGCGCGATACCGTCGATCAGCAGGGCCACGAGAATCGGCGGAAACGATAGCTGCACATCGGCCAGCCGCATGATGAGCGCATCGACCCAGCCACCGCGCCAGCCGGCCAGCAAGCCCGCGGCGACGCCGAGCGTCACCGCGAAGCCGACCGAGAGTGCCCCGACCAGCAGCGAAATGCGCGAGCCGAACAGGATGGCCGACAGCATGTCGCGGCCCTGGCTGTCGGTACCGAGCGGAAATTCGGCATTGCCGCCCTCGACCCAGGCCGGCGGGTCAAGCGCGTCGAGCAGGCTGACGGTCGAAAGATCGAACGGATTATGCGGTGCCACAAGATCGGCGAAGAGCGCGCCCAAAACAATGATGGCGGCCACCAGCGCCGAGATGATCGCGACCGGCGAATGCCGGAAGCGATAGGCCAGATCGCCATCAAGCAGCCGGCGCCAGAAGCCGGGACGGATCGCCGGGCTCTCAGCCATGAGCGGTCCGCAGCCGGGGGTCGATCAGATAATAGAGCAGATCGACCGTCAGATTGATCACGACAAAAAAGAACGCGACCAGCACCAGATAGGCCGACATCACCGGAATATCGCCGAAGCCGACCGCCTGGATGAACATCAGCCCCATGCCGGGCCATTGGAACACCGTCTCGGTGATGATGGCGAAGGCGATCAGTTGGCCGAGTTGAAGCCCGACCACGGTCACCACCGGCACCAGGGTATTGCGCAAGGCGTGGCCGAAATTGACCGCGCGATCGCTGAGGCCACGCGCACGAGCGAATTTGATGTAATCGGTGCGCAGCACTTCCAGCATCTCGGCCCGGACCAGCCGCATGGTCAGCGTCAACTGATAGAGCGCCAGCGTGACCGCCGGCAAGATCAGGGCGCGCCAGCCGTCGAGCGTGAGAAACCCGGTCGACCACCAGCCGAGCTGAACGACCCCGCCCCGGCCGAACGAGGGCAGCCAACGCAGCCAGACGGCAAAGATCAGGATCAGCAGGATGCCGATCAGGAAGGTCGGCAGCGACACGCCGATCAGCGAAAACCCCAGAAAAATCCGCGACAGCCATGAATCAGGCCGCAAGCCGGTATAGACGCCCATCGGCACGCCGACCGCCAGCGCCAGCAAGGCGGCGGTCAGCGCCAATTCAAGCGTCGCCGGCATTTTCTCCAGGATCAATTGCCCGACCGGCCGTGCCAACTGATAGGACAAACCGAAATCGCCCTGCACGGCCCGGCCGACCCAGCGCACGAACTGCACCGGCACCGGCGCATCGAGGCCGAGGCTGTGGCGCAAGGCGTCGCGATCGGCCTGGCTGGTATCCTGCCCAACCATTGCATTGATCGGATCGCCGACGAACTGAAACAGCGAAAAGGCAACGAGCGCCACGATCAGCATGACGACGACCGATTGCACCAGACGCTGGGCGATATAAACGAGCATCTCGGGTCAGCCGGCCGGGTTCGAACGCATCACGCTTACTTCACGGTCACATAGCGCAGCGGGAAGAAATTATCGGCCAACTGCGCTACCTCGACATTATCGCGCATCGCCCAGACGACAATTTGCTGATGCAGCGGAATATAAAGATAATTGTCTTTGACGAGTTTCAGCACCTGATCGATCTGTCCCAGCCGCTTTGGGATATCGCTCTCGCTTTGAATTCTCGTGATCAAATCGTCGATCTCTGGATAGGAAAAGCCGCCATCGTTGAAATCGCCGCGGCCGCTCTTGGGGTCGCGCGAGGCAGCCAACACGACCAGCGCATTGTGGGCGTCATAGGTCACGGGCGTCCAGCCCAGCATATAGAAGCTAGTATTGTAAGCTGGTGGGTTGATCTTGGCGAAATACTTCAACCTGGTCTGGGCCAGCAGATCGACCTTGACCCCGATGCGCGCCAACATCGCGACCACCGCCTGGCAGATCGCCTCGTCATTGACATAGCGGTCGTTCGGACAATCCAAACCGGTCTCGAAGCCGTTCGGATAGCCCGCCTCGGCCAGCAATTGCTTCGACTTCGCCGGATCATAGGCCGGCCGGTCGTTGAGCGCGGGATCGAAGCCGTTCACCCCCGGCCCGATCATCAGCGCGCTCGGCTGCGAAAAGCCGCGCATCACTTTGGTCTTGATCGCATTGATATCGATCGCACGATAGAACGCTTCGCGCACCCTGATATCTTTGAACGGATTTTTGCCTTTGACGCTCGATTCGAGCAACTCGTCACGCGCCTGATCGAAGCCCAGAAACACGGTGCGCAATTCCGGCTTCTGCACGATCTTGAGACCGGCGGACTGCGAGATGCGGTCGACATCCTGCGGCGGCACGGTATAGATGAAATCGATCTCGCCCGAGAGCAAGGCGGCGACCCGGGTCGAATCATTCTGGATGCGGTTGAAGATCGCTTCGGTGATATTGTGCTGCGGCTTGTCCCACCAGTTCGGATTCGGCACGAGCACGGTGCGGACATCCGGCACACGCTCCTTGACCATGAAGGGGCCGGTGCCCATGGCATTGCGCGTGGCGAAATTCTCCTCGCCGATCTTATTGAGATCGGCCGGCGTCACGGCGTTGTTTTTGGCACACCATTGCTTGGACATGATCGCCCAGACCGCCAGTTCCTCGGGGAGAATCGGGTCCGGCCCCTTGGTCACGAACTCGACGGTGCGGGCATCGATCTTGCGAAACTCCTTCACCGTCGAGAAATAGCTCTTGAGGTTCGAGGTCGCCGACATTACGCGCTGATAGGAGAATTCGACATCATCAGCCGAAAACGGCGTTCCGTCGGAGAATTTGACGCCGTCGCGCAGCGTAAATCGCCAGACATCCGGTGCCGTCTGGACCCAAGCGGTGGCAAGCGCCGGCTCAAGCTTGAGATCGCGATCCCGTCGGGCCAGCGGCTCATAGATGTTTTGGTTGAACGAAAGCAGGAAAGATTCGCTGCGCGAATAGGGGTCGAGCGAGTTCACATCGCCGTCATTGGCCCAGCGAAACACCGCGGCGTCGACCGGGCCGAGCCAGAACAGCGCCAGCAGAACCGCCGCGCCGAGCGTCAAAAACTTCCCTCGCATGCAGAATGCTCCCCGGTTGCGATGACCGCGCTGGTCGTCAAACTCGACTGCCGGGCGGCACAAAGTCAACCGCTTTGACGCGGGCGTTGTCGTGGAATCCATCGCGCGCGCCGCGCCCGCACCAACACGCACGACATTCTCCACACCCCTTTATCTGGCCGGCCGGAACCCGCCGGCTTTGCCAAGATCGTCAAACCGTGTATAGCAATCCAATGGAACTGATCACCGACTCAAGCGCGCTCGCCGATTTCTGCGCGCGCCAATCCAGTGCCGATTTCGTCACTGTCGACACCGAATTTCTGCGCGACAAGACCTATTGGCCACAGCTTTGCCTGGTCCAGATCGCCGGCCCGACCGAGGCAGCGGTGATCGACGCGCTCGCCCCCGGTCTCGACCTGGCGCCGCTCCTGGCGATGATGGCGGATGCCAGCCTGCTCAAGGTGTTTCATGCCGCCCGGCAGGATATCGAAATCTTCTTTCACCTGAGCGGGACCGTGCCGACGCCGGTGTTCGATACCCAGGTCGCGGCGATGGTCTGCGGCTTCGGCGATGCCGTCAGCTATGAGACATTGGCGACCAAGCTCGCCAATGCGCGCATCGACAAATCCTCGCGCTTCACCGACTGGGCGCAACGG
>JBAVTK010000434.1:0-4959 GCA_049696095.1 Aliidongia sp. | reverse complement strand
AAAACAAACGGCCGCATCTGGGCTTCACCATCGACGGGGTGGTCTACAAGGTCAACCGGCTCGATCTGCAACAGCGGTTGGGTTTCGTGTCACGCGCGCCGCGCTGGGCGCTGGCCCATAAATTCCCGCCGGAACAGGCCAAGACCGTGCTGGAGCGAATCGCGATCCAGGTCGGCCGCACCGGCACGCTGACCCCGGTCGCCGAGCTGACGCCGATCAGCGTCGGCGGCGTCATGGTCGCGCGCGCGACGTTGCATAACGAGGATTACATCGCCGAAAAGGACATTCGGGCCGGCGACACGGTGGTCGTGCAGCGCGCGGGCGATGTCATTCCGCAGATCGTCCGGGTGGTGGCCGAGCAACGCCCGACCGACAGCGTACCCTTTGCCATGCCGGAGACTTGCCCGGTTTGCGGCTCCCATGCGATGCGCGAGCCGGGCGAGGCGGCGCGGCGCTGTACCGGCGGGCTCGTCTGCGCGGCCCAGGCGGTCGAACGGCTGAAGCATTTCGTCGCGCGCGACGCCTTCGATATCGAGGGATTGGGCGCGAAGACCATCGTCGAATTCCATGAGGCCGGTTTCATCCGCAATCCCGGCGATATTTTCCGGCTGAAGCCCGAACAATTGGCCGGGCGCGAGGGCTGGGGCGCCACCAGCATCGCCAACCTCATGGACAATATCGCCGCCCGGCGCCGGGTGCCGCTCGATCGCTTCATCCTGGCGCTCGGTATCCGCCAGGTCGGCCAGGCGACCGCGCGGCTGCTCGCCCGCCATTACACCAGCCTCGCGACCTTACGCGCCGCGATGATCGAGGCGGCCGATCCGGTGAGCGAGGCATGGGCACGCCTGCTCGACATCAATGGGATCGGCGCGGATACCGCGGCCGACATCGTCGGCTTCTTCACCGAACCGCGCAATCTGGCCGTGCTGGACGATCTTACCGCCCAGATCGCGGTCGAGGATTTCGTGGCGCCGCGGCTGGAGGCCGGCAGCGTCCTTGCCGGCAAGATTGTGGTCTTCACCGGCACGCTGGTGCAACTGACGCGCAACGAAGCCAAGGCGCGCGCCGAGGCGCTGGGCGCCAATGTCACCGGATCGGTCTCGGCCAAGACCGATCTGGTCGTAGTCGGCGCCGATGCCGGTTCGAAAGCGGCCAAGGCCGCGCAATTGGGCGTCAAGACCGTGACTGAGGACGAGTTCCTGGCGCTGATCGGCGGCTGATCAGGACGGCGCGAGGCGATCGGCACCGTCAGTGCTGCCCGGCAGCCCATCCAGGCGCCGGCGGATGGCGGCGGCGAGTTCGCGGACCCGTGTCAGGCTCTCATCATAGGCTTGCGCCGCGGCGGCGACGTTGGCGCCGCAATGCGGGCACTCGCTTTCGTGCGGCCAAATATATTCATGACAGCCGCGGCAGAGTTCGAGCTGTGGCGGGATGCGGCCGCCGCGCTCGTCGGGACGATCCTCCGGCGCGATATGCACCGGTCGGCCGTCATTGGCGCTGTGCGCCGGCATTTTCACGGTCAGCGCCGCCAGTTCCTCGGCTGGAATGGCTTCCTCGATCAGGGCGAACTCGCCGACGGCGAAACTGTCGGGCGGGGCTTCCTTGATCTTGACGATCCGCTCGCGCACGCCCTTGCGGGCGAGATCACGGACCCGGAAATGGCAATAGGGATTGTTGCCGCGTTTGCCCAGCAGGGAATGCGCGGTCCAGGTGCAGCCGGCGCGGCAGACATCGGCATAATAACAGGTCCCGCAATAGCCCCAGAGATCGGCCTCGACCGAGCGGGTCCGGCCGAACGCCATGGCCTCGTTGTTGCGCCAGATATCGGCCAAAGTCAGGTCGCGGATATTGCCGGCGGCATAGCCGACCGTCGCCAGCGACGGGCAGCCCTTGATCGTGCCATCGGCCTCGATGCCGATGACGTTCTGCCCGGCAGCACAACCGGTCCAATGCACCGCCTCGTTACCGAAGCCGCGCCACAGGGACTCATACGGGCCGAAATAGCCGATATTGTTGCCGACCACCATGGTCATGCCGCGCTTGGCGCCTTCACGATAGAGCCGTGCCAGTTCCGGCATCACATGGATCAGCTGGTGCGGCTGCAACAGCAATTCCGGATTATCGACGGCATTGCCCATGGCCACGGTCAATTGGATTTGCCAATGCCGGGCGCCGGCCTCGATGATCTTGTCCATCAGCGGCGCCAGATGCGGCAGAGTCTCGGCGCCGATCTGGGTGTTGACGCTGACCGACATGCCCATCGCCTTGGCCCGTGTCATGGCCGAAATCGCCTGATCGAACGATCCGGCGACGCCGCGCACCCGGTCATGCAGATCGGCCAGCCCGTCGATCGACACGCCGATGCCGCCCAGCCCGGCTGTCTGGGCATCCTTCAGCCGCTGGTCGGTCAGATTGCGCGCACCGGTCTGGATCAGGCACAAGATGCCGTGGCCGGTGATGCGGCGCAGAATATCGATCCAGTCGCGACGCAGATAGGCCTCGCCGCCGATCAGCGTGATCTCGCGCGTCCCCAGCGCCGCCATCTGATCGACCAGGTCGAGGCATTCCTCGGTGCTCAATTCACGGCTGCGGACATGGCCGGCGCGCGAGCCGCAATGCAGGCATTTCAGATTGCAGGCAAGCGTAATCTCCCAGACGACATGAACCGGTACCAGTTGGACGATATCGTCGATGCTGCGCGCGCGAGGGATAGGACGATCGGATAACAGCGCGGTATCGGTCATGGTGGCTCCAAATTCCCGAGGAATACCCAGCCGCCGGAGCGGCCGGGTCCGAAATATTCTTACGAAGACAGCTTGCGAAAGGCGATTTGAGCGGCCGCCAACGCACTGCGGATATCACCATTTTTCTTGTTTTCTGCTTCGGCTTCCGCCAGTACCGCTTTCAGATCGGCCAGATCACCGCGCTGAATGCTGGCTCGAACCGCGCCACCATAGAGAGTTTTACTGGCCGCACGGGCCGCATCGTCATGGCTTGCCATGGGTTCTCTCCATTTGATGAGGGTTAGCGTTCCAGCCGAGCGATCTCGGTCTTGAGCAATTCGATCAGCGTGGGCAGATCGCCATAGGTCTCGAGATAGGTTTCCGCCTGGCAGATCAGGCTATCCAACTCGGCGCGATCGTTCCGGGCCACGGCGGAATGAAGGGTAGCGGCATAAAGCGGAAAGTGTTGCTTGCTGGCGACGCCATACGCTGGCTGTGGGACGGTCATGATGGTTTCCTTCCTTGAGGCAGGTACAAATTCTTAGGGTCGGGAAGAGAGCTATTTGCCGGAATGGACCGCCCGCGCCGCCTGCAGCGCCGAGCGCACGTCGCCATCGCGCGCATAGAGTTCTTGGGCGAGAGAGAGGGCGACCTTGAGGGCGTCCAGATTGCCGCTGCCGATCGCAGTTCGGATCGCAACGCCGTAAGGGGTAATCGTGTGGAAGGGGTTTGCCATTGTTACCTCTCGATATAGTTGCAGAGCGTCGTCTGGTATTGGATCGATCGATAAAAATACCCGTTACAGGCGCGTAACCGGAATTTGCTTCCAAACATGCCACGTCGGCCGTGCTTTGCACAACAGGTTTTTCAATTCGTAAGGCGTCATGCGTGCGTTGATCGGCCTACGCAAATGGGCAGAGGTTAATGGTTAAGACCGCTGTCCGACGTCTGGCCCGCCGCTGCCGCCTCAACCGGCCCGCCGTGACTCACGCCGGGCGACACCGAAACCACGACCGAATTGGACACACTGCCGCGATTTCCTGGGCCGGCGGTGCGTTCCTCCATGAGCAATTGCGCTCGCTGCTTGCAAGGCTCTTGCCGGATGCCAATCTCCTGGTCCAGATAAGGGGGTCGCCGAGCTTCGGCGAAATTCTCTCGCGCTGGTGATCGGAGTGCTCATGTTCACGACCCGTCCGGAAATCCGCGGCACCTTCGGTGTCGTCGCCTCGACTCATTGGCTGGCCTCCTCGGCCGGCATGGCCGTGCTGGAACGCGGCGGCAATGCCTTCGATGCGGCCGTGGCGGCGGGCTTCGTCCTGCAAGTGGTCGAGCCGCATCTGAACGGCCCGATGGGCGAGGCGCCGATTCTGCTGTGGGATGCCAAGGAAGGGCAGGCGAAAGTAATTTGCGGCCAGGGTGTCGCACCACAGGCGGCGACGGTCGCGGCGTTCCAGGCGCTCGGCCTCGACATCGTGCCCGGCACCGGGTTGCTCGCGGCCTGCGTGCCCGGTGCGTTTGATGCCTGGATGACGCTGCTGCGCGATCACGGCACCTGGCGGCTGGCCGATGTGCTCGACTTTGCGATCGGCTACGCGGCCAATGGCTATCCGATGCTGGCGCGCGTCGCCGCCACGATCGGCACGGTCCAGGATTTGTTTGAGACCGAATGGCCGAGTTCGGCCGCGCTCTATCTGGCGAACGGCAAGCCGCCGGCCGCGGGCCGGCTGTTCCGCAACCCGGCGATGGCTGGGCTCTATCGCCGGCTGGTCGAGGAGGCGGCGGCCGCGGGCGGCGATCGGGTCGCACAGATCGAGGCGGCGCGGCGGGCTTGGTCGCAGGGCTTTGTCGCCGAGACGGTCGATCGCTTCTGCCGGACACATGAGGCGATGGACACCTCTGGCCGGCGCCATCGCGGCCTCCTAACCGGCGACGATATGGCGCGCTGGCAGGCGCCGGTCGAGCGGCCGATCTCGCTCGATTACCATGGCTGGACCGTGCTGAAATGCGGCGCGTGGAGCCAGGGGCCGGTCTTCCTGCAAAGCCTGGCCTTGCTCGAAGGTACCGCACTCGGCGCGATGGACCCGCTCGGGCCCGATTTCGTCCATCATGTTACCGAGGCGCTGAAGCTGGCGCTGGCCGACCGCGAGGCGTGGCTCGGCGATCCGGATTTCGCCGATGTCCCGCTGGCGACGCTTTTGTCGAAATCCTACGGTGCCGAGCGGTCGCACCTGATTGG
>JBAVTK010000433.1:0-2059 GCA_049696095.1 Aliidongia sp. | reverse complement strand
GCGATCGTCGATGCCGCCGTGAATTACGACCCGAAAACGAATCCGTATTCGATGGAGAACATGGCGAGAAAATACGGCCTGCCAGATCCGGCATTGCCGGCCGGGGCGGGATTTGCCGACGCCGCTGGCTTCCATTCGCCAATAGCCGGCCTGATGCAATCGCCGCAGATGCCGCCTGAACAATCTCTGTTCGATAAGCTCCTTGGCCGGCCGCCAACCGCGACCGATCAGCTTGAAGCCGTCCGGTCATATGCTATCAAGGATCTGACCGGCCCGCTTGTCGCAAAGCAGACCGACATGCCGCAGTTCATGGTCGATTGGCAACTCGACCGGTCTCTGCCGAAGGTTGCCGATATCGACGGGCTGTTGCCGGGCCGCGTCGCGGATAGGCCGCGTCAACCTTCGACGGCTGGGATCGCGACACTTCCCAACAGCGACTGGGAAGGCATCGAGCCGCGCCGGGCGTTGTGGCAGGCCATCGAGGGGGACGGCATGCGTCCAGGCCCCACGGTCGAGCACGCGGCGGCGATGCGCGGCGGCGATAAGGCGCAGCGCGAACGTGTCAACGTAGAGGTCAGCACGCACATTGAGCCTGGGCAGGTAGTCATAAACCTGGACGGCCGGACCATCGCCACGGCGGTAGCACAGTATAACGCGAGGCAGACCGGGGGGCCGAACACGGGACCGGCCGATTTCAACACCAGTTGGCTCTACACCCCGGCCGGGGTAACGACTGGAAACGCCGGCTTCTGAACGCCGGGCCGGCGGCTTTCCGGCAATCAAGGAGAACTCAAATGCAGGAAGCAATTACCGCTGATGCCGGGAACGGCATGGTGCTGACCATCGGCGCGCAGCCGCCCGCCGGCCCGATGCCCGGAGCACCGCAGCCGGTTGCCGCAACACCAGATCCGGGCGCGCTGGCAAGGTCGATCGCCGACAAGGCCCGAGTCGTCACCTTCACCGACTCCTTCGGCCGCGTGATCGAGTTGAAGAAGCTGAGCGTTTCGAAGCGACTCCGATTGCTCGATCTGCTCGGCACGAAGCCATCGAATCAATTGCTCAACTACGCGACCGCGGCGGCTGGCATCATATCGATCAACGGGGAATCGGTCGGCACCAATCCGACCACCCGACTGATGCTGGATGCGCTGCTCGATCGGCTTGATGAACAAGGAGTCGCAGAGGTTTTCGTGCGCTATGCCGAAGAATTCCTTGGCGCGACCTTCAATAAGGCCGATGACGAAGGATCGGGGGATAGCAAGCTGGGGGACTGATCCGCGATGCCGGGCTGCGCCGGATAGTGCATCTGGCCATGCTCGGCATCGTGATTCCAGGAGAGTTCGAAAATCTCGACGATCTGGCCCTTGATGCCTGCCGCATCATCGGCACGGAAATCAAGACCGGCACCCGGTTCAACTTCCGATCCGGCAAATATGAAGCCAGGGGGTAGGCACTGTGTGCCGACCCCCTTCACCCCTTTTTTTGGCAATTACCGAAAAAGATTGAGCTATAGGCCGCTCCCTCGGAAGGGTGCGGCCCACCATTGAACCACCAGCCGGCCCGCTGATCACGGCTCGTTCGTCAGTTCTGGTTCGGCCGGCCGGGCGCCAGATGGGACATTTCAGGGCGCCAGTCGGGATAAACATCCAGGATCACGGCGATAGCGCGATCGGCCAATTCGTCGAGCGACGGCGTGGCGGCAAATGTGGTATTCTGGGATTCGATCACTCTGATTCTCCTGGCAAAGGGTTGGCGGTGTGGTCATGGCCGGGCCGGGTGGTGGAACACCCGGTTCGGCCGCTTGCTTTCTCACACAGAGTATGAGAATGTCTCACCAGCAGTCAATGACTTTGTGTGAGAAAATGTGAGATGGTGAGAGATGCGGCACTATCGTTCAGGATCGAGCCGGACATGAAGGCTGCCCTTGAACTCGCGGCCGAAGCCGATGACCGCTCTGTGTCATCGCTGGTCATGAAGATCTTGAAGGCGTGGCTGATCGAGCATGGGCATCTTGCCCAGCCGGCCGGCAAGGTCGCGCCCGCCGCCGCCCCGCCGGCAC
>JBAVTK010000432.1:0-4954 GCA_049696095.1 Aliidongia sp. | reverse complement strand
TACGGCGATCTCTTTCCTGACCATGAACCCGCTCCACCATTATGGACCGAGCTATCGAATCGAAAAATAACCGCGAAATCAATGACGAAACGCACTAGAGTGGCGAGTGTCAGAATCGTCCATTTGCGCGCAAGCAGATCGGCGGAATTGACCTGGAGCGCGCCGGCAAAGAGCAGAAAGGCCAGGAAGCCATTCAACAAAGTTGCCGAGAAATCGACTCTGCTGACAATGTCGCGAATCGCCGGTTTGAGGCCGAGTTGCGGCAGGACCGCGTTGACCGCGATGAGCGCCATGGCGCCGCCAACCGCGCCGACCAGCAGGCCCACGGTCAGCGGCAGCTTCAGCCCTCGATAGTTCAGATAAGCAAGGCCGGCCGATATGACGAGGAGAAGCGCGAAGAGATCGAAGGGTGAATGCATCGGCTAATTCGTCCGAATTCGCATTTGATCAGCCATTTGCCTGAACATCGTTGGTTACAAAATGCGGGCCGATGGGCTGCACGCTGCCGTCCCGCCAGACTGCGCTCAGTACCACTGTCCTTCGCCAATCCCGCAAATCCGTTTCCCGACAACGGCAGCATGGATTTAGCCGCGTCGACTTCTAGCCGCTTTGCGTGCGCGCCGAAACTTCAATCGGTATTGCCAGGTGGGCTCAGGTCGGCCGCAAAGCTCGTATCCTGCGCGTATTTGACTGCGCTCCTCAGGCCCCTCGCCTGGCGCTACTGGCGGCATGAGCCAGCCGTGCCCCCAGCGCCATGGCGATGAGCGAGCCGCCGCCGAACATGAGATCGATGCCGACCAGGAGTCCAACCATCCAGGCGGGCGTGCCGGGCAGGCCCAAGATGACAATGCCTGCAAGGATCAGGTCGATGACGCCGTTTGCCATCATCCATTCCCAGCGCCCCGACAGCAGGCGGCGATAGGTGGTGGCGAGAAGGATCATCAAGATCCCGTCGGCGACGAAGAAGGCAGTCAACACGTAGGTCAGTGTCATCAGGCCTTGCAAAGGATTCCACAGCAACACAAGACCAGCAATCACAGCGACGAAAGCAGAAAGGAGCGACCAGCCGAATCCTGGGGCCTGTCGGGTTCTGATGCTGGAGATTAGGCCGGCGGCGCCCGCGATGAGGAGCAGCCATCCGAAAAGGGTCGTCGCGAGTATCCCGGCGACGAGAGGAACCAGGAATGCGGCAAGCCCGAGCAGGCTAAGGACGATCCCCTCCGCCAGAAACAAGCGCCAATGTTCGTGAACCGACCGGGTGAAAACGGCTGACCGACCGGAATTGCCTGACGCCTGCGATGGGAACATAACTCGGCCTCATTGGGATAAATCACAAATCCAGCCCCGCGGCAGGACCGATCCGACCAGCTTCCCGCCGCACACCCAACCCACGCCCGAAACAGGAGGGTGACTTGGGTTCGCGGCGCAGCCGAACACGGCCGCCCTGGTCTGACTGGTGTGCCGCCTTTCGGGTTGGCGAATCAGTCCCCCGACGGGGCGAAATCTTCGGCGGGCCGGGCCGCATGGACGTCGAGGCGCGACGGCTTGAAGGTCCCCAAGATCTCCCTGGCATGCGCCACTTCTTCTCTCGTGCCATGCGCCAGCACCAGAAATCGGTCGGCTTTCAGGGCAGTTTCGTAGTCGATCACGCTGTCCTTTGGAATGCCGACGCTGTAAAGCGCGGCGCCAAGCGCACTGAGCCCGCCGACTAGGGCGGCGTTTTCGAGACCCGTGACCAGAATACCGGCCAAATATCCCAGCACGATGACATGCCCGATGATAGGTACAGTCAGGAACAGTCCGCCGAAGAACAACCCCCAGAGGCCGCCCCAGAACGCACCGCGCGAGCCCCAAAACTTGACGCGATCGCCCATGTTATAGAAGCCGATGACCTTCTCTTCGGAATGATAGCCCTTTCCGATAACGCTGAGCTTCTTCATCTCAATGCCGGCCGCAGCCAGTTTCTCCACCGCAATCTCCGCAGCAGCATGGCTGTCGAAGACAGCAACGACGGCGTTAGAATTCTCCATTTTATCCTCTTCTAAGACGAGGGGGAGCCCGGCGCTGCGCACTTGCGTCGCGTCTCCGGACAAATGCTTGTGGCCAGCGCGCTAGGTTGTCGGCCTTCGCGCTGATCAATCGGCCTCAAGGACAATACCCGGCGGCGAGCCGTCACCCGTAGACTCGGAAATTACTCAAAAACCACCGAGCGAAGGCACGAAGCCAGAACAAAATCTCTGATCGGCCGCACGACGCCGTTCCTGGATATGCCGACATGCCTGGACGGCGCGCGGCCGCCGCCGCGAATGGATTTCTTTCTATCGGCAAGCTTGGAGTTATCAAATTCGCTGCCGATTATGCCGCAAGGAAACCGGAGACAACGGCCAATTTTGAGTATTTTCCGAACCTGCCGCGCGCTGCTTCCCATGCCCTATGTTCGCCGGAGCCGTTGTCGGCGAGCAAGCTATCATAGAGATTAAGACCTACGCGGCGGGAGTCATTGCAACTAACGTTGCCGGCAAGAGGATTTTCACCGGAAGGTCAGGTCCGACAAGTTGGGTCCGAAAGGATGAATATGGCAACCGAGACTCAAGACCTCTCCGCCGAGCCACCCCGTCGCGACTTTCTTGTTCTGGTCGCTGGTGCCATGGCGGCGACCGGGGCGGCCGCCGCGACTTGGCCCTTCATCGACTCCATGAACCCGGCCGCGGACACCTTGGCCGCCGGGGCTCCGATCGACGTCGACGTCACGCCGATCCAGCCGGGGCAGCAGATCACTGTTTTGTGGCAGAGCAAACCCATTTTCATCGTGCGCCGGATTCCCGCCGAACTGAAGATGCTGCAAGACCCGACTCTGCTTGCCGGTTTGCGCGACCCGTCGTCGCTGGCGCTGCAACAGGCGCCCTATGCCGCCAACTGGCATCGGTCGATCAAGCCGGAGTTTCTTGTCGTCGTCGGCATCTGCACGCATCTGGGGTGCATCCCGAAATTCATGCCCGCACCCGGCGGAGAATTGGGTGCGAACTGGGAGGGTGGTTATTTCTGCCCATGCCATGGGTCACGATATGACCTGGCCGGTCGTGTCTTCAAGGGCGTCCCGGCCCCCTACAACCTGCCGGTGCCGCCCTATACCTTCGTGACCGACACCGTGATCCGAATCGGCGAAAACCCCCCTGGTGTCAAATTCGAGTTCTCCGAGATTGAGCAGACTTAGGGCCTGTCGTTAGGTGCCGGTAAGAACTAGGTAGATTCCGAATCTGACGCCGCACGCCGACGCTCAATATGGTTCGGCTGCATATATGTGACCGCGCTGTCGATCTCACGATGGCGCGCCATCGGGCTGCGCAGCCGGGGCAAACGTGTAACTGCAGGACAAGTCTCCGCGCCGCTGACTGTCGCCACACCCTGGCGAGTAATGATGGCTCGGACGACGGGAGGGGCGAGCGCTAACGACACAAAGCTTCCGGATGCGGGCGATCGACCGAGGCCGGCAATGCCGAAGGCGGCGGATTAATACTTTGTTTGAACATCGTGCCGGGAGAGCACGCTGTTCGGTTGCGTTGGGGGAGAAACGCCATGTCGACTGAGCCGGTAGAGCCGACGCCGCCACCGAAGAGGCGCAGGAAGGTGCCGCCCCGGAAGCCCTTTGCCGCGGTGAACGGAGTGGGATATGGAAATTCCGCGACCGAATTCGCACGATGTGTGGGCGAGACGCGTGCCCAGACAACCTCGGCGAATGCGAAGCGCCCTTGGGCGCAGGCCGATGGCGAACCGTCGATCGCCGATTTGCTTTCGGATCCAACGACACTAACCTTGATGCGGGCGGATGGTGTCATTGTCAGGGATGTTCTCGCTATAATCGACACGCTCATTCAGTCTCGTGTCGGCGTCTTCGGCGAGTTCCAATAAGCGACGGCCAATATGCGCTGGCGCGGCCTTACCGTCCGGCCGTCAAACCTTCCGCCGGCCGGACGTAGAAAGTGCTCGATGACTGGTACCGCACTTCCAACGAATAGGCTCCCGCCGTGCGGCGAAGATTTGAGCTTTGTTGACAATTGGAAGGGCTGCCGTGGGCACAGTGCGATTTTCCGGTTAGACGGCGCATGTCGTCGACAAGACCGGCAACCGAACATTGCGCGACCGCGTTTCTCGGCCCCGTCCGGGGGCGGAGTGTGGAACCGGAGGAGGCGAATCAAATGTTACGGAATGCATCGACGATTAAGGGCTATGCCATTACCGCAAGCGATGGCCATCTGGGCACCGCGAGCGACTTTCTGTTCGACGACGAAAGCTGGCTTGTCCGGTGGTTGGTTGTCGATACCGGGCATTGGCTATCCGGCCGAAAGGTCCTTCTGCCGCTCTCCGTCCTGGGACACCTCGATCCGGAGGCAAAGGAATTCGCCGTCAGACTCAACATGCAGCAGGTTCAGGACAGTCCGGATATCGAATCCGATCGGCCGGTATCGCGACAGATGGAGACCGATATTTACGACTACTATGGCTGGAGGCCCTATTGGGGCACCGGCCTTTACATGGGCGGCTATGGCGTCCTCGGCGGCGCGATGGGGATGGGTATGCGGCCGTATCTGGGATCGACCCGCCGCGAAAAGCAGATCGTCGATGCTCGGCACGACCACGACGATCGGCATCTCCGCAGCATCAACGCGGTCACCGGGTATCATATCCACGCCCGCGATGGCGAGATCGGTCACGTCGAGGACTTCCTTCTGGAGGATGCGGATTGGAGCATCCATTACCTCGTCATCGATACCAAGAACTGGTGGCCCGCCAAGAAGGTTTTGATTTCGCCGCGTTTGGCAGGCGACATCGATTGGACGGATCGGCTCGTGAAACTCGACGCCGATCGTCAGAAGATCAAAGACAGTCCGACCTATGACCCGGCCACCACGGTCGACCGGGCCTATGAGAAGCACTTCCATGCCTACTACAGCGA
>JBAVTK010000431.1:0-1659 GCA_049696095.1 Aliidongia sp. | reverse complement strand
CCGTTCGGATCGGGAATCCGCATCATCAGGAGGCGCCCGTCGCCATCGATATCCTGCTGGATCAGCCCTTCCTCGGTGTCATGGGGAAACGGATAACGCCGCGTGCTCGATCGGACCGGCCGCGGCGGCTCTTCCATCGCCCATTCGGCACCGTCGGGGCTGATACGTGGACAGACATAAAGCGCGCGAGTATCGAGCAGCCGCGTAATCTCCGGATCGGTGCCATAGCCGCGGACGAGCCGGTCGATGAGATAAAGGCACGCGGTCGAGGCCGACAGTTCGGTCGCATGGACATTGCCCGCTACCCAGAAACCCGGCTTCTCGGCCGCCGGGCCGGTCGCGGCCGTGGTCAGCGTCACGACCCAGATCTCCCGGCCCTCATGACTCTTGCCGGCCGATTCGAGGGTGACGATATGGGGCGATTGCCGCGCCACCTGCTCGAGAGCGGCGGTCAGCGCATCAAAACTGTAGAAACGATCGAACTCCATTCTTGGTCGCTCCGCTATGTTCCCAATGTGTCAGCATAGCTGAAACCGATCGGCGGGCGTGCACAACACCGTGAGCGAGGTGTGTTTTGCTTAGAAATGGAATGATTTTCGGTCAACCCCACGTAAAATCAGTCGCATTTGTGCTTGGTTGTGCTTCATGGTCAAAATAGGTACAACTTTTAGTTAGGTTATTCGGCGGCGCTGCCAAACACGATCAGTTCGCCCGCAATTTGTCGGCCGCGAGAATGAGTGGCAGAGAATGGGTTGGTGGGAATCGATGATAGTAACTTTCGGTTAATAAAACCCTATGACTATAAACGAAACACGTGATAGTCGTTTCCATGAGGGGCGTCTCGGTATAGAGTCGGTACCTTAAATGCCGGGGGGCGTAGCGATGGAAATTCTCATCAGTGACGCGGGCACGATTTGGTGCCCTGACGGCCAGGAACTGCCACCGCCGCCTCGGCTTGGCCCGAGCGCTCTTGCCGGCATTTCTCCTGGCGGTTCTCGGCTTCACGTTCGGCTTCGATTGCAGCCGCGGGGGGCTTGCCTGCATCTGAGCGAGCTTCCGATCACCCGTGCCTGCTTCGAGCGGCTGGTCTGGCTGCTGGTCCTGTTTCGGGTCGAACGGGCCATCATCGAATCTCCGGGCGAGCGTCAGGAGCCGGAATTGCTGACTTCGTCCGACGATATCGTCGCCCGATTGGATGAAATCCGCGGTGCGGCGGCGGGGGAGGCGGCACGGCCCGCGTTTTTTTTGCAACGGATGGCGCTGGATCGGCTCGATGAGCCGCGACGTCAGCCGATGCATGGCGCGTGGCGGGCCTGGGGCAAGGCCCGCGGCAAGTTGACGGTGGCGGAGTTGAAGCGGGAAAGCGGCGCGATCAATGGCGGGCGCATGTTGGTTCGGGTTCGACGCGATGAACTGCTGGAGACCAATGCCATCTCCGACGTGGTGCGTGCTTATCTGCCCTGCGAACGGATGAGCATGCTCGGGCGCGAGGTGGAGGAACAGCCCGACAGCGTCTATGGCGGCTGGCTAGCCTCGGCTTATCGTGAGTTAGTGCAGGATGATCGGCCGAGCCGGTCGAGCAGGCCGCGATAGGCGGTGCAGCACCGCAAGAACACGTGCTGGCCGGTGTCGATCACCAGGTCGTCCCTGGTGAACGAC
>JBAVTK010000430.1:0-11654 GCA_049696095.1 Aliidongia sp. | reverse complement strand
CATCATGCTCGCCGCGGCGAGCCCACTCCGACCGCGCGCGGCGCCACGAGGCGCGCTTGCCCGGCTGGGTCTGGCCAGCGCTCTGGCCGCCCTGCTGATCACACCGACGGCTTGGGCGCTCAGCACGGTTATCGGCAGCGCCGCCATTTCGGCCCCCTCGGCCAGCCTCGCCTTGCTGGTCCCGGCCAACGAGCTGACCGAGTTGCGCCCCCGCAATATCGATACCCGTCAGGCGCCACCGCCTAAGCTCGTCGCCTTCCTGCAAGCGCACCGGCAAAATGAGACTTTTCTCGCCGCCGTCGCCAATTCCCGGCTGGCAGCCCCGCTGATTTTGGCGACAGGCCAGCCGGTGATGGCGATGGGCGGCTTTCTCGGCACCGATCCGATCCTCAGCCCGGAACGACTGGCGGAATTGGTCGCCCAGAATCAGCTACGCTATGTCCTGCTCGGTGAGCCGGACACGCTCGACCGGTTCTTCGGCGCCCAGACGGTGCAGAAGCCGCTGATGGATTGGGTGCGCGCCAATGGCCGTGTCGTCAATACGGCTGAGTGGCAGACCGCGGCCGCCGACAATCCGCCCTTGGATACCAACCAGCGGCGCCGCGGCGGCGACCTCGCCCATGGCGAACTCTACGACCTGCGACCCGAACCAGTGTCGTAAGGCGGCGAACGTCTGTTGAATTGGTTAGCGTGTCATTATCGTCTTCAAAGATCGCCCCGTGCGTCGGCGATCTCACAATTGTAAAGACATGAACTTTATCTTGGGTTCACGCAAATGGCCGGCGGTTTCGTTTCGTTCAACCTCGCAATCACCAGGGGCATCGTGCCGCAACAATTGGCCTGCGTTGGAACCGGGTATTGAGCGCAAAGCGACAAGTGCTGCACCGCGCGTACCCTTGGAGCAGCGGACTCGCCGCCCGCTTGCCTGTTGCGCGGCCCATGCAGGGCCGATGCGCACGCTAGGGGTTGTGATCCCGGTCAATCAGGACTAGATCAGTCCCAATTGGAAAGTGGGACCGATCGATGATCATCCTCAGCAAGCTGGCCGATTACGGTGTGATCGTGGCGACTCATCTGGCGGCGGCAGCACCGGAGCAGGTGAATGCCATGCATCTGGCAGCCGATACGCGGCTGCCGCAGACCACAGTCGCCAAAGTCTTGAAGCTTCTCGCCAAGGCCGGCCTCGTTACCGCCGTGCGCGGCGCGACCGGCGGTTACCGCCTCGCCCGCGCCCCTAGAGCGATCTCGGTCGCCGAGATCATCGCCGCGATCGACGGTTCCTTCGGCATGACGCAATGCACCAGCACGCTCGGACCGTGTGACCGGCTGCATTTCTGCCCGACTCGGCCGCACTGGCACCGGATCAACGCGGCGGTCGGTCAAGCGCTGGCGGAAGTCACGCTCGATGAAATGACCACCGGCCCGCTGCCGGCGATCCATCCCCCGGCCTCGGCCGCCCCCACTTTGAACTTCGAGACCGCGCTATCATGAGCCTGCCTGCCCTTGACACCGTCCGCGCCGTCACCGACCGGCAATATCAATACGGCTTCGTCACCGATATCGAGAGCGAAACTGCGCCGATCGGCTTGAACGAGGATACGGTTCGCTTCATTTCCGCCAAGAAGGACGAACCGGATTGGCTGCTGCAATGGCGGCTCGACTCGTTCCGCGCCTGGCAGAAAATGACGCCGCCCGATTGGGCCAAGCTCAATATCGAACCGATCGATTATCAGGCGTCCACATATTATTCCGCGCCCAAGGCCAAGCCGAAGCTCAATTCGCTCGACGAGGTCGATCCCCAGCTCCTGGAGACCTACAAGAAGCTGGGCATTCCGTTGCGCGAGCAGGAAATGCTGGCCAACGTCGCGGTCGATGCGGTGTTCGACAGCGTCTCGGTCGCCACCACCTTCAAGGGCGAGTTGGCCAAGCACGGCATCATCTTCTGTTCGATGGGCGAGGCGATCAAGGAGCATCCGGAACTGGTCCGGCAATATCTGGGTTCGGTCGTGCCGAGTTCGGATAATTTCTTCGCCGCCCTCAATTCGGCGGTCTATAGCGATGGCTCCTTCGTCTATATCCCGGCGGGCGTGCGTTGCCCGATGGAGCTTTCGACCTATTTCCGCATCAATGCCGCCAATAGCGGGCAGTTCGAGCGCACGCTGATCGTCGCCGAGAAAGGCGCCCATGTCAGCTATCTCGAAGGCTGCACCGCGCCGCAGCGCGACGAGAATCAGCTTCATGCCGCCGTCGTCGAACTGGTGGCGCTCGAAGACGCCACGATCAAATATTCGACCGTGCAGAACTGGTATCCGGGCGACGAAGAAGGCAAGGGCGGCATCTATAATTTCGTCACCAAGCGCGGCGATTGCCGCGGCGCCAATGCCAAGATCTCCTGGACCCAGGTCGAGACCGGCTCGGCCATCACCTGGAAATATCCGAGCTGCATCCTGACCGGCGATAATTCGGTGGGGGAGTTCTATTCGGTGGCGCTGACCAATCACCGCCAGCAGGCCGATACCGGCACCAAGATGATCCATATCGGCAAGAACACCCGCTCGACCATCGTTTCCAAGGGCATTTCGGCCGGGCGCGGCCAGAACACCTATCGCGGCATGGTCAAGATCCTGCCCAAGGCGGCGGGGGCGCGCAATTTCACGCAGTGCGACAGCCTGTTGATCGGCGATCGCTGCGGCGCCCACACCGTGCCCTATATCGATGTCTATAACCGCACTGCCCGCGTCGAGCATGAAGCGACGACCTCGAAGATCGGCGAAGACCAGATGTTCTATTGCCGCCAGCGTGGCCTGACCGCCGAAGAAGCGCTGTCGCTGATCGTCAATGGCTTCGCCAAAGAAGTCCTGAAGGAGCTTCCGATGGAATTCGCGGTCGAGGCGCAAAAGCTTCTCGCCATCAGTCTCGAAGGCAGTGTCGGCTAAGTTTGGGAAATCTGACGAAAATGCTCGAAATCAAGAATCTGCACGCCCGTATCGCCGAGAAGGAAATTCTCAAGGGCATCTCGCTCAGCGTCAAGCCGGGCGAGGTCCATGCCATCATGGGGCCGAACGGCTCGGGGAAATCGACGCTCGCCAGCGTGCTCGCCGGCCGCGACGGCTATGAGGTGACCGAAGGCACGGTCGAATATCAGGGCAAGGATCTGCTCGACCTTGAGGCCGACGAGCGGGCGCGCGAAGGGATCTTCCTGGCCTTCCAATATCCGGTCGAAATTCCCGGCGTGAACAATATGTATTTCCTGCGCGCCTCGGTGAATGCCGTGCGCAAGCATCGCGGCGAACCGGAACTCGACGCCGGACAGTTCCTGAAGACCGTGCGCCAGACGCTGAAGCTGCTCGACATGCCGGAAGGGCTGCTCAACCGCGCGGTCAATGTCGGCTTTTCCGGCGGCGAGAAAAAGCGCAACGAGATCTTCCAGATGGCGCTGCTCAATCCGCAACTGGCGATTCTCGACGAGACCGACAGCGGCCTCGACATCGACGCGCTGCGCCAAGTCTCGGATGGCGTCAACCGGCTACGCTCGCCCGACCGCGCCTTCGTGCTGATCACCCACTACAATCGCCTGCTCGATTACATCGTGCCCGACCATGTCCACGTGCTGTCGGGCGGCAAGATCGTCATGTCAGGCGACAAGAATCTGGCACAAGAGCTTGAGAAGAGCGGCTACGCCCTGCTCGGCGATGCGGCCTGAGCCATGAGCGAGCATCTCTCCTTCCTGGAATCGCTGGGCACACCACCGATCGACGCGCTGGGCGCGCTGCGCCTGCGCGCCCGCGAGCGCTTCGCCGGCAGCGGCTTTCCGACCCGGCGGCACGAAACCTGGAAATTCACCGAACTTCGCTCGTTGACCGAGACGCGCTTTGCGCCTGCCGTTGCGGCGTCGGCCGCGGCGTTTCCGGCGCTCGACGACGCCGACCTCATGGTCTTCGTCAATGGCCGGTTCTCGGCCGAAGATTCGCGGATCGGAGCACTGCCCGAGGGCGTCGTGCTCTGCTCCTTCGCCGACTGGGCGCGGCGCGACGCCGAGGCCGCCGGTGCGGCGTTTGATCTGGGTGGCGGGGCGGAACATGCCTTCCTCTCGCTCAATACCGCCTTCGTCAGCGACGGTGTCGTGCTGGTCGTGCCCGATGGCGTGACTCTCGATCGCCGCATCCAGATTGTCCATTCGAGTCGGGCCGAAACCGCCGCCGCCAGCCATGTCAAGCATGTCATCCGGCTCGGCCGGGGGGCCGTCGCCAATGTGGTCGAGAGCTTCGGCGGCGCCGGGCGTTACTGGAACAATGTTTCGGCCAGCGTCGAGCTTGGCGATCACGCCCAGCTCGGCCATTACAAGCTGCAGGACGAAGCGACCGACGCCTTCCACACCGCCCATCTGGCGGTGACATTGGGCGAGCATGCGCATTATGACGGTTTCCTGCTGACGCTCGGCGCCCGGATGGCACGCGAGGATGTCCAGGCGCGGATGATCGGCGCCCATGGCTGGTGCGGCTATTCCGGCGCCTATCTGCTGGCCGGGCGTCAGGAGGCGGCGGTCAATTCGCTGATCCAACACAGCGCGCCCGATTGCCGGACCCGCGAAGTCTTCAAGGGCTGTCTCGACGACCGCGCCCATGGCGTGTTCCAGGGCAAGATCCTGGTCGATCAGATCGCCCAGAAGACCGATGCTCATCAGTTGAACAAGACCATGCTGCTGGGCGAGCGGGCCGTGATGGACAGCAAACCCGAGTTGGAAATCTATGCCGACGACGTCAAATGCAGCCATGGCGCCACGGTCGGCGATCTTGATGAAGATGCGCTGTTCTATCTGCGCTCACGCGGGATCGCGCCCGAGGCGGCGCGCCGCCTGCTGATCGAAGCCTTCGTTGTCGATGCGGTCGAACTGATCGATGACGCGATCGTGCGCGACTGGCTGATCGAAGCGATCAAGTACCGGCTCCAGAGTCGGCGGGATTGAATGATGCACCAAGCGTTCGATCCGCACATTATCAAGCAGGATTTCCCGATCTTCCGGAACAATCCGGATCTGGTCTTCCTCGACACCGCGGCGAGCGCACAGAAGCCGCAAGCGGTGATCGACGCGGTCAGCAATTTCTATGCGCATGACTATGCCAATGTGCATCGCGGCGTCTATGCGCTGAGCCAGCGCGCGACCGACCGGTACGAGGCCGCGCGGCTGACCGCGCAGCGTTTTCTCAATGCCGCCCACGCGCGCGAGATCGTGTTCGTGCGCGGTGCCACCGAGGCGATCAATCTCGTGGCGCAGAGCTGGGGGCCGTGGGCGCTCAAGGCGGGCGACGAGATCATCGTCACCGAGTTGGAGCACCATTCCAACATCGTGCCCTGGCAGATGCTGCGCGACCGGATCGGCGTCAGGCTCAAGGTGGCACCGATGGACCCGACCGGCGGGCTTGATCTTGCAGCCTTCGAGGCGCTGATCGGGCCGCGCACACGGCTGGTGGCGCTGACCCATGTCGCCAACGCGACCGGGGCGGTGATGCCGGTCGAGGCGGTCATCCGACTGGCCCATCAACACGGCGCCCGCGTGCTGGTCGATGGCTGTCAGGCGGCCCCGCGCATGCCGGTCGATGTTCGCGCGCTCGATTGCGATTTCTATGTGTTTTCAGGCCACAAGACTTATGGGCCGACCGGCATCGGCGTGCTCTACGGCAAGGCCGAACTGCTCGACGCCATGCCGCCCTGGCAGGGCGGCGGCGACATGATCCTTCAAGTCACTTTCGAGCATACGACCTATCAGGAATCGCCACATAAATTCGAGGCCGGCACGCCCGACATCACCGGCACGCACGGTCTTGCGGTCGCACTCGACTATATGGAACGGCTCGGCCGCGACAATATTCTGGCGCATGAGGAACGGCTGACCGAATACGGCGCGCGGCGCTTGGCCGAATTGCCCGGCGTCATGCTGATCGGCGCCGGCAATCGTCGTCTCGCCGTGCTGTCCTTCGAGGTCGAGGGCGTGCATCCCCATGATTTGGCGACGATTCTTGACCGGCACGGCGTGGCGGTGCGCGCCGGCCATCATTGCGCGCAGCCGCTGATGGATCGGCTGGGCGTCGCGGCAACCGCGCGTGCCTCGTTCGGGATTTACAATGACGAGTCCGATGTCGATGCGCTGGTCACGGCGATCGAATCGGCACAGGAGTTGTTCGGGCGATGATGGATCTGCGCGACCTCTATCAAGACATCATCCTGGATCACGGCCGCACGCCGCGCAATTTCCGGCCGCAGGAGCATGCGAGCCATATGGCGCAGGGCCATAACCCGCTATGCGGCGACCGCGTGACAGTCTATCTGACGGTCGAGGGCGACCGTATCATCGATGCCTCGTTCGTCGGCCGCGGCTGCGCGATCTCGACCGCGTCATCGTCGCTGATGACCGAAGTGCTCAAAGGCAAGACGCTGGACGAGGCCAAGCAATTGTTCAACGCGTTCCATGCCGGCGTTACCGGCGGCGAGGCCCCGCCCCTGCCGCAAGCGCTTGAAGAGGATTTCGAGCGGCTGGCCCCGCTGGAGGGCGTCAAGGCCTATCCGGCCCGCGTCAAATGCGCGACGCTCGCCTGGCACGCGGTCGAAGCCGCGCTCAAATCCGGCGGCAAACCGGCCGAACCGGTCAAGACGGAGTAGCGCCCGTGATCATGGACGACGACAAGACCCTGTTCGATTTCATGCCGGGACGGACGGAGCCGGCCGAAAATGACCCATCCGAACCCGCCGTCGACGACGGCGATGCCGCCCTGAAGGACGCTGTGCTGGGTTCGCTCAGGACGGTGTACGACCCGGAAATTCCAGTCAATCTGGTCGATCTCGGCCTGATCTACGATCTTGCGGTCGACGCCGCCGGCAAGGTCGTCGTCGAAATGACCCTGACCAGCCCCGGCTGCCCGGTCGCCGGCACGCTGCCGGGCGAGGTCGAGAATGCCGTGCGCCAGGTCGCGGGGGTCAGCGACGTCCGCGTCAAACTCGTCTGGACGCCGCCATGGCACCAGGATCTGATGACCGAAGCCGCAAAATTGGAATTGGGACTGCTGTAAGACCGGATGCTTCCCACCCACTTGGCGTGGCTTGCGCGATCAATTTTCGGTTGACTAAATCGAGGTGTATCGTATTGTTTCGCACAATATAATGACAGAGTTTTGAATATCTGTCTGACATGGAGCGTGAAGCATGATCAGAGTCCGTTCGAACTGCCATCGCTCGATATTGGCAATACGGCCGCTGATGTTATGTCTAGCCCTTCTCGCTTTGTGGAATATCGGCCTCGCCGCCACCTATGCGGGGACGACTTCCGCCGCCATTGAAACGACGGCCGCTGATTTGCGAATAAGTGGCGACAAGGATTTCCATTACAACAATCGGCAGACGACCCCATTCGGTCCGGCCGCCGCGGACATCCTGACCAAAGCGACAAATTTCCTGTCATGCAAGCCACCGACCGTCGACAGCTTCGCGTATGCGCTGTGCTATTATTCCGGGCCGGCCGTCGCCACGGGTAATCCCGGCAATCCCGCCCTGCCCTGCACATTATCGGGTGACGGCAAATCGGCGAATTGTCTCTGCTACAAGATGGCCGCCACGCAATATCCCAATTCGCCCTATCTGGTCGACATCAACGCCATCCTGAATCTCGATGTCTATCTGGATACGGTCAAGACATGCGGGCATGACGGTAAGAATTGCGGTCGTCAATCCACGGCGACGAACCCGGCCTGTACCGCGGTCAATGACGGCACAATGATGCCGAAAGGCAATGTCATCTCAGTTTTCTCGACCAAGAAGACGGCGAATTACAGCACACCCAATAGCAAAAGCTCGACCTCTTGCACCAAAGGAAAATATGCCGGGTGCATGACCGCCCCATGCCACGATACCGGACAGACCGATGGCGCCGGGAATGCTCTGGTTTCCTGCCGCTGCCCGGTCTATGACGGGCCATTCGAGATCGGACAAGCCGATGTTCCGTGCAATGCCAACGCGCTGACCCCGGCCTGGACGGCAGCCGCCGGGAAGACGGAGACTTATGTCTGGTCGGCTGGGCACAACCCCAAAATTAACCCCGCGAAACCCAATACGGGAAAATCGCAATAGAGCGAGATGCCGCGCGGTGGCGTCGGGTGCGATCCAGGAACAAGTCGGCGAACCCAGCGCAGCCGTAAGGGAGCTGGCCGTGATCTGGTCCGCTCCATAGCTCAGCCGAGCTGCACGAACCATCGGTAGAGCGGCAGGATCGGGCAGATGGATGCTGCCGCGAAGCCGGTGACAACGGAACGGCGATCCAGCTTCATGATTTCGACCTTTAGGGAAATGCCTGACAGATCTTCGATGATAGGTAGAGTGCAACGATTTGCGCGAGAAATGCAATCGCCCGGCGTCGCCCAAGCCGGCAATCGAGCAGCCTTGGGATCGCGATGCGCTTGTGTCAGAATGGGCGGCACCGCCTTTTCGACGAGGATCACCCGCCCGATGCGCTTCATGTCACTCTGCGCCGCCGGCTTCATGCTCGCCTGGCAGCTTGGGGGCGCCGATGCCGCCACCATCCTGAACCGCCCGACCCAAGGCGAGCCGGAGAGTCTCGACCCGCAGAAGACGACGAGCACTTATCCCTGGGCGATTACCCGCGACATGTTCGTCGGGCTGATCGCGCTGGGCGATGACAACAAGCCGGTGCCGGGCATTGCGGAAAGCTGGGAGATTTCACCCGACGGCAAAAGCTGGACCTTCCATTTGCGCCACAATGCCAAATGGTCGAACGGCGACCCTCTGACCGCCGACGATTTTCTCTATAGTTTTCGCCGTTTGGTCGATCCCAAGACTGCGGCGTCCGACCCGTCCGCTCTGGCCCAACTGATCAATTATCGCGAAATCCAAAGCGGCCGGGAACAAGATTTGACCAAGTTGGGGGTCGATGCGCCCGACCCGTACACGCTGCATTTGACCCTGACCGAACCGCGCCTGATGCTGCAATATCTGCTGACCGATCCGCAGCTTTTCCCGCTGCATCGCGCCTCGATCGAGCGGTGGGGCAATGAATGGACCCGCCCCGGCCATATCGTCTCCAACGGCCCTTATGTCATGAAGGATTGGGTGCCGCAGGACCAGATCGTCATGGTGCGGAATCCCAATTTTTTCGCCGCCGATTCGGTCAAGATCGATGAGGTGCATTGGATCGACGGCGCCGACTTCGATGCGGCGTTGAAGCGCTATCGCGCGGGTGAGCTTGATTGGGTCGATGTCCGGCGCTCGCATTATGCCTGGGCCAAGCAGAATATGGCCGATCAGTTGCATCATGCCCCGGCGAATTCGTACAACTTTCTGGCCATCAACATGACCAGGGGCGCCTTGGCGCAAGATATTCGGTTGCGCGAAGCGTTGAATCTGGCGACCGACCGCGACCTACTGGTCGAGAAGATCAACCCGGTCGATCAACTGCCGGCCTATAGCATCAACCCGCCCAGCCTCAGCAATTACACGACGCAACCGATGGCGCTGAAGGATCTGTCGCAGGCCGAACGGATCAAGCGCGCGACCGAACTTGTCACGGCTGCCGGCTACGGGCCAGACCATCCGCTGAAGCTGACCGTGTCGTACCCGACCGACGAAAATTCGCGTCAGGTTCTGCTCGCGATTCGGCAGATGCTTCTGCCGGTCGGCATCGAACTCACGCTCAACAACATGGAATGGCAGGTCTATATCCGCGCGATAAATACCCACGATTTCGATATCGGTTTCCTCGGCGCCTCGACACCGTATGACGATTATGAAAACGGCCTCGACAATTACCGCGGCGATGCCGGTGATGCAAATTTCTGCGGTTATCGCAACGAAAAATTCGACGATCTGTTCCATCGCGGCGCCACGGCGACCGATCTTGCGACCCGTCGGCACCTGATGGAAGAGGCCGAGCGAACCCTGTTGGCCGATTATCCGCTGATCCCGCTTTATTTCGGGGCGACCAATCGCGTCGTCAATCCCAAGCTTGCCGGTGTGATCGACATCGTTCAGGTGCCGCAGACCCGTTTTCTCGCCTTCAAAGGCTGAAACCGGTCAAACTGATGCTATCGGATCGCGTGCCGTTGGGCGGGGGCGATCCGATAGCACCGAGCGATCAGAGCGCCGCGACCCTGGCTGCCGCGGCTGCATTGGCGTGATGATACATGCCGCGGTGATTGGTCACCGGCTGGAACTTGTCGGTGATGCCGACGACGGTCTCGGCCCCGCCCAGATAGAGAAACCCATCAGGCGCCAGTTGTTTGGCCATCCGCTCCAGCACCATCTGCTTGGTCGGTTGATCGAAATAGATCAGCACGTTACGGCAGAAGATGACATCGAAGGTACCCAGCGAGGACAAATCGTCCAGCAGATTGAATTGGCGATAGCGAATCTGCTCGCGGAGCGCCGCATCGATCTGCCAGCGATCCCCCGCCTGCTTGAAATACTTCATCAGCATCTGAATCGGCAGACCACGCTGGACCTCGAATTGCGAATACAAGCCGGCCTGCGCCTTGGCCAGAATTTCGGTCGAAAGGTCGGTCGCGAGGATATCGACATGCCAATTCAACAGCCGGCTCTTCTCGTCCTTCAAAATCATCGCCAGCGTATAGGGTTCCTGCCCACTGGAGCACGCGGCCGACCAGATCTTGATGGTTTTGTTCGCGGCACGCGCCTTCAGGAAATAAGGCAGAATTACCTGCTTGAACTGATCGAACGGCTTGATGTCACGGAAAAAGAAGCTTTCATTCGTGGTCATCGCTTCCACGACGTCGCGGATCAGCGGCTGCTCCTGCTTCGTTCGGAGCCGCGCGACCAACTCATCAAGATTTTTCAGGGTCCATTTCCTCGCTACGGGCAGGAGACGGCTTTCCAGAAGATACGCCTTGTCACGCGTCAGCGTCAGTCCCGACTTGTCTCTGATCAGCTTCGCCAGAAGGGTGAAATCCTCGGCATTCATGATGCCGCCCTCGTCGTTACCTTGCGGATGTAAGCTGGAATGTCCGTCACCGGAATGACCGCACTGCACAGGCCGGCCATGGCGACCGCGCCCGGCATGCCCCAGACGACGCTGGTCGCCTCGTCCTGAGCGATAAGCGACCCGCCCGCCGCGATCACCGCTTCGCCGCCGCGCAGACCGTCCTGCCCCATCCCGGTCAAAATCACCGCAAACACCCTGCGGCCATAGATTTTGACCAGGCTGCGCAGCATCGGATCGACCGATGGACGGCAATAATTCTCCTGCGGCGTCTTCAACAGACGAATGATCTTCTGCGCACCCTGTGCCTCCACGATCAGATGGAAATCCCCTGGTGCAACATAGACATGCCCGCCCCGAAGCGCCATGCCGTCGGCCCCCTCGAAGGTGGGCATGCCGCTGGCGCGGCCGATATGCTCGGCGAGGATGGTGGTAAAAGTCGCCGGCATGTGCTGGGTGATGACGATCGGCTGGGGAATCCCCGGTTTGAGCGCACCCAGCACCGCGAACAGCGCCTGCGGCCCGCCGGTGGACGACCCGATCGCCACGATCTCCGGAATCTCGGTCGGCGGTGGCCGCAATGTGATCGCGCCTTTGCCGGCCGGCGTCGCCATCGGGCGGAATGTCGGGCGGGATGCCGCCGCCGGCACGTCTGCGC
>JBAVTK010000429.1:0-1941 GCA_049696095.1 Aliidongia sp. | reverse complement strand
GTGTATGTGGTCGATACGGGTAATGGTGTGGTCGACAAGTTCGGTGCTACGGGGAGTTACATCTCTCAGCTCGGGGGCTTCAGCGGTGAATTGCTGGGTGTTGCCGTGGACAGCTCGGGTGATCTGTGGGTGTATAGCGATGAAGCGGCCGGCGAAGGTCAGGTGAGCGAGTTCGATGAAGCCGGCATCTCCGTCAAATCTCCATTTGACACGGGTCGCGGGACTACGCCCGCGTTGGCGGTCGACTCGGCCGACAATGTTTATCTGACAGCCGGCGGACAAACTCTGTTCAAGTACGACGCCAGTGGGGGTGAGGAACAGGGTACGTCTATCGCGCCTGCGTGCGGGCTCGCGATCGATCTCGCGACGAACGACCTGTATGTCGACCTCGGGACCTCGCTCGCGCAGTACGGCGCCTTCGGGGAACCCTTCAGTGAACCGCTGTACCGCTCCGGCGTGCGTAGCAGCATGGTCGCCGGTCGCGGTGTCGCGGTCGATTCGACCAGCCACGAGGTGTATGTCGCGGACTCCTCGACGGGTCAGGTGGACGTCTTCGCGCTCGGCGCGACTGCGGCCAAACCGAAGACTTTGAAAGCCAAGGTCGAAGGGTCGGTGGTGACGCTCGAAGGCGAACTGGAGGGCGGCGAGAGCGGCTACTATTTCGCTTACGATGACAACGGCAGCTGCGAGGGCGCTGCCCAGACCGCTGAAGGCGATGCGACAGGCACGGCGCTGAAGGAGACCGCGACGATCAGCGGAGGGCTCGAACCGAACACGCAGTACATGTTCTGTACTGTCGCGACGAACGCGTACGGCCAGGAACCGGGGCCGCCGTTGCCGTTCATGACCGAACCGGTGGCGCCGCTCATCGAAGAAACGAGCACTCCTTATGTCGGGGTGTTCGAAGCGACGGTCGAAGCGAAGATCGACCCCGAGAACGACGAGACGACCTGCCGCGTCGAATACGGCGAAACGACAGCGTATGGGGCAGAAGCCCCCTGCGAACAGGCAAACCTCGGCGGCCACGGCGGACAGCCCGCGACCATGCGCCTGAAAAACCTGAAGGCGAGCACGACCTATCACTACCGTGTCGTCGCGGAAAACGCCGTGATGTTCGTCAGTGGGCCGAGCGAAGGCGTCGGCGAACTCACGACCGCGCCCGAACTGGAAGGGGTCATCGAAGCGGAGTCGGTGTCGGTCGAGTCCGGCAAGGAAACCGAACCGCGCACCGTGACATTCGAAGCGCAGGTCGACCCCGAGCTGCAGTCGACTACGTCGTGCGCGTTCGAATACGGCAAGATCGGCGCGGCCTACGAAGCGAGCGCCCCATGCGAACAGTCCTCACAGCAGATCGGGGACGGGAGCACCGGTGTGCCCGTCAGCGCGAAAGTCACGGGCCTCGAGGCGGGCGCCGACTACCACTACCGGTTCGTAGTCGACAACAAGACCAGCCCGACCGACGGAGCCGACCAGGTATTCGGGCCACCCACCGCCGTGACAGGCGGGGTACTCTCCGAAGTACCCGGGGTCCCACCGGGCACGACTGCGACAGTCGGCGGGGAAGTCGACCCCGAGTCCCTCGAGACCTTCTACTACGTCCAGTACGGCACGAGCGCCGACGAATTCGCGCAGACCGCGCCGTTCCTCCCACCAGGCATCGACCTCCCACTCGGCATCGAAGCGGGATCCGGCGTCACCCCCGTGATCCTCGCCAGCGCCGGCGGCCCACCCGACATCTCACTCGAAGGCCTCACACCAGGCGCCGTCTACCGATACCGACTCGTCGCCGCGAACGCAGACGGCACCACCTACGGCAAACCCGAAACCATCACAGTACCCCCCACGCCACTGGTCGGACCCGCGACCGTCACCGAAGTCACACAGACATCAGCGAAGATCACGACGAGCGTTGACCCAGGAGGGCTGCACACCCTCTACAAG
>JBAVTK010000428.1:0-6332 GCA_049696095.1 Aliidongia sp. | reverse complement strand
GTTCGTACTGATCGGCCGATATGGCAAAGGCCATATGGGCCGGTCCGGTGCTGTCATGGCCGGGAATAAGGCCGCCGGGCGTGTGGACATCCTGGCTCGTCATGCCGCGCTGGAACAACAGCAGCGCGCGGTCGCCACCGATCTCGAAGGCTACGAGGCGCGCGCTGTCGAACATCACGCGCAGCCCAAGATCGCCAGCATAGAACGACCTGGCGCGCGTCAGATCGTCGCAATAAAGCACGGTTTCCAGCACGCCCGAAATTATCGGCATGTCGGCCCCTCCTGCGATCTCAGAAATCGAGATCGGCGTAATGTTCCGGCGGCGGGTGGCCGGCGATATGGTCGGTCAAGAGCGGCCGGAATGCCGGGCGCGACTTGATCCTTGCGTACCAATCCTTGGCGAGTTCGTGACTGCCCCAGGGGACGTCGCCGATAAAATCGAGCACCGAGAGATGGGCCGCGGCAGCAATGTCGGCCAGCGAGAAATGATCGCCGGCCAGCCAGCGCCGTCGTTCGACCAGATAGGCGATGTAGTCGAGATGGTGATGGATATTGGCATGGCCGGCGCGAATCGCGGTCGAGTTCGGCGTGCCATACCCCATCATCCGTTTCATCATTTTCTCGCCGACCAGATTTTGCGTGACCTCGCGGTTCATCTTGAGATCGAACCAGGCGACCAGTCGGCGGATTTCGGCGCGATCGACCGGATCGAGACCGAGCAGCAGCCGCTCGCGATGGACCTCCTCCAGATACTCACAGATCACGGTCGAATCGGCGATGACCTTACCGTCGGCTTCGACCAACACCGGCACCTCGGCCGCCGGGTTCATTGCGAGAAAATCCGGCCGCCGATCCCAGACCCGCTCGGGCCGCAGTTCGAAATCGAGGTTTTTCTCCATGAGAACCACGCGGGTCTTACGGGAAAATGGGCAGAGCGGCAGATGGAACAGCGTACGCATTGACAAGCCGTGACGTTCGGGGGAGACGCTTGGTCATCTTCCCTCGTTACCGCGACGACCGCAACAGGCTCCTCCCGCACTTGCGGGGGCGATCAGCTTTCGTACCGCATATCAGGCAGGGCAAATTGATTTGGCGGCCGTGCGTGGCGAATTGCCGCAATTTCGACCACGCCACCGGCGAGGCGGACGGTCGACCTGCCGCCCGCTGCCTCCTATGGCTAATCGCCGGCACCGGGCACGGCGATGAGCCGACCGACTGCGGGTGGTGTTTCCGTCGGTCGATCGCCCCCTGGGTCCGGCAACGAGATGCGAAAGAAGCTCGCCAACGTGTCGACGATATGGCTCAAAATGCCATGCACCAGATCGACCGAGTATCCGCCCAGGAGGGCGAGCAGCGGCACGCCGATCTCCGAAACCCCGATCTTATCTGGACCCGCCGCATTTGCGGCCGGCCCTGTCGCTAGAAGCAGGTCGTGGATCAATTCGGCCAGGACGAAGCCCGAGATCACACCCATGACCCACCGCGTCCAATAGGTGCTCTGAAACCTCGGGTCATAGGTCCCAGCCGATATATAGGCACTGATCTGCTGAAGGTTTTGAAAGCAACTGCCAAGAGAGGCGGCCGATATCAGGAAAATCTCGACCATCAAGAGCGGAACGCCACTCATGTCCAAAAACATTGTGCTCAGGGTCTTGCGGTCTATGTATTCAGACAGGCTGACCCCGAGCATCGCGCAGAGCGAAAACAGCGCGAGGCCCAGCATCTGCCGCACGATCGGCAGCGGGCCGAACACGTACCAGGCGGATTGCCGCCGACGCTCCTCGATCAACAGCAGCACAGCCTCCGGCGATGCCGGTGCGATGATCGCGGCGAGTGCGGCATGGGTTTTCGCCAACAAAGCGGCCTCGGCCGGGCTGACGCGCTTTGGACGGTCGTCGCCATCGCCGCTTGTCGGTCCACTCCCGTCCGCCGCAGGCGAATCGGTTTGGTCGAAAATGGTCAATGCCGCTGCCAGCCACTCCACGAGATCGGGCGGCAAGGCCCGACCGCGGCAGGACAAATCTTCGGCCATGGCGTCGCATTCCCGCGCGATCCGGTGCCAGAGATGATATCCGCCCACGCTGCCCGCCAACGGGTTGCGGGGCATGGTCGGTTGATCGGCGCCGCGATCCTCAGTGGATTTGCCCGGGAAAATCCGCTTCGCAATGTTCATTCCGCGCTCCGTTCGTGCCGATTCCGATCCACTATCATGGCGGTTGTCGCACGGCTCTTTTAACTTATTCCATATCGATAAGCTTCTGGTCAAGGTTGCGCCAAGCGGCATTGGACAGCCGGAGCCTTCTATGGTTCACAGCTTTCGAGCAAGAAATATAGTTGCGCTACGCCACCGGCTGATGAAATGGCGGCGGCACCAGGATCGGCATGCCGGCCTGGGCCGCCTCCTGCTGCCGGCGCCACATGTCGGCATAGCGGCCGTCCTGCTCAATCAGGTCGCCATGGCGGCCGCGTTCGGCGACGCGGCCATCGGCCAGCACGATAATTTCGTCGGCATCGACCACGGTGGATAGGCGATGGGCGATCACCAGAGTCGTGCGCCCGCGGCTGAGGTCGCGCAAATTTTGCTGAATCTCGCGCTCGGTATGGGTGTCGAGCGCGCTGGTCGCCTCGTCGAACAGCATGATCGCCGGGCGCTTCAGGATGCTGCGCGCGATGGCGACGCGTTGTTTTTCGCCGCCCGAGAGTTTGAGGCCGCGCTCGCCGACCATGGTCTTGTAGCCGTCCGGCATCGCCAGGATGAAATTATGGATCTGGGCGTGCCGGGCCGCTTCCTCGATCTCCTCGCGGCTCGCGTCCGGCCGGCCATAGGCGATGTTGTAATAGATCGTGTCGTTGAACAGCACGGTGTCCTGCGGCACGATGCCGATCGCGGCGCGCAGACTGTTTTGGGTGACGGATCGAATCTCCTGGCCGTCGATCAGGATGGCACCGGAATCGATATCGTAGAAGCGGAACAGCAGTCGGCTCAGCGTCGATTTGCCGGCCCCGGTCTGGCCGACCACAGCGAGTGTCTTGCCGGCCGGGATGGTGAAGGACACGCCCTTCAGGATCGCCCGACGTGGGTCATAGCCGAAGCGGACATCGCGGAACTCCAAGGCGGCGCCATTGAGCGCCAGCGGTACGGCATCCGGCCGGTCGCGGATTTCCAGATCGACCGAGAGCAGGGTGAACATCCGCTCCATGTCGATCAGCGCCTGTTTGATCTCGCGATAGACGAAGCCGAAGAAATTGAGCGGCTGATAAAGCTGCACCAGATAGGTGTTGACCAGCACGAAGTCGCCCAGCGTCATATTGCCCTGGACGATGCCGCGCCCGGCCAGCCACATCACGCTGGTCAGGCCGATCGAAATCACCGCCGCCTGCCCGATATTGAGCACCGACAGGCTGACCTGGCTCTTCACCGCGGCGCGCTCATAACGCTGAAGCGCGCTGTCGAAGCGCCGCGCCTCATGCTCTTCGGCGCTGAAATATTTGACCGTTTCGTAATTCAACAGGCTGTCGATCGCCTTGGTGTTGGCTTCCTGATCGGTCTCGTTCATCTGACGGCGGAACTTGATCCGCCATTCCGTGATCATCAGCGTATAGGCGATATAGATCGTCACGGTGCCGAAGGTAACGATGGCGAACCATGGATCGAACAGCCGCCACAGAATGGCGCAGACCAGCAGGATTTCGAACAGGGTCGGTAATATGTTGAACAGGCTGAAGGACAGCAGCGTCTCGATGCCCTTGGTGCCGCGTTCGATCGCGCGCGACAGGCCGCCGGTCTGGCGCTCCAGATGAAAGCGCAGCGAGAGGGCATGCAAATGGCGGAACACGCGCAGCCCGACCGTGCGGATCGCGCGTTGCGCCACTTTGGCGAAGACGGCATCGCGCAATTCGGCGAACAGCAGCGAGAAAATCCGCGCCGAACCATAGGCGAAGATCAGGGTGATCGGCACCGCCACCACGGCGACATGGTTGGCGCCGCCGCCCAGCGCATCGATCGCGCGCTTATAGAGGATCGGGATATAGACATTGGCGAGCTTGGCGGCAATCAGACACAGCACCGCCAGCACGACGCGACCGCGCAGGCCCCATTCGCCGGGTGGCCACAGATACGGCAGCAGGCTGTGCAGGGTGGCGAACCCGCCGCGTCGCGGCCGGGGTGGGGCGGGCGTGTCCAATGGAATTCCTTTCGCTGCCGCGATGCGGTCAGGTTTTCGGCTGCGCCGGCGGCGGTGATTGCGGTGTCGGCGGGCTCATTCCCGGATTGCCGCCGATTGGATTGCCATAGAGATCGCGCGGCACCACGACCGGCTCGTTGGCTGGCGGTTCCTTGGCGCCTTTCTGCAACAGCTTGAGTTGCGCCTCGGGGTTTTGCCCGGACTCGCCCGGCGCCGGGCGCGGCTGAAGCTCCCGGCCACCGACGATCGCGCGCTGGTCGTGACCGGATGGCGGGGTTTGCGGATCGGGCACCACCGGCGGGGTTTGCGCCAGCGCGCTCACCGCGATGGTGAAGCAGAAACCCAGCAGGATTATCTTGACCATGGCACTGCCCTCCCGAACGTAGCGTGCAAGTCTAGCCCGCACTGCGCGCCCCGTCGAGGCGGCGATCATCGCGCTGCGGCCATGCGTGCGAAGCCGGCGGCCAGATCGGCGATCAGATCGTCGGGATCTTCGAGCCCGGCATGGAGCCGGATGAGCTTGCCGGTCTCGGTCCACGGCACCGCGGTGCGAGCCGGTCCCGGGTTGGTCGGGACGATCAGGCTCTCATAGCCGCCCCAACTGGCGCCGATGCCGAACAGCCGAAAGCCATCGAAGAAGGCCGAGAGCGCCGGGCGCGGCACCGGGTGAAGCAGCATGGCGAACAGCCCGCAGGTGCCGGAGAAATCGCGCCGCCACAGCGCATGACCAGGATCGTCGGGCAGGGCCGGATGCAGGATGCGCGCAACCTCCGGCCGGGCTTGCAGCCATTTGGCCAGTGTCAGCCCGGTCTCGCCCGAACGCCGCAGCCGCAGCGCCATCGAGCGCAACCCGCGCTGCGCCAGATAGAGATCATCCGGCCCGCAACACAGGCCCAGCATCTTGGCAGTGGCGTTGAGCTGATGGCCGAGATTGCCGCGCGCCAGCATCACGCCCATCAGCACATCGGCATGGCCGGCGACATATTTCGTCGTGGCCTCGATCACGACATCGACACCCTGCTCGAACGGGTTGTAATAGAGCGCCGTCGCCCAGGTATTGTCGATCGCGACCTTGACGCCGCGCGCATGGGCGGCGGTGACGATCGCCGGAATATCCTGGACCTCGAAGGTCAGCGATCCCGGTGATTCGCCGAAGATCAGCTTGGTTTCGGGTCGCAGCAGATCGGCGATGCCGGCGCCGATGCGTGGGTCGTAATAGTCGGTGCGGACGCCGAAGCGGCCGAGCAGCCGGTCGCAGAAGGTCCGCGTCGGTTCGTAGGCGCTGTCGCTGACCAGGATGTGATCGCCCGCCTTGGTCAGCGCCATGATCGCCACCGTGACCGCCGCCAACCCGGAATTGACCGCGACGCACTGATCGACGCCGTAAAGTTCGGCCATGGCCGTTTCAAAGGCGCGTGAGGTCGGTGTCGCCACCAAGCCATAGCGATAGCCGGGGAAGCCCGGTTTGCACGCTTCCTCCCAGGTTTCCAGCGTCGGGTGCAGAATGGTCGAAGCGCGATAGATCGGCGGATTGACCGCGCCATGCGCCTCCTGCGGCGCCCGGCCGGCATGGACGAGCCGGGTTTCGGGTTTCAGATCGTCATCACGCGACATCGGTCGTGCCTCCATTGGTACTCAAATCACCAGACGCGGCAACTCTTCTTCGGCGCCATCGGTGTTCCGGTCTTGCATTGGAACGCCTCGCGGAATTCCGGCATGTTGGTGACCACGCCATTGACCCGGTATTCCGCGGTCGAATGCGGGTCGGTGAGGGCCTGAAGCTTCGCGCCCTCGGGCGTCTGGTTCTCGCACCAGCTTTGGGCATAGGCCAGGAAGAAGCGTTGTTCGGGGCTATAGCCGTCGAGCTTGGCGACGCTCTTGCCGGCGAGCGCCTGTTTCAATGCCAGATAGGCGAGCCGCGTGCCGCCATTGTCGGCGGTATTCTCGCCCAGGGTCAGATTGCCGTCGAGCTTGACGCCGTCGCCGACACCAAAGCCGCCATATTCGGTGGCGAGGCAGGCGGCCCGTGCCTTGAACTGCTTGGCGTCGTTCTTGCTCCACCATTCCTTGAGATTACCCTGGCCGTCGAACAGCCGGCCCTCATCGTCGAAGCCATGGGTCATTTCATGGCCGATCACGGCGCCGATC
>JBAVTK010000427.1:0-1991 GCA_049696095.1 Aliidongia sp. | reverse complement strand
TTGCCGGAACTGTTCGAGGCTCAGGCCGCGCGGACACCGGATGCTACGGCCCTGGTGTTCGAGGACACCAGCCTCAGCTATGGCGAACTCAACGCCCAGGCCAATCGGCTGGCGCATCATCTGATCGGCCAGGGCATCGGACCAGAGGATATCGTTGCGTTGTGCCTGCCGCGGTCGCTCGAGATGGTGGTGACGCTGTTCGCCATCCTGAAGGCGGGGGCGGCCTATCTGCCGCTCGATCCGGATTATCCCCAAGAACGCCTGGAATTCATGCTCGAGGACGCCAAGCCGCGCTGCGTCGTCGCAGTGAGCAAAACGGCTCAGTTGTTCACTGAGGGCACTCCAATCTTGCGACTCGACGATCCGGCTCTCGGAAAAGCACTTCAAACGGCCGCTGAGAGTAACCCTTGCGATGCCGATCGTACCTCGTCTTTGGGCCACCAGAATCCTGCCTATCTCATCTACACGTCCGGTTCTACCGGCAAGCCAAAGGGTGTCATTATCAACTGTGAAAGCGTTGTTAGTAAAATAATAACTCTTGGGTTGTGGCTTAATGTAACGGCTGATTTTCGGACGGCCTTGATTTCATCCATAAGCTTTGATTTTTCGGTCACACAGATTTTCATGCCGCTCTCTTTCGGCGGAAGTACGCTGATCGTCGATAAAGTATCAGAGATGTTGGGAAATGAATTCTGGCATTTTCTCGATGAACATGAAGTGAACTACATCGATTGCGTTCCGTCACTTGTCGACACAATGCTCGACGACGTACCACCCGGATATTCGATACCACGGATCTCTCTCGGCGGTGAAGAAAGCAGCCCCCGATTGCTAAATAAACTTAGGTCGAAAATGCCGGGGGTACACATTTGTAACCTATATGGTCCGACCGAGACATGTGTTGACGCCATCGGGCATACATTGGAAAAAATTGAGGATAGTCATCCTATAATCGGAACACCGTTACCGAATTATTCTGCCTACGTACTCGATGACGGGTTGCATCCGGTTTCTGCCGGCATTGCGAGCGAGCTTTACATAGCGGGTGTCGGCCTGGCGCGGGGCTATCTGGGGCGACCGGGGCTGACGGCGGAGCGGTTCGTCGCGTGTCCGTTCGGGCCGCCGGGGTCGCGGATGTACCGCACCGGGGATCTGGTGAAGTGGCGTGCCGACGGGGTGTTGGATTTCCTCGGCCGGGCGGATCATCAGGTCAAGATCCGCGGTTTCCGGATCGAGCCGGGCGAGATCGAAGCGGCGCTGGTGGCCGAGGCCTCCGTGGCGCAGGCCGTGGTGGTGGTGCGCGAGGACGGTTCGGGCAATAAGTGCCTGGTGGGCTATGTCGTGGCCGCCATTGGCGAGGCTTGCGATCCGGCAGCGTTGCGCCGGGCGCTGGCGGCGCACCTGCCGGATTACATGGTGCCGGCGGCCGTGATGGTGCTGGATGCGCTGCCGCTGACGCCGAACGGCAAGCTTGACCGCAAGGCGCTGCCGGCGCCGGACTTTACGTCGGTCTCGCGGCGCGCACCGCGCACGCCGCAGGAAGAGATCCTGGCCGGGCTCTTTGCCGATCTGCTCGGGCTCGATCATGTCGGCATTGATGACAGCTTCTTCGATTTGGGAGGCCATTCGCTGCTGGCGACCCGGCTGATCAGCCGGATCCGCAAGGTGCTCGGGGGCGAGCTATCGATCCGGACGATCTACGAAGCGCCGTCGGTTGCCGCTCTGGCGCCGCTGCTGGATACCGCCGCTGCGGCCCGTCCGGCGCTGCGCGCGCTGCCGCGGTCCGAGGCGATCCCGCTTTCCTTTGCCCAGCGCCGGCTCTGGCTGGTCGACAAGATCGAAGGCAAGGGTCCGACCTACAACATGCCGCTGGCGCTTCGTCTGGACGGTCCGCTTGATGCGGCCGCACTGGAAGCGGCCCTGGGCGATGTCGTCGGCCGGCATGAGAGTTTGCGGACGATCTTTACCGAGAGCGACGGTGTCGCGCTGCA
>JBAVTK010000426.1:0-6238 GCA_049696095.1 Aliidongia sp. | reverse complement strand
CCGCCTTCCTCACCAACCTGACGACCGCCCCGCCCCGCCGGCTCAGCCCGCTCGCGCGCGGGGTCGGCTATCGCTTGGCCTGGGCCGGCGGCTTGTCGGCCGCGTTGTGGCTCGCCGTGTTCTGGGCGTTGGCGCGATGAGCGGCCCACTCGGCGCTCAGGTCACGATCGAGAATCTGACCGTCGCCTACGAGCGCCATCCGGCCTTGCATCATGTCGGCGGCTGCTTTGCCGCCGGCTCGCTGACCGCGATCGTCGGGCCGAACGGGGCCGGGAAAAGTACCCTCATCAAGGCAATCGCCGGGGCCGTGCGGCCGAGCGGCGGGCGGATCGATCGCGGGTCGGCCGGGCCGGGCCGGATTGCCTATCTGCCGCAGCAATCCGAAATCGAGCGGAGTTTTCCGATCACCGTGCTCGATACCGTGATGCTCGGCCATTGGCGCCGGATCGGTTGGCGCCGGGGGGTTCGGCCGCCGGAAGCCGCCGCGGCCACGGCGGCGCTGGCAACGGTCGGGCTCGGGCAGTTCGAGGATCGGCCGATCTCGACCTTGTCGGCCGGGCAGTTTCAGCGCGTGCTGTTTGCCCGCCTCATCGTCCAGGATGCGCCGCTGATTTTGCTCGATGAACCCTTCACGGCACTCGATGCGCGCACGACGCACGACCTGCTGCATCTGGTCGGGCAATGGCATCGCGAGGGCCGCACCGTGATCGCCGTGCTGCATGATTTCGATCAGGTCCGCACTCATTTCCCCGAAACGCTGCTGCTGGCCCGCGAACTTGTCGCGTGGGGTCCGACCGAGGCGGTCATGACCGTGGATAATCTGGCCGACGCTCGCCATATGGCCGAGGCGTGGGACGAGAGTGCCCATGCCTGCGCCGTGCCCGAGGCCGTGCTGTGATCCTTTATGATTGGCTGGTTCAGCCCTTTATCGAATTCGGTTTCATGCGCCGGGCGCTGGTCGGAGCGATCGCGCTCGGGCTCGGCTGCGGCCCGATCGGCACGCTCTTGGTGCTGCGCCGGATGAGCCTGATGGGCGATGCGATGAGCCACGCCGTGCTGCCCGGTGCCGCGATCGGCTTTCTGATCGGCGGGCTGTCGCTGCCGGCGATGAGTCTGGGCGGGCTGGTCGCCGGGCTGGTCGTGGCATTCCTGTCCGGCATCGTCACGCGCCTCACGCCGTTGCGCGAGGATGCCAGCTTCGCCGCCTTTTATTTGATCTCGCTGGCGCTCGGCGTACTGATCGTCTCGACCCATGGCTCGAATGTAGATCTGCTGCATGTGCTGTTCGGCACGATCCTCGCGGTCGATGATCCGGCCTTGCTGCTGGTGGCGTCGATCGCGACGGTGACGCTGATCGCGCTGGCGCTGGCTTATCGGCCGCTGGTGCTGGAATGCTTCGATCCCGGATTCCTGCGTTCGGTCGGCGTTGCAGGCGGCGGCGTCCATGCACTGTTTTTGACGCTCGTGGTGTTGAATCTGGTTGCGGGGTTTCAGGCGCTCGGCACGCTGATGGCGGTCGGGCTGATGATGCTGCCGACCGCGGCCGCCCGCTTCTGGGCGCGCGAGGTCTGGTCGCTGGCCGCGATCAGCACCGCGCTCGGCTGCCTGGCCGGCTATCTCGGGCTGCTCGGCTCCTATTATCTGAATCTGCCGTCCGGCCCGGCGATCATCCTGACGGCCGGCGGCGCCTATGCGCTCTCGGTTCTGTTCGGCCGGCGCGATTCGATCCGCAGCCGCTATCTCGTCCGCCGGCATCTCGCGGCATGAGGCCCGCCGTCATGCTGAAACGCCTGCTGCCGATCCTGCTCGCCCTGCTGCCGCTTGGCGCCCAGGCCGAAACCGGCAGACTGCCGGTGGTCGCGAGTTTTTCGGTGCTGGGCGATCTGGTGTCCCAGGTCGGCGGCGACGATGTCCAGATCGATACGCTGGTCGGGCCGGACGGCGATGTCCATGTCTATCAGCCGAGCCCGGGGGATGCCCGCAAGCTAGCCGCGGCCCGGCTCGTCGTGGTCAATGGCTTGGATCTCGAAGGCTGGATGGCTCGATTGATCGCTTCGGCCGGCTTCAAGGGCGCCATCGTCACCGCGACGCACGGCATCGAACCGCTGCACATGGTCGAGGGCGGCAAGACACTACCTGATCCGCATGCCTGGCAGGATCTGGCCAACGGCCGGGTCTATGTCCGCACGATCGCCACAGCGTTGGCCGCGGCCGATCCGGCGCATGCCGCCGGTTACGCCAGCCGGGCCGCGGCCTATGATGCGGAACTGGCCGGCCTCGATGATTGGGTCAAACAGGAAATCGGCACGATCCCTCCCGAAAAGCGCCGGATCATCACGACCCACGACGCCTTCCGCTATTTCGGCCATGCCTATGGCATCGAATTCAGCGCCCCCGTTGGCATGAGCGAGGACAGTGAGCCCAGTGCCGGCGCGGTCGCCACACTGATCCGCGCGATCCGCCAGGATCACATTCGCGCACTGTTCATCGAAAACATGACCGATCCGCGCCTGATCGAGCAACTGGCGCGCGAGACCGGCACCGTGCCGGGTGGTACCCTCTTCGCCGACGCGCTGTCGAAACCCGGCGAAGGCGGCGAGAGCTATGTCGCGATGTTCCGACATAATGTCCCGGCGATGGTCGCGGCGATGGCGCGGAATTGACCAAGCTTGACCAGACACCCCCGAAAGGACGACCCTTACCGGGGCTTTGAGAGGTTCGGATGGCCACTGTCAATTTGTACGAGGCGAAGACACACCTATCGCAACTGGTGGAGCGTGCCGCCGGCGGCGAAGAGATCATCATAGCCAAGGCCGGCCGTCCTCTGGCACGTCTGGTGCCATTGAAGACGCGCCGTGAACCGCGCCCGCTCGGACTGTTCCGCGGTGAAATGACAATTCGCGATGATTTCGACGCGCCGCTGCCCGACACAATGACCGCAGGGTTCCGGGGCGTAGCGTGAAACTCCTGCTCGACACCCATATCTTCATCTGGGCCTGTGCCGAGCCGGAGAAACTGTCACACGCCGAGCGCGACGCGATCGCGCAACCCGGTCACGATGTCCTGGTGAGTTCGGTCACCGCGTGGGAAATCGCTATCAAACGGGCGCTCGGACGCATCGGCTTCGCTGTGGAACGGTTCGAAGAGTTCGCCGTTTCGATGGGGATCGAGCCGCTACCGATCACGACGCGCCACGCCATCGTGGCGGGCGGACTCCCGCGCCACCACGACGACCCGTTCGACCGGATGCTGATCGCCCAGGCGCAATTGGAGGGCGCCACGCTGATGACGTCCGATGTGAGAATTCCTTTGTACGATGTGCCGATCTTCGACCGTAACCACAGTTTAGGGAGGAGCCCATCATGAAGCTCAGTGCGCGCAATCAGATCAAGGGAACGATCGTCGAGGTTCGTAAAGGACAGACGACGGCCCATGTGCTGATCGATATCGGGCAAGGGGTCATTATTACGTCGTCGATCACCAATGAGGCGGTCGATGAATTGCAACTCACGGTCGGCGACAGCGCAATCGCGGTCATCAAATCCTCCGATGTCATGGTCGCCAAATGACCAAGACCGGCTCGATCGCGGTCGCATTCCTGATCCTGGGCACGGTGGCGAGCGGCTCGGCCGCACCGCCATCGACTGCCCCGATCGCAATCGACGGCCATGTCGAGCACGCCCTGCAACTCACCATCGCGGCTTTGCGAGCGATGCCCCAGCAGGCGATCGACGTCACCTTCACCTCCGGTAAGGGGCCGCAAAGCGACCATTTCACCGGTGCATTGCTGTGGGACGTGGTTCAAAAGGCGGGCATCACGGATGGCGCGGATGCCGCGGCCAAGCATCATCTTCAGCATGCGCTGCTGGTAACGGGCCGCGACGGCTACACGGTGGCGGTATCGATCGGTGAAATCGATCCGGCGTTCGAGGGCAAATCCGTGATCCTCGCGGATGACGATGCGGATACAGGGGTTCGCCTGGTCGTTCCCGGCGACAAGCAGGGCGGCCGGAATGTCCGGGATGTCGTGCGGATCGAAATCGAGTAGCGAGACGGCGCAGCTGTCGGACCAGTCGGATTGCAATGTGCCGCTCGGGGTGGACGGCCCCCAATCGGCACCGCATGACGCACCCGCCGATCATCCGCCCTTGGGCCGCATCACGCCACGCCCGCGCCGACCAGAATCGGCAACCTCACCCGGGCCACCGTACCGCCGCCGGGTGTGCTGTCGATCACTAGCCGGCCGCCATGCAATTCGGCGATCCGGCGGGCCAGCGGCAGGCCGAGGCCCATCCCCTCGTGACGTCTTGTGAGTGAGCCATCGACTTGCTGGAAGGGTTCGAGCGCTCTCGCAATCTCGGCTGGGGCCATGCCGATACCGGTATCGCCAACCGTGATCAGCACAGTGTCTGGCGGTGTCTCGGCAGGCTCCAGCCGAATTTCGACCTGACCGCCGCGCGGGGTGAATTTGACGGCGTTGGACAGCAGATTGACCAGGATTTGCTTCACCTTGCCCGGATCGGCCATGACGGCCAGATGATCGGGTACCAAGACCGTGAGCGTCAGCCCAGATTGCTCGGCCAGCGGCGCGACCAGATCGACGCAGGCGCGCGTCAGATCGGCCAGATCGATTGCGCATGGCGACAACGCCATATGGCCGCTCCGGAGCCGCGAGGTATCGAGCACATCATCGATCAGCCGCAGCAGATGCCGGCCGCTGCGCTGGATCTCGGCGAGATAGCGCTCATGAGCCGAGCCGGGCACCGCTTCATTCCGCTGCATCAGCAGGTCGGAAAAGCCGATGATCGCGATAAGCGGCGTGCGCAATTCATGGCTCATATTGGTCAGGAATTCGGATTTGGCCCGGCTGGCCGAAACGGCCAACTCATGCTCCACTTCCAGTTCCTGGCGCGCGGCTTCGAGCGCAAGGCGCTTTTCGGTCAGGCGCCGGTTCGCCTGTTCGACCGCGCGTGCATGGGCGACCCAACGCCGTCGGCCGAACCACAGCAGGGCGAAGCTGCCGGCGGTCAGCGCGATCACCAGATCGTCGGAATGCAGATCGGGATATGCCGCATCGAACACGACGACGGATTCGAAGATGTCGAACTGAACCGACGCGAAGAAGGCGATGAGGAAGACGGCGCCGACGACGGCAAGTTCGACGACGAGCGTCCGATCGAGCTTGCGGCTGGGCCGGCCCAAATAAAGCGTCGTGATGGCACCCTCCCCTATGGCGCGGCACAGCGGCGCCGGGCTGCAATGCAGGATAATCGACACACCTCTCCAAAACATTTATTGGTTACTGACAATTTCGCAAAAAAATAGCGTGGGCGGCGCATGGATCGCGGCCGGCCTTGCATGATCAACACTTGGTGATAACCGCACCGGGCATCGACGCGGTGGAAAAACTCCCGCATAATCACGGCAGTCACCTTCGGAACGCCTCGCCGTGCCCCCTCGCCCGCCCCCGACCGAACCGATCCTGGACCTCAGCGATCTCGCCATCGAGATCGCGACGGAGCAAGGCATCATCCGGCCGGTCGATGGCATCCGCCTGTCGCTGATACGCGGCCGGACACTGGCGCTGGTCGGTGAATCGGGCTGCGGCAAGAGCCTGACCGCGCTCGCCATCATGGATCTGCTTCAAGCCGGCGCGGCGCGCGTTGCCACCGGCCGGATCGTTTTCGCCGGCACCGATCTGCGGACGCTGTCTAAATCCCAGCGGGCCGGCTTGCGCGGTGATCGGCTGGCGATGATCTTTCAGGAGCCGATGAGTGCCCTCAACCCGTCGATGACGATCGGCGATCAGATCGGCGAGGTGCTGATCCGCCATCGCGGTCTCGGGCGCGGTGCCGCACGGACCGAGGCGGTCGGGCTGCTGCGTCAGGTCGGCATTCCCGCAGCAGAGCGGCGGGTGCTGGACTACCCGCATCATCTGTCGGGCGGTATGCGGCAACGCGCGATGATCGCCATGGCGCTCGCCTGCCGGCCGGAATTGCTGATCGCCGACGAGCCGACCACGGCACTCGACGTCACCGTCCAGGCCCAGATCCTCGATCTGCTGCGCCAGGCGCGCGATGAGACCGGCATGGCGGTGATCCTCATCACCCATGATCTGGGCGTGGTCGCCGAATTGGCCGACGAGGTCGCGGTCATGTATGCCGGCCGCATCGTCGAGCGCGCCTCGGTCGCAGCGCTGTTCGCCCGGCCGCAGCATCCCTATACGATCGGGCTGCTC
>JBAVTK010000425.1:0-2379 GCA_049696095.1 Aliidongia sp. | reverse complement strand
AAATCGGCCTCGGCGGCGCGCTTGTTCAGTTCGGCGATATGGTCCCGCCGGCGCTCGGTTCGTTCCTGGCGGCGGTCGAGGACGGAAGCCAGCACTTCCTCAAGCCGTTCCGGCTGAAGCAATCGCTCTTCGATATAGCCGGCAACGAGGTTGTCCAGCTTCTCCATCGGAACCGAGCGGCCCTTACAGCCGGTCTCGCCCTGCCGGGCCTTGGTCGAGCACGTATAGTAGCGATACCGTCCGCTCTTGCCGGTCCTGAGTGTCATCGCACCACCGCAATCCGCACAGAAGCAGATGCCGGTAAGGAGGGTGGGGCCGCTGACGATTCGGGCGGCCGTGACCCTCGGGTTGCGGGCGCGCAGATGCGCCTGAACGGCGTCGAAGGTGGGTTGATCGATCAGCGGCGGCACCTCGACCGCGACGAGTTCGTTGGCCGGCTTGATTTTTCCCGCCGCGCTGCGCCTGTTGAATTCGTGGCGGCCGATATAGGTGGTCCGGGTCAGGACATCGTGCATTTGTCCGATGCCCCAGCGTCCGCCGTCGCGGGTGAAGATGCACCGGGCGTTGAGGTAGGTCGTGATCGCCTTCACACCCATCGGGCCGGATGTGCCGTCGCCCTGGAGCGCAAGGAGGTAGATCAGCCGCACCGTGTCGGCGTGCAGCGGGTCGATCTCCAGCTTCTTCTTGACCTTCGCCCCGCGCTGCTCGGCGGCCACCGTGCGATAGCCGATCGGCGGCCGGGAGCCGTTCCAGAAGCCTTGTCGAGCATTCTCCTTCATGGCCCGGAGCGTGTGCTTGCCGTTCTCTTTGGATTGGTACTCGTCGAACAGCGCCATCATCTGGCGCATCATCACATGCATCGGGTCGTCACCGATGTCCTGAGTGATCGAGACCAGCTTGATGCCGTTCTTGGCGAGCTTGCGGACGTAGAACTCAAGTTCGAAGTGGTCGCGAAAGAAGCGGCTGAACGAATGGACGAGCAGGATATCGAACGGTGCGGGCGTCGCCAACCCCGCCTCGATCATCCGTTGGAACTCGGGCCGGCGGCCGTTCGTGGCCGTCGAGCCCGGTTCTACATAGGTCTCGATGAGTTGGTAGCCGCGCGCCGTGCAATAGGCTTCGCCCTGCCGGCGCTGGTCGGGAATGGAGATGTCATGCTCGGCCTGACGCGGCGTCGAGACGCGCAGATAGAGGGCGGCGTGCAAGGGCACGGTCATGACAAAGCTCCTCTCACATCATCGGCAGGGTCCAAATAAGTCGTCGAACAGATCGCCGACCCAAGCCTCGAAGATGTCGATCTCGGCATCTGTGACCGGCACGCGCGCCGGCCAATCATCGGTAACGCGCCAAGTTTCGGGATTTCGCTTCGGCGGACGACCGAGGCGCGGCCAAGGCTCGATCTTGATATAAAGATCGTCCGGCAGCACGCCGAATCCAGGGCGGTCGCGGCGGTCTTTGGGGATATGGGCGCGCGGTCGGGACATCCCGACAGAGTCGCCCGAAGCCCGGCCAAGCGGAATGGCCGATTTCTACGCCAGAACCCGCTGTGCGCTACCGGCGGGGAAGACAGGCCATCGGCCGCCCTTGGCGTGACCGGGCGCATATCATGCGGCGTTTGTCAGCGGCCGGGCACGGTCGATCCGCTCGCGGTCGCGCGGCGAATGCATGGCGTCCCAAAGATCGCCGCGCCGCTGCACATTGAGCCAGAAATCCGGGCTGTTGCCGAACACGCGGGCGAGGATGAGCGCGGTCGCGGCGGTCACGTTGCGCCGGTTGTTGCACAGTTCGTTGACGTGCTTGCGCTGCACGCCCATCGCCTCGGCCAAAGCGCCCTGCGTCAGGCCCATCGGCGCCATGAACTCTTCGACCAGGATTTCGCCGACGCTGGCCGGCTTGCGTTTCGTCGTCAACATGGATCACCTCACCGATAGCTGTGGTCGTCCAGATAGACGCCCTTCGCCTCACCGCGTCCGCCATCCCATTCGAAGACGAGCCGCCATTGCTTGTTGACGCGAATCGAATGCAAGCCCTCAAGCTTGCCAGCCAGCTTCTCGAAGTGATTGCTGGGCGGCACGCGCAAATCCTGATCCGTCGTTGCATCGTCGATCATCTGGATTTTGCGGAACAGGCGGGCTTCCAGATCGGACGGAATTCTCTTCGATCGAATGTCCTCGACAAAGAATTCCCGCAACCAGTCGTCCCGAAAGCTCACGATCATTCCGCAACTCCGTCTTGGCCTAATGTACTACCCTGTGGGACAAATCACAAGCTCGGAAGGTCCGTAACGAAAGGGAGCGCACCGCTCCCAATGAGCCTTACCTGCATGACGAGCGCCTGCCGGGCCGGCGACAGCCGGTCAAGGCCGCAAGCCGCGCAGCG
>JBAVTK010000424.1:0-3202 GCA_049696095.1 Aliidongia sp. | reverse complement strand
GTCGCCGGCTTGGCCGCCGAGGCCGGCTCGCCGCCCAACCGGCCGCCGGTCAGCAGCAGCGCATCGGAGTCGATCATCCCGCCGCCCGCCAACAGCACGGCGCGATGGATCGTATTCTCCAACTCGCGCACATTGCCGCGCCAGTGATGGCCGAGCAACTGACGCCGCGCCGTGTCGCTGATGCCGCGGAACTCATAACCATTATGCTCGGCATATTTGCGCGCGAAGTAATCGGTCAGCGTCTCGATGTCCTGGAGCCGCTCGCGCAGCGCCGGCACGCGCAACGTGACGACGTTCAAGCGGAAATACAGATCGTCGCGGAACTGGCCCTGGCGCACCGCCTCGTCGAGATCGCGGTTCGAGGTCGCCATCACGCGGATATCGACCTTGACCGGCTGGCTGCCGCCGACCCGGTCGATCTCACGCTCCTGAATCGCGCGCAGCAGCTTGGCCTGGAGACGCGGATGCATTTCGGTGATTTCATCAAGCAGCAGCGTGCCGCCATTGGCTTCCTCGAACTTGCCGAGACGGCGGGCCACGGCACCGGTAAAGGCGCCCTTTTCATGGCCGAACAGCTCGCTTTCCAGCAATTGCTCGGGAATGGCCGCGCAATTGACCGAGATGAAGGCGGCATGGGACCGGCGGCTCTTGCGGTGCAGAAACCGCGCCAGAATTTCCTTGCCGGTCCCGCTCTCCCCAGTGATCAGCACGCTCGCATCCGAAGGCGCGATCTGCTCGGCCATGCGCAGCAACTGGGCCATCGCCGGATCGCGGAACACCAGCGCGTGGCTCTCGTCGGCCACCGCCTCCAGCACCGAGGCGATCAGCCGGGCGTCCGGCGGCAGCGGGATATATTCCTTGGCACCGGCCTTGATCGCACGCACCGCGGCGCCGGCGTCGTTGCCGATGCCGCAGGCGACCACGGTGACATGGAAGCGCTCGGCCTTCAGTGCCTGGATCAACTTGCCGACATCGAGCTTGACATCGATCATGATCAGATCGGCGCCCTGCCCTGCCCGCAATGCCGCCATGGCCCGGTCGATATCATCCACCTGCGCCACCTTGGCACCGCGCGAGAGCGCGATTTTGCCGGCGGCACTGATATAGCCCGAAAGCGGGCCGACGATGAGCAGACGCATGCTGATACCCTCCCGCGGGAGCCGCGGTCCTCGGCTAGTCGAAATAAACGATACGCTCGGCCGGCGGCAGAATGCTGTTCAGCATCACTTCCAACCGGCGCGGGCTGTCATGGCCGGCGATCGAGACCGCGGTCATGATGGTGAGATTGGCGACGAGCGCCTCGGCCTGGTTATTGCGATCAAACTTGGCCGCCAGCGGCAGCAAAACCATATTGGCCAGCACCGCACCATAGAGCGTGGCCAGGATGGCGACGGCCATGGCCGGGCCGATACTGGCCGGATTGTTGAGATTGGCCAACATTTGGACCAACCCGACCAGCGTGCCGATCAGCCCCATCGCCGGTGCCACCTCGCCGCCGCGGCGCAGCAGATCGGCGCTCGATCGATGGCGGGCGAGCGTCGCCTGAAGTTCGGTGCGCAAGGCGTTCTCGATCTGGTCGGGCGTCGTGTTGTCGATGACATAGGCCAGCGCCTTGACCAGAAAACGGTCGTCTTTGAGCCGCGGCAGCAGATCCTCAAGCGCCAGAAAGCCGGTGCGCCGCGCCTGTTCGGCCAGCGCCAGCAAACGCCGGGCGGCCGCCCCGCTGCGCGGCACGCCGCGCACCAGCACCGTCGCCAGCGCGGACGGCAGGTTCATCACATCTTCAACACTGAAGCTCGCCGCCGTCACTGCCGCAGTCCCACCGAACACCATGAGAAAGGCCGGCATGTCGGCATAAGCCGGCAGCGAACCGCCCAGCACCATGGCGCCGAGCAGCAGCAGAAAGGCCGCGCCAAAGCCGACCCAGGAGCCCAGATCGCGTTCGCGCACCAGCCCCGGCGGCAGCGTGACCGCCTCATCCAGGCGGGCCTCTGCGGAGGGTCTGATTTCGCCGGGACTTTCGCTCAACGCCATCTCCTTCATCCCGGCCGAATCAGGACCGCTCGGCCTTGACGATTTCCGTCATGGTCACGCCCAGCCGGTCATCGACCACGACGACCTCGCCGCGCGCCACCAGGCGGTTGTTGACATAGATGTCGATCGCCTCGCCGACCTTGCGGTCGAGTTCGACAACGGCACCGCGGCCGAGTTTCAACAACTGGCTGACCTGCATCGTCGCCTTGCCCAACACCGCCGACACCTGCACCGGGATTTCGTAAACCGCTTCCAGCTCCTTGCCGTTTTGCGGCGCCTTCAGATCGGAGAGCGCGCCCTTGCCGTCATCCAGTTCAGCGAGCTGAAGCATGTCGTCGTCATTCATTGGTGATCTCCTCAAGGGGTCTGGCGACGGTAGCCCAGCCCAGGCCGTTCTGCTGGTCGAAAACCGCAATACCGTGCTCGATCGCCGCAACGATCGCATCGAGCGAGCGTTGCGGATCGCGCTCGACCCCGCCTTCGGACCATTCGGCGCGGCATTCCGTATCACTCAGGCGCTGATCGCCGACCAGGCTGAGCTTCCCGTCGAAGCCGGCACGCTCGGCAATTGCCTGAAGCCGTGGTTTCAATTCATCGATCAGCGCCGGCGCCGCACGCACCAGGATGCGCGGCTCGTCGAGCGCCTGTTCAAAGGCCGCGGCGAACATCGCCTCCAACTCGCCCTTTTCGGCCCGGTCGAGCAGCGTCGGGAAGAGTTTGCGGAGCGCCAGCATCGACATGTTCGCCGCTTGCCGCTCAATCGCGGCCAACGCCCGCGCCTGGTCGGCGGTGCTATCCTGCAAGACATGGCACAGCCGCTCGATGGTATCGGCCAAACGGCGCTCAATCCGCATCATCGCTTCGAATTCGCCGGACTGACGCCCTTCGACCAAGCCGCGCTCATAGGCGGCATCGAGTTCGCTTTGAGAGAAGGTCGGCTCGGGCGGCGGCGGCGGTTCCGGCTCGGGCTCCGGTTCCGGCGGTGGCGGTTCCGGCTCGACCGGCTGCATCCGCGCGCGCTGCGGCGCGTCGAACGATACATCGAACTCGAAACGCCGAACGACGGGCATCGCCTACACTCCGCTCTCAGAGTCGATGAAAATAAGGGCGGGGCGTGCCCCCATCGGCGCAACGTTAAACTCTGTTATCGTCATGACCGGGCTTGTCC
>JBAVTK010000423.1:0-2182 GCA_049696095.1 Aliidongia sp. | reverse complement strand
ATCAATTCCAGGTCTAGTGTCGGCCAGCCGGTCATAAACCGCGCCAGCGCCGCCTGAAGGGCCGTTTCATCACCACCGGCCGTGCGGAAATGCACAGCGAAACTTACCTGCTTGTTTTCGGCAAAAGTCCCGGGAAACGCGGCCAGAAGATTCAATAATTCGCGCCATGCCACATCATTCAATTCGCCGGTAGCCAGGGATTCACAAGCGCCCAGGGGGGTATAGCGGATTTCGGCGCCATGAACGCCGCTAGCTCGCAGCCGTACCGGCGCGAAAAGCCGATCGAGTGCCGCGATCGGACGGCCGCTGACCAAGGCGAGGGCGCCGTCCAGCGCTTGCTCTGTCGCGATCAGGGTTTGACGGAGCGTCGATGGAACCACGACGGCATCCGGGTGCTCCGCCAGATCGAGCAGCGTGCCATCGACATCGAGAAACAGCGCGGCTGGTTGTGCCAGACGGCCGAAGTCGGGCAGCGTCTCGGTCACGGTCGCCTCAGCCTGTCCCGCGATGAGCCAGAGCACAACCCAGGCTTCGTCGCGAAGCCATGGTCTTTCCGAAGCGCGGCCGCGTTCATGCGCCCTTTGCGGCGATCCCGGCCTTTACGCCGATCGGCGCTGCTTTGGCCCTGGCCTTGTCGAACTCGACATTGATTTCCAAGACCGAGGTTTCGCCTGACCGCTCCAGATGAATCTTGATCATCTCGTCAGTAACGTCGAGATATTTCGCCACGACTGCCAACACTTCTTTTTGCATGAGCGGCAGGAAGTCGGGCGCGTGGCGGCCGGCGCGTTCATGCGCCAGCACGATCTGCAAACGTTCCTTGGCGATCGAAGCGCTCGGGTCACGTCTGCGAAAGAAGTTCAGCAGGCTCATCAGGCTCTTCCGAACAGGGTGCGAAACAGACTCCGCCTTTCGGTCTTGAGGAAGCGCATCTCGCGCTGATCGCCAAGAAAACGGGCGACCGCGTCCTCATAGGCGCGGCCGGCGCTGCTGTCCTGATCCAGGATGACCGGCGTTCCGGTGTTGGACGCTTTAAGCACGGCTTCCGATTCCGGAATGACGCCGATCAGCGGCACCGACAAAATGTCCTGTACATCGGAAATCGATAGCATCTCGCCCTTGGCGACGCGCTCGGGTGAATAGCGGGTCAGCAGCAGATATTCCTCGACCGGCGCCTCGTTGCGTTCGGCCCGACGCGATTTCGAAGCCAGCATGCCGAGAATGCGGTCACTGTCGCGCACCGAGGAAACTTCGGGATTGGTGACGATCACGGCGGCATCGGCATGATAGAGCGCCGTCAGTGCGCCCTGCTCGATGCCGGCCGGACTGTCACACAGAATGTAATCGAAATTGTCGCGCAGTTCCGCCATCACCTGCTCGACCCCCTCCTTGCGCAGCGCATCCTTGTCGCGCGTCTGGGAGGTTGGAAAGATATAGAGGTTGTCGATGCGCTTGTCCTTGATCAGTGCCTGATTCAAATTGGCATCGCCATTGAGGACATTGATGAAATCGAAGACGACTCGCCGTTCGACCCCCATGATCAAATCGAGATTGCGCAAACCGACATCGAAGTCGATGACCACGGTTTTATGTCCGCGCTGGGCCAAGCCGGTGGCGAAGGCCGCCGAGGTCGTGGTTTTGCCGACACCGCCCTTGCCGGATGTAATGGTGATGACCTTGGCCAACAAGCCCTCCCTGGAATAAGGTCGCTACAGGCCTGGCGCCTGGAGCGTCGGCCGGGGCTGAGATGATCGTCGATATGTCCGAAGCCGTCTTGCGGCCCCCGGCCACCGCGATGGTGATCTAAGTATAGCGTATCAGCATGTCGCTATCCACAATTTGTACACCGATACCGGCGAATTTCGACGATTTTATGGCAAGCGGTCAGTTTCGGGCGATCGTCAGCCGGTCGTCGGTCAAGATCACTTGCACGGCTTGTCCGATATATTCGGGCGCAATCGCTTCGCTCACCAGATAATGGCCGGCGACGCAGAGCAATTCGGCTTCGAGCTTGCCGGCGAAGATCCGCGCTTCGGTATCGCCGCTGGCGCCGGCGATCGCCCGCCCGCGCAGCGTTCCATAGATATGCACATGACCATCGGCGATGACTTCGGCGCCCGGGCTGACTGAACTCATCACGATCAGATCGCCGCCGCGCGCATAGATCTGCGTGCCCGAGCGG
>JBAVTK010000422.1:0-5078 GCA_049696095.1 Aliidongia sp. | reverse complement strand
GAGGGCGCCGACCGGCACGATCAGGGCAGCAACCGCTATGGCGACAAGCGCGCCACCCTCACCTCGATCGAGATCGAAACCGGCGACGGCGGGCCGGCCGGGGCGATCGACAGCGGCCAGCCCTATCGGCTGATCGTGCGCGCGACGCTCGTCGCCCCGGTCGCCTCGTTGGTCATGGGCATGCATATCCGCGACCGGCGCGGTGTGGAACTGTTCGGCTGCGACACGCTGACCACCGGGCATAAGGGCCGGGTGCCTTTACCGCCGCCGGGCGGCAGCGTCGAGTTCACGCTCGACCTCGACATGCATATGGGCGCGGGGCTGTATTTCCTGACCGTGGGCCTCGCCGAGGAAGACGGCACCAAGCTCGATATGTGGTTCGACGCGCTGGCATTCCGCGTGCTGGCGACGCCCTCGCTCTATACCTCCTCGGCGCTCAATCTCTATCCGCGCTTTGGGTTTTGCGTTGAGGGCCAGTCGAGCACATAGCGTCGGCCGTTGTGGCGGGGATACACCGGAATCATTGCTTTACGGCTGGTGGAGAGGCCGAGACATCCCCAATAAAAAATACCCCATCATAATGACCTGTGCCGGGCGGGGACATTGTGATTGTGCCAGGTTCGATACCGCCGCTGCTACGATCGGGTGGCCAGGGTCTCACATGGCATTGGTGTTCAGTTTCGCAAATCCACGCGGTACCGCCTGACGTCGATACAGTAAGGCTTACGGTATTATCTTCGTCCAAATAGGACAGGAAGTTCGGCTTCCATTCCACATCCGAGGCGGTGCGCCGCCGGTTATGGAAATTTCCGATCAGCACGGCCGTCACGGTGTCATCGGGGCTTTCGAGAAGGCTTCTTCGGAGTGACTGAGCCATGTTTTTGTCGCGATCAACAATGGGCGTTTCGTTCGTTAAATGATCGATCGCGATAACATTTAGTCCGGGATTTTGCTGCTTGAGGTGTGCCAGAGATCCAAGAAGCCCCAACATCGCCTCGCTCGACCGCCCATCCTGATCTTCGCGACGCCAGAATGGCGTTTCCAGGAGACCGGTTGTGCTTTCCGCATCTGCATTTGAAGCAAAAAATGAATCCAGAAATGGTTTAGTTTGATCTGGCATTTCCAAACTTACAAGAACATGGGTATGCTTCTGTAATAGCGATTGAACTAACGCGTAAAAGTACGCTGGGCCTTGCATGGTTCCGTGAATCTCCACGATTACAATTATTCTATGTCCGTCTGAGATTTTTGATTCTATATCCAATGAATCTATTTGTTTCTCAGAAGCTAAAGGCTTATCAGAAAACGTAACAAAGAACAGTATCGTCAGTATGATTGCTCGAACGAACGATGAAATCTTGCAAGATCCTTTCGATTGAAATCTCATAGGCCCCCCAAAGGTTGAGATATAGCCACATTTATTTCTTCAAATTCGCTCTATACCTCCTCCGCACTCAGCCCCTATCCGCACTTCGCGTTCTCGGTCGAGGGCCAATCCAGCACATAGCGCCGGCCGTTGTGGCGCGGATCGGTCTCGTCCGAGGCGGAAAAGATCAGCACGCGCCCTTGCTGGGCATAGCGGCCGCGGCCGGCCGCGATGATCCGCTCGCGTGTCGCATGGGCCGGGCCGAGCCGCAGATTGCCCTCATAAAGCGCCAATGTGGCGCTGCGATCGTCCTCGCTCTGATCGCCCGGCGGCACATGGTCCGGCAGGATGACGCGGAAGGCATGGCCGGCCAGCGGTTCGATCGCGGCGCTCGGCACGATGAAGCGCTGCGGCCCCGTTGCCGCGACGACCGGTCCCTTCGGCCAGCGCAGCGTGTAGCTCCGGCCGTTGGTGCGTGGATCGCTGCCGTCCGATGCGGCGAAGAACAGCGTGCGGCCCCAATGCGAATAGCGGCCGGCGCCGAGTGCCGCGATCCGGTCATGCAGGCAATGGCCGGGGCCGAGCGGCACGCCGTCCTCGTGGAACTCGATCGGTGAGGATTCGGGTACGTCCGCCCGATCGCCGACCGGCACCTTGCGCGGCAGGGCGCAGCCATAGAGCTGTCCGCGATCATGGAACATCCGGATCGGCGGCAGCCGGAACTCGCGCAGATGCGAGGGGCACTCGCGGCTCGTTGCAATCGGCAGGGTCGGCGGCTCGGCCTCAAAGGCGCCGGGCACGATCAGCCGCGTCTCCGCCCCAACGGTCAGGCGGTTCGAGCGCCAGCCGGTATCGTCCGGCTCGACCGTGATTTCGCCGGCTCGTCCGCCGATCCAGACCAGGCTCTGCCCGTCGCCCACGGTCAGTGGTCGGTCGGTGTTGAAAAAATTGTCGAATTCCGGCCGGCAGCCGAGTCCGGCACCGCGCTGCCCGAAGATCCGATCGGCCAATTCGATCTCATGGACGACACGTGGCATGAAATTGCCGGTCGCCATCAGGGCCGACAGGCTGTCGCGCACGAAGCTGCGCTGATGCTGCCAGCGGTGAAACAGCACGCCCTGGGCCGGTTCGAACGCGAAATTCTCTTCGAGATCCTCGTTGTTCGGCGTGGAAATGATAATCTTCCCACCGGGCGCCAGCAGCCGGTCGAGCCGCGCCAGCACGGCGGGCAGATCGGCATCGAGCACATGCTCGATCACCTCGACCAGAAAGATCGTATCGAATCGCGCCTCGTCATCATGGCCGATTGTGCCGAGGAAACCGGCCTGGCCGCGGAGTTTCTCGGCCACGCACGCCGCCCGCTCGGCCGAGGGTTCATAGACTGCGGTCGGATAGCCCTCTGCGGCCAGCAAAGCCGCGAAATCGCCGTCGCCGCCGCCGAAATCGAGATGGCGCTGGCCCGGCACCAGATGCCAGCGCACCGCGCGCAGCAAATGACGGCCGCCGAGCCGGCCGAAGGATTGCTGCGCAAGCCCTCTGGTCCGGGCGACCCCGTCCCAAAATCTTCCGACCAGTTCCGGCGTCCAATCGAGACGGCGCATCGGCATGTTCGACCCTCGTTGCCTATCCTCACCCTGGCTGCATAACAGTCGGGAGGCGGCGGCTCCAGCATGATCGGTGCGGGAGCCGTTATGCCGAGCGCGACAGCGGCAGCTTGGTGCCGGAGGCGGCGCGTTCCAGCAGCACCTCGCGGCGGAACCGGACCAGCCGGGCCGGTCGGCCGCCCGTCCCGGCGGTCATCTCGCCGGTCTCTTCGACCAGCCCCTGGCTTTCGATGAAGCGCCGGAAATTCTGCTTGTGCAGCCGCATCCCGGCCAGCGCCTCGACCGCGCGCTGCAATTGCAGCAGGGTGAAAGCCTGCGGCATCAGTTCGAACACCACCGGGCGGTATTTGATCTTGGCGCGCAGTCGAGCGATGCCGGTCGCCAGGATTCGACGATGATCATGCGCCATGGCCTGGCCGGGCAGGGTAGTCTCGGCGGCCAGCGGCCGATCGCGCGCCGCCTCGGGCACCAGCCCAGCCTCGTAGAGCAATTCGAAGCGCTGCAACACCAACTCGTCGTTCCAACTGCGCGCATCGCCACCGAAGGCGACCGCGACGCGCTGACGCCGTTGCCGGCGCATCTCCGTCGGGGCGGCCGCGGCCCAGGCATCAAGGCGCGGCAGGATCATCTCGGCGACGAGCGCGTTCGGCCCGTCGCGCCAATCCTCCCACGGGAAATAGCGGTACCAATTATGCCAGCCGGCGCCGGGCAGCATGGCGACCCGCGCCTCGCGCGAGAGCGCCAGATAGCTCAGCGAGATGACCCTTTTGTCGGGACCGGCGAGGGCTCGATCACGATCGGCGAAGGTATAAAGCTGCTCGACATAGCCGAGCGGGAGCCGGGTCTGCTCCTCGACCCAGGCGCGTAAGCCCAGTTCGAGGGTGCGATGGTCCGATTCGAACGGGCCGGACGGGAGGGCAGCACCGCCCTCGATCGCCAGGACGCGCGGTTCCTCGGCCGTCACCGCCACGACGACGGCGGAGAGTTCGAGCAGCAGGGCTTCGGGCAGCGCGGCGAGGGCCATGGCGGGTCCGGCAATAGCGGGTGACGGACCTTAATGCAGATCGCCGCGCAGGGGAATTATCCGATCGGGAAAATTCACAGCAGCCGGCGATCGCGCCGGCTGAAATGGTTCCACACTGCCAGCACGATGACGGCGCCGATGGTGGCGCCGATGAGCCCGACACTGTGGCCCGGCCGGAACAGCCCAAGTGCCGCACCGAGGAAATTCGCCACCACCGCCCCGGCGATGCCGAGCAATGTGGTCAGCAGGAACCCTTGCGGGTTGTTCGGCGAACTCGACAGGATGCGGGCGATCAGCCCGGCCACGAACCCGATGATGATGACGCCGATCAGGTGAAACATGGGATTTCCTTCCACCGCGCTACAGGATCGGTCGATGCTAGCCGAGGCGGGCGGTTCCGGCGAATGACATCGCGTTCATGTCATCCGGCTGTTCCCGTCCGGCGGAGCGCATGGCCCGGCCAGAATTTCGGCACGCTGCGCTCATATTGCGGGGGATAGGTCATTTCGGCACCGAGCGCCTGGGCGGCGTGCCAGCCCCAATGCGGATCATCGAGATAGGCGCGGGCCAGCGCCACCATGTCGGCCTTGCCCTCGGCGATGATCGCCTGTGCCTGATGCGGCCCGACGATCATCCCCACCGCGCGCGTGGCAATCCCCGTTTCCGCCTTGATGCGCGCCGCCAGCGGTACCTGATAACCCGGCCCGACTGGAACATGAATGCCGGCGGCGATCCCGCCGCTCGACACGCAGACATAATCGATGCCGATTACCCGTAATGCGGCGACGAAGGCGATCGTGTCGTCGAGCGACAGTCCGTCATCCGACCAGTCGGTGGCGCTGACCCGGACACCCAGAACCCGGTCGCTGGGCCAGACTGCGCGCACCGCCTCGGCCACTTCGAGCGGAAAGCGCTGACGCCGCTCGCGCGAGCCGCCATAGCCGTCGGTCCGTTGGTTGCCGAGCGGCGAGAGGAATTCATGCAGCAGATAGCCATGGGCGCCATGCAGCTCAATCACATCGAAGCCGAGCCGCAACGCACGCTCTGCACTCAAGACGAACGCGGCCTTGACGCCAGCCAGACC
>JBAVTK010000421.1:0-7173 GCA_049696095.1 Aliidongia sp. | reverse complement strand
ACCGTGAGCGAGACCGACGCGACCGCCGCCTCGCCCAGCCCGGCGAGTGCGGCCAGGATGAGCCTCATGGCCGCGCCGGCGCTTTGCGCGTCCGCCCGATCGACCGCCTCGGCCATGGCCGCTTCGCGCACCGGCACGATCTCGGCCAAGGCGGCAACGGTGAATTTGCGGAAATCGGCATAGGGCATGCCCCAATCGCCATGGCCAAGCGCCGCGGCGAGGAAACCCAGATAGCGCGGCTCGGCCGCATCGAAAAAGGCGCTCTGGGCTTGATCACGCGCGGCGGCCAGCTTGGCGCTCGGCCGGATCTGGCCGATGGTCGAGAGCGCCCGATCCCACGCGCCGGCCAATCGCCCGGACATGATATAGGCAGTCGCGATATTGTCGGGCGTGAAGGGTTTGCCGTTGAGCCACGGCGTGATCAGCACGCTTCGGGCACCGGCATTGTCGCGCATCGCCATCATCTGGCTGCCGAGCTGGACGAGCATGCCGACCGCCGGATCGGATTGGACGATCGCCGTTTCAAAGGCCCCAAGCTGCGCGCGGATCCGATCGCCCAGCGCCACTCGGATCGCCAACAGCTCCTTGAGAAAACCGCCGTCACGGGCCGAGAGCGGCTGGCGCATCGTCTCTTCGGTACGTCGGCGCAGATCGGTGATGGTGCGGCGTGCATCCTCAACGATCGCGCCGGTTCCGGTTCCGGCCGCGGTCGACGCCGCGCGGTCGAGCGAATCGTCGGTCGCCGCCTTGAATCGGGCCAGCGCATCGAGATTGGGGGTTTCGGCGAGCGACGCTTCTTGGAGCTGGCCGGATTCGACCGCGATCGACGTCAGAACGCGCATCAGATCGCTCATCGCGCGCGCCTGCCTGGTCACTGTTCGCGCCTGGGACCATTCGGTGGTCGCCGACCAAGCCATCCAGCCGGCAATGCAGATTGCGGGAACCGCAAGTGCTGCAAGCCCGATCAGGAACAATGTTCTAATACGCATCTCGTGTTCGGTCCTTAAATCGATCGGTGCCGCAGCGGATACCGGCCTTCACGACATAGTCTTGCCACAAAACCGTTTCGATCTCATCACCGATGCACCAAGCTGGTCCTCACTCCAGCACCGCACCATGCTCGCTCATTGCGGCCCGCGCCGGCCGCCGGAACAGCAGCAGCAGCGGAATCGATGCCAGCGAAACCATCATCATCAACTTGAAATCATCGATATAGGCGATCGCCAGCGCCTGCTGGGTGATCGTGCCATCCAGTGCCGCCCGGCCGGCCGGGGTCGCGGGATTCCACAACAAGGCGGCCGCGCCGCTCTGGAACAGGCGGTTGAACGGCGTGACATGCCCGGCGATCTCGGCATGGTTGCGCTGCGTGTTGGTCTGAAGCAGGGTCATCACCACGGAAATGCCGATCGAACTGCCGATATTGCGGCAGAGCGCATAGATGCCGGTGGCTTCCGTGCGCAATTCCGGCGTCAGGGTCGAAAAAGTGACGGTCGATAGCGCGACGAAGACGAAGCCCAGCCCGAAGCCCTGCTCGAACCCGCTGGTCATGATCGTCGCCTCGGAAATATCCGGGGTAAAGCCGGTCATTGTCCACATGGCATGGGCACCGATCAGCAGCCCGCCCAGGATGATGAGTCTGGTGTCGATCCGGCCAACCGCGCGACCGGCCAGAAACATCGCGAGCATGGTACCGGCCCCGCGCGGCGCCAGCACCATGCCGGCATCAAGCACCGGATACCCCATCATCGTCTGCAAATACGGCGTCAGCAGCGCCAAGGTCGCCAGCAAGACGACGCCCAGCATGAAGATGAAGACGAGGCCGAGCACGAAATTGCGGTCCTTGAACAGGCGCCGCGAGACGAACGGTTTCTCCGCGGTCAGGATCTGGACGATGAACAGGTAAAAGCCCAACCCGGCCACCACGGTCTCGGCCACGATCTCGGGCGAACCGAACCAATCGAGCTGTTCGCCGCGATCGAGCATCAGTTGAAACGAGGCAAGACCGATGCTGAGCATGGTGAAGCCGAACCAATCGAACCGCGACGTGCCACCGCGCCGGGTCTCCGGCAGGAAGGTCGCCATGCCGAACAAGGTCACGATGCCGATCGGGATGTTGATGAAGAAAACCCAGCGCCAATCGTAATTCTCGGTCAGCCAGCCGCCCAAGGTCGGCCCCAGGATCGGCCCGACCATGACGCCGACGCCCCAGATCGCCATCGCCGAGCCTTGCTTCTCGCGCGGATTGATGTCGAGCAGTACGGCCTGCGACAGCGGCACGAGCGAGGCGCCGAACACGCCTTGGAGCAGTCGGAACAGCACCATCTGGCCGAGCGATTGAGCGAGTCCGCACAGCACCGAGGCGATCGTGAACCCGGCCACGGCGAACATGAAAAGCCGTGTCCGCCCAAAACGCTGGGCGAGCCAGCCGGTCGGGGGCGTCATGATCGCGGCGGCCACGATGTAGGAGGTCAGCACCCAATTGATCTGGTCCTGACTGGCCGACAGCGTGCCTTGCATATAAGGCAGTGCGACATTGGCGATCGTAGTGTCGAGCGCCTGCATGATCGTCGCCAGCATCACGCAGACCGTGATCGCCGGACGGTTGATCGGCCGATCCATCACCATTAACCCCGCACCCGCCCCAGGCCGGCGAGCAGCGCATGCAGGGTGCGGCGGTGTCCGGTATCGATCTCGATCTCGGTGCTCATCCCGGCACGCAGCACCGGTTTGTCCGGTGCCGCGTCGATCGCGACCCGCAGAGGGATGCGCTGATTGACCTTGACCCAATTGCCTGAACTATTCTGCGCCGGCAGCAGCGAAAATTCCGCGCCGCTCGCAGGCGAGATGCTGGCGACCGTGCCGGTCCAGACAGCATCGGGATAGGCATCGACCGTGATCCGCACCTTCTGGCCCGGCTGGACGTAGGTCAGCTCGGTTTCCTTGGGATTGGCCTCGATCCAGGGTTGGTCGGATGCCACGACACTGAAGGCGGGTGTGGCCGCGCGCAGATACATTCCGGGTTGAAGCGTCGGTACTTGGGTGACGATGCCGGCGCGCGGCGCGGTGATCACGGTGCGAGCGAGATTGCGCGCCGCATCATCGAGCTGCGACTGCGCCGCCATGACCCGCGGATGCTGCTCGGCCGGTAATTCCGGATCGCCGCCCAGATCGGCCACCATACCGGCGACCTGCTGCTGAATCGTCTGGATCTGCTGTGTCGCGGCATCGCGCGCCTGCTGGGCCTGATCCATCTGCGCCTGGGGAATGACGTGCTGGTCGAACAGCTCGGTCTTGCGCTTCCAATCGCGCTGGGCAAAATCGAGCGCGATCTGGGCTTGGCGCTGCTCTTGTAGCTTTTCGCGCCAATTCGCCTTCATCGCCTCGACTTGCGCATGCGCCAGGGCGAGCTGCGCACGGGCATTGTCGAGCGCGAAGCGAAACGGCGTGTCATCAAGCCGAAACAGCGTTTGACCGGTCTCGACATGCTGATTGTCGGTGACGTCGACGCTCTTGATCATGCCGGACACATCGGTCGAGACCGCCAGCATGTCGGCCCGGACATAGGCATTGTCGGTTTCGACATAACGGCCGCCGCTCAAATAGAAATACAGGCTACCAACAGCGACCAATACCGGTGCTGACAACAGCAACGGCAAGCGCAGCCGGCTGCCGCGGCGGTCACGGATCGGCGCGCGTTGGGTGGACGCGATCGAACTTCCGTCAGCCATGAGCCGCCTCCTCAGGCTCGATCGAATCGGCACGCACACAGAGCCGATCCGTCAGGTTGCTTTTCATCGTTTCCAGCGCTGCGACCAATTGCTGTCGCTCTGGCGCGGACAGCCCGGCCAGGGCTTCGTCATAGACTTCGCGCGCCAGCAGACCGACCCGGTCCAGCAATGGCCGGGCACGTGCCGTCAGATAGAGTGCGTAGGCCCGCCGATCGGCCGGATCCGGCCGCCGTTCGATCAGCCCGGCCACCTGAAGCCGATCGAGCAACCGCACCAGCGTAATCGGCTCAAGTTCCAAAATCTGGGCGAGCGTCACCTGATTGATGCCTTCCTGACGCGACAAATGACCGAGCACCGCGGCCTGCGAACGGGTCAGCCCCAGTTCCGTGGCGCGCGCATGCTGCTCGAACCGCTTGCGCATCAACCGCGCCACGTCATGCAGCAGGAAACCCATCGACCGTTCCCACGGTTCGGTCGGAATCGCTTCGATCACACTCATCTAATGTCACCACATGACAAGCTGGCTTATTAAATGATCCGGCCGGGCAGAGACCGCAAGCCGCGAGGGGCGAGGCGGCCATGCGGGAAACGCGGAGAGGATATCGATTCCGCCGCCGTCATTATCGTTTCATCTCATCCAATATATTGACGGACGGAAATCCGCCGCGGTAGGATCATTTCGAACCTTTTGGCTCCGCGGGAATTTGAAGGGCAGCTTGCGCCGCGACACCAAACGCTAAAGCGCCACGGGGCAATTCCCGTGGGCCCATCCTCGTCTCTTGGAGCCCCCTATGTCTAATACTTCCCTGCCCTGTCGCTGAAATCGCCCACCGGCTCAGTCCGGTCTGAACTTTGCTAGCGGTTTCCTGTTCGCGCTTTAACCAAGTCGGCGCGGACCGACGGGAGAAGACTAAATGGCCGATGCTTTTGTCATCCAAAGTGCCGATTTAACGGCCGGTATCGTTGTCGTCGAACGCGGCGGTGTACGTTTCTACGCTTCGGATCGAAATTTTCACGAACTTGACGGTAAGATTTTCAAGAATGTCCGCGCCGCGCGCCAAGCCGTCGATGGCATGCGACGGGGCGCACCGTCGCCACACCGACCACACCCGCTATCCGCGCACGGGCAGGCGGCCTGAGCCGAACGGTCAGGCCGTCGGCGGCACGGTCACAAGAATGAGGCTCCGCGCCAGGCTGAAAAATCCCGGCAGTGTCATGCCGGTGGCGAGAACCGCCATCGGCATGCGCGGGACCAGCTGCGTTTCTTCGACGGTGGCGAAGATCGGGGCTACGAGCGCAATCCGGCAGTCATTGACCAAATCCAGGTGCCCGCGCCTCATCGTTTCGATGAGCGACCGTACGGCACCGGCATCATAAGTATCGTCGCCACCGACCAGCACTTCATCGCTATCTCCTGACCGCGCTGGCCGATTGACCTTTCTTTTCCTCTCGGCCCCAATGGGGAACAGACGTGAAACGCCATAATGAGAATTGGCACACGTCATCGCATCGGCTTGCATTCGCTCGCAAAATGGCGTCACGCTCTCGCCCGTCCAGATCCGATTTCCCCCGCGAGGACTCGCCCATGCAGCGCCATTCCCGATCGCGCACCGAAGCCAAATCTGCCCGAAAAATAGTCAATCTCGCACTGCAAGGCGGCGGTTCGCACGGAGCATTCACCTGGGGTGTGCTCGACCGATTGCTCGAAGATGACGGAATCGAGATCGAGGGCGTCACCGCCACCTCGGCCGGGGCGATGAATGCGACGCTGCTGGCCTATGGCCATCTGATCGGCGGCACCGAGGGTGCGCGCCGGGCGCTCGACGAATTCTGGCGCAAGATCAGCGACGCCGCCAAAAATGGCCCGTTGCAGCCGAGTTGGCTCGACCGGGCGCTGCATAATTACGGCTTGGACTATTCGCCGGCCTTTCAGGCTTTGGACATGATGTCCCGGCTGTTCAGCCCCTATGAGCTGAACCCGCTCAATCTCAATCCGCTGAAGGATCTGCTCGACGAATCGGTCGATTTCCGCCGGCTGCGCGACGAACCAGCCCCGATCAAGCTGTTTCTGTCGGCGACCAATGTCCGCACCGGCAAGATCAAGGTGTTCGACAAGCAAGAGCTGTGCTCCGAGGCGGTGCTGGCGTCGGCTTGCCTGCCCTTCATGTTCCAGGCGATCGAGATCGATGGCGAGCATTATTGGGACGGCGGCTATATGGGCAATCCGGCGATCTTTCCGGTGATCTATGATTGCGAGAGCCGCGATGTCGTGATCGTCCATATCAATCCATTGAGCCGGCCGGAACTGCCGCGGACCGCCAAGGAAATCATGAACCGGATCAACGAAATCAGCTTCAACTCTTCGCTGATGCGCGAGATGCGGGCGATCATTTTCGTCGGCGACCTGATCGAATCCGGCCGACTCGACGGCAGCAAGATGAAACATATGCTGATCCATTCGATCGCGGCCGACGAGGTCATGATCGGGCTTGGCATCAATTCCAAGCTCAATGCCGATTGGGCATTTCTAAGTCACCTGAAAGAGACCGGCCGTCAACATGCCGAGAAATGGCTGGCGGCGAATTATCAGCATCTGGGCGTCAAATCTTCGGTCGATATCCGCGCGCAATATCTATAAGGCTATTGATCCTGAGCGATGGCTTTATTGATTTTGTCGGACGTAAGCTGCGGCGTTTGCGATGCGGTCCCGGCTTGGTGCGGAATATTGATTGTGTCATCAAGGAACCGGGACATGATAACGCCCCCACCGCCCGAAAAAATGTCGCCACAATCCGATACCCCGCCCTGACCAATGACAACCGATAGCTTGACATTATGACGGGCTTCTCCATTTTTCCTTGGACATGAGGAAGCGCGCGAGGAAGTTCCGGTATGGATGACAGCAGCTCCCGCCCGACAAGCAATCCGCTGCGGCCGGAGACATCGCGGCGACAGCCGGGCCGAGTTCGTCGGTTCGTGTTGGTCGCCGCACTGTTGGCCGGCGTGACGGCGGCAGGCTGGTATGGCTGGCATTGGTGGCGGGTCGGCCGGTTTCTCGAAGAGACCGACGATGCCTATCTCCAGGCCGACAATGTCTCGATCGCACCCAAGATCGGCGGCCTTTTGACCGCGGTTTCGGTCGGCGACAATCAGTCGGTCACAGCCGGTACGGTCGTCGCCCAGATCGACGACCGCGACTATCGCATCGCGGTCGATCAGGCCAACGCCAATCTCCAGGGCGCCGAGGCGGATGCCAAAAATCTCGATGCGCAACTGAGTTTCCAGCAGGCGATGGTCGATCAGGCCAGCGCCGATATCGGCGCCAACGACGCCGCAGTCGATTTCTCCAAGCAGGAACAGAATCGCTACAAATCCCTGGTCGCGAACGGCGCCGGCACGGTCCAGCGGGTCGAGCAGGCCGAATCCGACCTGAAGCAGCGCAGCG
>JBAVTK010000420.1:0-12514 GCA_049696095.1 Aliidongia sp. | reverse complement strand
GCCATCGGGCGACATCGCCGCCCAATGCCGCGCGGCTGGCGGCGATGCGGCCGAAGACGCGCCGCTCCACCCCGTCCGGGGCCAGTGTGGCCTCGAAGCGGGCAAGCGTCGCCGTCAGCGCTTCCGGGGTGAGCGGGGTCAGGATCATGCCGGCCTCTATACCGTATTGCCGACGCTGTTCAAGCGTTGTCCGGTCGAGCGTTTCGGCTTACATGTGGGGCGAAACCCGACAGCTTCGAGACTTGCATGACCGAGCAGCCTTTTTGGCGCCGCAAGGCGTTGACCGAAATGACCGACGCCGAATGGGAGTCGCTGTGCGATGGCTGCGGCAAATGCTGTCTGGTCAAGCTTCAGGACGAAGACACCGGCACCATCCTGCATACCGATGTCGGCTGCTATCTGCTTGATGCCCATGGCTGCCGCTGTCGGCGCTATAAGGACAGGCAGACCCTCGTGCCGGATTGCGTCAAGGTCACGCCGGACAATATCGGCGATCTGGCCTTCATGCCGACGACCTGCGCCTATCGACTGCTGGCCGAAGGCCAGGAATTGCAATGGTGGCATCACCTGGTCTCCGGCCGGCGCGATACCATCCACAAGGCCGGCATGTCGGTTCGCCACCGCGTCATTTCCGAAGAGGAGGTGGAGGAGGAGGATCTGCCCAATCATATCGTGGATTGGTCGCGCTAGCCGATCGAGCGCGGATCGCCCGGCGGGGCAAGCCGGCGATTCTCGCATTCGGCCGTAGGTCCGAGAGCGGATTCGCCAAATCGATCGGTGCCGTCGCGGTAGAGACCCACTATGGTTTGACGTATTGATGGCCATAGATCCAACTAATCGGTATGATTTTCTAGAAATTAGAATAATTCTATATATACTCTCTCAGCGGCTCTGATTTATCGAGCCGCGAGGGAGGAAATCAGCATGGGCAGACCGCAATTTTCAAAATTTCATCGATATAGGCCAGCGGCCTTCGCGCTGCTGTTGGCCGGCGGCGTCGCCGGACCAGCGCTTGGCCAAACCGATCCGGGCGTTCGCGGCGGGTCGCCCGGCGCCGGTGGACCGCTGGCCGGGCTCGGTACCCTTGAGGTCAAGCTGTTCAATGCAGCCCAAATTCACTTTGAAACCATCGACTCGGTGTCCGGTACCATTTCCGGGGAGGATGGTTCCGGGTTGGGGACGGCGTTCAATCTCAACAGCTGTGCCGGCTGTCACGCCCAACCCGCGGTCGGCGGCACCAGCCCGGCGGTCAATCCGGAGCTCAGGGTGGCCACGCTCGACGGGGCGACGAACACGATTCCGTCGTTCGTCAGATCCAGCGGTCCGGCGCTTGTGCCGCGCTTCATCGATCTGCCGGGCGGTGGCGTCGATGGCAGTGTCCATGATCTGTTCGTGATCACCGGCCGCACCGACGCGTCGGGCTGCACCGCGACACAGCCCAATTTCGCCCAGGCGATCGCCAACAACAACATCGTGTTCCGCATTCCGACCCCATTGTTCGGCGTGGGCCAGATCGAAAATACACCTGATATCAACCTCATAGCCGATTCTGCGGCGAACGCCAGCAATGATGCCACGTTCGGGATCGTCGAGGGCGACTTCAACATCAGCCCCGACACCGGAAACATCACAACCTTCGGCTGGAAGGCGCAAGGCGGGGCGCTCGAAATCTTCGGCGGCCTCGAATTCAGCATCCAGCAAGGCGTGTCCAGCGAATTGTTCCCGAAGAAGCGGAGTGGCGGCGTCGGCTGCGGCTCCGGCGGTCAGCCGGAAGACACGCTCAATCTTGTCAACCCAGGTACGACCGGCTTTGCGCCATCCGATTTCTCGACCTTCACCGAGAATTTCGGCGATTTCATGCGACTTACCGCCGGACCGACCCCGGCCCCGGCCACCGCGGCGACGACGGCGGGCGAGGCGGTGTTCCTTGAGGTCGGTTGCGCGCTATGCCACATACCCAGTCACGTAACTGGGGCGTCGAGCTATACCAACCAGAGCTTCGTGACCTATTCGCCTTTTAGCGATTTTGCCTTGCACGACATGGGCGCTGCGTTGGCCGATCACATCGTCCAGGGCGGGGCGAACGGCAACCATTTCCGCACCGCGCCGCTTTGGGGCATCGGGCAGCGCATCTTCTTTCTGCATGATGGCCGCACCACCGACCTGGTGACCGCCATTGCCGACCATTCCAGCAGCGGTTCGGAAGCGAATACTGTCATCGCGAATCTCAGCGCGCTGACTGTGACCCAGCAACAGGATCTGTTGGACTTCCTGCGCTCGCTTTAGCGCTTCCGGCCCGGCGTGCCGAAGGGCACGCCGGAAATTCTACCGACACCATACAAACTCCTCCACCGCGCCAGCCGCTTCGGAATGTTGGCAGCGTGCAGTGCCAAAGGTCGCTACGATGCTTCGACCGCCACGCTCGTCAAACCATGGAGTCCACCGCTCGCATCCTCGAACCGCACAAAGATACGAGACGTTGCTGGCGAGAGCGGAATCGCGCCAGTGGACTGAAGAAATACCGAGAAGGTCGGTGTGGTGCCGCCCGCATAATTCAGCGACAGCGAGGTTGACGGCGGGCTGAGACACTGCCCGTTGCTCGGGTTGGTCTGACAGATGGTCGTTGTCACCGGCAAGGTCGCGGCACCGGTATCAACCGAGACCGTGAGTGTCGCCGTCGCGCCAATGTTGGTGCTGGCAACGGCGAAGGCACCCGCGCCGCCCGTGGGCAGCTTGATGATGCCATCCTTGGTCGGCGTCGCCGCGAGCGCGATGACGTCGGCGATCGGCGTGCTGGAGAAGGTCAGGTCGACCGTATCGACCCCCGGCAGGATGGCGGCGGCATTGAGCACGTTCCCGTTGGCGCAGCCGAAATCGAGCGGCACGCCCAATGCGCTGAATGCCGGGCCGTTCTGCATTGATTGAAACGAGATGAGGAAGCTCTGCACACCATTGTTGCCGGGGATTGTCACCGGCGTGTTGGCCGTGCCGGTCAACGCGTTGGTCGCCGGGTCGGTCGTTTGATAGTTCATCGTTATGAACGGAAGCGTATCGAACGACGACGATGCGGGTGTGATCTGGCAATTGTCGAGCGCTTGCGTGCCACTGTTGATGACCGTCGCAAAGATCGTCGCCGTGGCGCCCAGTTCCACCGAGCGCGCCCCCGGCAGCACCGAGGCAAAGAGTGTGGGCGGCGCGGCCAGGATCTCCTTCACAGCATTGTTCCCGCTATCGGCGACGAACACATTGCCCTTGCCATCGACCGCGACGCCTGCCGGTCCATTGAAGCCGCTGCCCACGGCCGCTACCGTTTGGAAGTGATCTGCCGCCAGACGCTCACGCACCTCGTCGCCGATCGTGAGGTTGAAGGGGCCTGGATTGTTGCTCAGGAATAGATTGCCGCTGCCATCGACCGCAATGCCGGTGAAGAAGTGGGGCACCGTCGCCGAGACAACTAATTTGATGGCGCCCGTGGTCGTAATTTCGCTCGCCCCCGCCGAGTCCACGACGAAGACATTGCCGTTGCCGTCGACGGCAACGCCCAGCGGTTGCGAGAACTGGCTTCCCAGGATCTTCTGGTCGACATGGCCACCGGCGGCAAAAATTTCCGTGACGGTATCGTTCGCCGAGTCGGCGACGAAGACATTGCCGGCGGCATCGACCGCGATGCCGGCCGGTGTGTTGAATCCGGCGCCAATCGTCTTGACGGTCGTGAAGCCATCCGCCGCCATCATTTCCTTCACCACGCCATTCAGGGTATCGGCGACGAAAACATTGCCGCTGCTATCAACTGCGACACCCGTGGGCGCGCTGAATCCCGGCGTGCTGATCTTATCGATTGTGTGATAACCGCTCGAAGCCAAGGCTTCTTGCACACCGCTCAGGTCGGGATTGACGAAGAAGATATTGGCGCTGCTATCGACTGTAAGCGCTCCGGCCCCATTGAAGCCGCTGCCGAGGTTCTTGACCGTGGTATGGCCACCGGCAGCCGGAATTTCCTCCACCCCATTGCCATCGGCGACAAAGAGATTGCCGCTACCGTCGACAGCAACGGCGTGCGGACCAGAAAGCCCGCTGCCGAGCATGTTGACAGTGACAAAACCGCCCGACGCCAGAATTTCCACCACACCGGTCTTCGTCAGATCGGCGACGAACACATTGTCGTTGCTATCGACCGCGATGCCTTGCGCAACCTCGAATCCGCTGCCGAGGACGTTGACCGTGGTATAGCCGCCCGCTGCCACAATCTCCCGTACGTCGCTTGCTTCGGCAAGGAAGACGTTGCCGCTACTGTCGACAGCAATGCCCAGAGGAAGGGATGTCTGGCTGATCGTCTTGACCGTGGCGCCGCCACCGGCGGTGAGGATCTCCTTGACGGTAAAGTCGCCGCTGTCAGTAACGAAGACATTGCCGCTGCCATCGACCGCGATGCCGGTAGGAGTAACGAACGCGTCACTGAGGATCTGGGCTGCCGCACCGCCGCCCGAAGCCGGGATTTCGTAGACGCGGTGGGTCGGGAGATCGATGGCGAAGACATTGCCATGACCATCGATGGCGACGGAGGATGGCGGTCCGAATCCGCTGCCGAGCGTGTTGACATTGGTCAAGCCACCAGCGGCCAGAATCTCCTTCACCGAACTGTTGGCGGTATCGGCGACGAAGACATTGCCGCTGCCATCGACCGCGACACCGCCGGGCGCGTTGAACCCGCCGCCCAGAGTGACGATCGTCTGGGCCTCGCCCAGGCAAGGGGCACCGCACGCGATCACCAGGAGCGTCAAAAAGAAGCCGCGAGAATTTTTCACCAAATCACTCCAAGCGCAAAAACGATCCACAATAACGTGTGGTCAAATCGAGATTTTCTCTATAGTATCGATTGCGCCGAGAGTCAAATCGCCGTCACGCATGAACCCATGCGATGCGCAGGCGGCACGCGGCACGGCATGACGCGGCGCCGCCTCTCGCCCGTGCCCAGACCGACCTCGCCGAGATATGGGACTGTTCCGCCAAGCGCTGGGGCGCCGAGCCCCCGATAGGAAAGGGGTATCTCAAATTTTCGAAAATTGGAGCGAATCCGATAGATTTATGGGAAACCATTTGCCGGGCGAGGTTTGCGCCCCCGCCGCGGCCATGCTAGAACGAAGCATGGACATGCAAGAGCGGCTTATCGAGATCGAACGCCTCTATCGGCAGGCATTCGCCGAGTATGGGGCGGTCGCGCTCTGGAACATGCGGCCGGTGGAACACCCGACACCGGGGGCGGCGCTGGCGATTACGCCTTCCCTGCGCACGCATGGCTCGATGGCCGGGCGGCGGCTGGCGGAAGCGATCGAGCGCCTGTGCCGTGCCCCTCACTAAACTGCAATCCCATCTGCTCCGTTTGCTCGCCGGCCAGCGGAGCCCGGATAGCTATGTCGCCGGTGCGATCGCCCTCAACCGTGAGGGGCCGCGCTTTTCCGCCGATATCGACATCTTCCAGGACGGTGACGAGCGGCTTATCGCGATCGCCGAAAACGATGCCGCACTCATCGCCGCTGCCGGCTTCCAGCTAGACTGGCTATCGGGCCGTGCCGCCGGTAAACGCACGGCGTTGGTCGGCGGTCTCGGCGAACAGACGCAGCTTGAATGGGTCGCCGATGCTGATTTCCGCTTTTTCCCGGCCCAACCGGATGAACTGTTCGGTTATGTGCTGCATCCGGCCGATCTGGCCACGAACAAGGCGGCTGCCGCTGCCGATCGGCGGGTGCCGCGCGATATTGTCGATCTGCTCACGATCCATGACCGTATCCTGCCACTCGGTGCCGTCATCACCGCCGCGGTCGGTCGCTTTCCGGGGATGACGCCCGAGGAGATGTTGGCCGAAATTCGCCGCCACAGCAGCTTCACAGCCGATGAGTTCCAGGCGCTGGCCACCGAAAAGCCCCTCGATTTCAGACAGTTGCACAAGCAGATCAAAGCAATGCTCGACGCGGCCGAAGCCTTCATCCTGCATCTGCCGAGCGATGCGGTCGGTTTTCTCTTCCTGGATGCCGGGCAGCCGGTCCAACCGGATACGACTTCGCTTGAGCGTTACCACCGCCATGCCGGGGCACGGCGCGGTCATTGGCCGTCTTCTTCGCAGATCGGCACGGCCATGCTGGAACGCTACGGCGAGTCATTGCCGCCGGGAACGATGTCGGGACCTGTGTAGTAGCGGATAGTTTTCTGCTGATTGGCGCGAGAGATGGGCGATGTTGGACAATCGGGCGACGGGAGAAGCCCTCACGCATGAACCCAGGCGATGCGCAGAATATTGGTGGCCCCCGGCGTGCCGAACGGCACGCCCGCGGTGATGACGACCCGTCCGCCCTCTTGCGCGAAGCCTTGGGTCAGCGCGATCCGGCAGGCCTTTTGCACCATGTCGGAAAAGCTTGCGATGTCCTTGGTCTGGACGGTGTGTACACCCCAGGCCATGGTCAGGCGCCGGGCGGTCTGCTGGTTGGCGGTCAGGCACAGGATCGGCACATTCGGCCGCTCGCGCGCGGCGCGCAGCGTGGTCGAGCCCGAGGTGGTGTAGGTCACGATCGCATCGGCCTTGATCGTCGTGGCGACCTGCTTGGCCGCGGCGGTGATCGCGTCGGACGCGGTTTCGAGCAAGGCCGGATGCTCGGCATCGAGTGCCGCCTTGAATAGCGGGTCGGCCTGCACGCGCCGCACGATCCGGTCCATCATCTCGACCGCTTCGAGCGGATAATCGCCGGCTGCGGTTTCGGCCGAGAGCATGACGGCGTCGGCGCCCTCATAGACCGCGGTGGCGACGTCGGACGCTTCGGCCCTGGTTGGGGTCGGCGCCTTGATCATGCTTTCCAGCATCTGGGTCGCGACGATCACCGGCTTGCCGGCCTGGCGGCAAACATGGATGATCCGGCGCTGCGCCACCGGCACATCCTCGGGCGGGGTTTCGACGCCCAGATCGCCGCGCGCCACCATGATGCCATCAGATAATTCGACGATTTCTTCCAGCCGATCGAGGGCAGCCGGCTTTTCCAGCTTGGCGAGGAGGGCGGCCTGGCCGCCGATCAGCTTGCGACCCTCGGCGACATCTTCGGGCCGCTGCACGAAGGACATGGCGACCCAATCGACGCCGGCCTGCAAGCCGAACGAAAGATCGCTGCGGTCCTTCTCGGTCAGGGCCGAGATCGGCAGCACGGCGTTCGGGACATTGACGCCCTTGCGGTTCGACAGCACGCCGGCGGTGACAGTCGTGACCTCGGCGAAGTCGCGCCCGGCTGTCTCCACGCGGAGCCGGACCTTGCCGTCATCGACCAGCAATTCCGTGCCGGGGCCGATCGCCTCGAAAATCTCGGGATGCGGCAGCCCGACTCGGCTCTCATCGCCCGGTGACGGATCGAGATCGACCCGGAAGCGCTGCCCGGCCGCAAGCTGAACCCGGCCCTGGGCGAAGGTGCCGAGACGCAGCTTCGGTCCTTGCAGATCCATCATGATGCCGATCGGATGGCTGTAAAGCCGCTCGATCCGGCGGATGCGCTGGATATTGGCGTTGTGATCGTCCTGGCTGCCATGGCTGAAATTCAGCCGGAACAGATCGACACCGGCCCGGAACAACCGTTCGATCATCTCGTCGGTCGAACTGGCTGGGCCGAGCGTGGCGACGATCTTGGTACTGCGCTCTCGGCGCACGATCGGATATTTCACGGGGGGCAGGCTTTCGGCGGTGGCGGGCAGGGTGGCATCGGAGGATGCCTCTTCTCACGACGCGTGCCAAGAGGGTCGGCATTGGCGATCCGGTTCGCTCACGCCGATATGACGAGGCCGGCATGGCTGCTGCCGGCCTCGTCGTCGATCGTCAGACTCAGTGCAGGTTCGCCCAGACCCGTCGCTTGACCGCGTAAAGCAGGACTGTCATCGGGACCAGGAACAGAATCACCCACCAGCCCATCCGCTTGCGCTGATCGGCCTCGGGTTCGGCCGCCCATTCCAGGAAGGTCGCAATGTCCTTCGCCTCCTGGGCCAGGGTGTTCGGCGTGCCGTCGGCGAAGGGGATGTCGCCATCGTCGAGCGGCTGCGGCATGGCGATTTGATGGCCGGGGAAGAACTTGTTGTAGTTCAGCCCGTCGCCCATCTTCATGTCCGCCGGTGCTGTCCCATAGCCCTGCAACAGCGAATAGACGTAATCCGGCCCGCCTTTACGCGATTTGGCGATCAGCGCCAGATCGGGCGGCAGTGCGCCGCCATTGGCCTCGCGCGCCGCCGCTTCGTTCGGGAACGGCCGGACGAAATGGTCGGACGGCCGAGCCTTGCGCTTGATCGGCTGCCCCTTATCGTCGAAATCATCGATTTGGAAGCCGGCGGCAAACGCCTTGACCTCATCCTCATTGTAACCGAGCGCCGCGATGTTGCGGTAGCTGAGTTCGGCCAGCGCGTGGCAATTCGAGCAGATCGTCTTGTAGACCTGCAAACCGCGCTGGGCCGCCGCCTTGTCGATCGTGCCGAAGGGGCCGCGGAACGAGAAGCCTGCATCCAGCAGCGGTGTGGCCTCGTCCTCGGCGTGGGCGACGGGGACACAAAGCGGCGAGGCGGCAAGGGCCGCGAAGGCGAGCGCCGCCGCGCCGTAAACCAGACGAATGATCATTTATGACTTCTCCATCCGGACGCCGGACATCGCCGGGCGCGCACCGCCCTTGAGGACCGCCTGGGCAATGCTGGTCGGCAGCGGCCGGGGCCGCTCAAGCTTGCCCAGGATCGGCACGATGATCAGGAAATGCAGGAAATACCACACCTCGCCAAGCTGACCGAGCACGACATAGGTACCCTCCGGCTTGTGTGCGCCGACCACGCCAAGCAACACGCAATCGGCGATCAGCAGCCAGAAGAAGATCGGATAGATCGGCCGGAACTTGGCACTGCGTACCGGCGATGTGTCGAGCCAGGGCAACACGAACAGCACGGCGATCGCCCCGAACATCGCGAGCACGCCCGCGAGCTTGGCCGGAATGAACAGAATATCCGGGGTCGAGCGCAAGATCGCGTAGAACGGCAGGAAATACCATTCCGGCACGATTTCAGCCGGCGTCGCCAGCGGATTGGCCGGAATGTAATTGTCCGGCTCGGCAAACAAATTGGGCGCGAAGAACACCACCGCGGCGAAGATCAGCAGGAACACCGACAGACCGAACAGATCCTTGGCCGTGTAGTATGGATGGAACGGGATCGAATCCTGCGGGCCCTTTTTGTCGATGCCCAGCGGATTGCTCGATCCATGCTGATGCAGCGCCACCAGATGCAGCACGACGATGGCGACCAGCACGAAAGGCAGCAGATAATGCAGCGCGAAGAAGCGGTTCAGCGTCGGATTATCGACGGCAAAGCCGCCCCACAGCAAATGCGTCAGCCAATCGCCGACCAGCGGAATGGCGCCGAACAAGCTGGTGATGACGGTGGCACCCCAGAAGCTCATCTGGCCCCAGGGCAGCACATAGCCCATGAAGGCGGTTGCCATCATGACGAGCAGGATGACCACGCCCAGTATCCACAAAAGCTCGCGCGGTGCCTTGTACGAGCCGTAATACAGGCCGCGGAACAGATGGATATAGACGATGATGAAGAAAAACGACGCGCCGTTCTGATGCATGTAGCGCAACAGCCAGCCGTAATTTACGTCGCGCATGATGCGCTCGACACTGCCGAATGCCAGATCGGCATTGGGCGTGTAGTTCATCGCCAGGAAAATGCCGGTGACGATCATCAAGACCAGCACGATGCCGGCGAGCGACCCGAAGTTCCACCAATAGCTGAGGTTTCGAGGGGTCGGATATTCCTCAAGCTCGTGCTTGAGAAAGGTGAAAATGGGCAGCCGGTAATCGATCCAGCGAACCAGCTTATTCTGCGCCGCAGAGGTGGCCATGGAAATTTTCCCTATCAGCCGATCTTGATCGACGTGTCGGTGAGGAAGGCATAAGGCGGCACAAACAGATTGCGCGGCGCCGGTCCCTTTCGGATGCGCCCGGAACTGTCATATTGCGAGCCGTGGCACGGGCAGAACCAGCCATCATAGTCGCCGCGCGGATCGGTCGGCTTCTGACCGAGCGGGATGCAGCCGAGATGGGTGCAGACGCCCTTGACGATCAACCATTCGGCTTTTTTGACACGCGCCGAATCCGCCTGGGGATCCCGCAGTTCGGCGACATCGACTTTTTGCGCCTCGTCGATTTCCTTGGCGGTGCGATGGCGGATGAAGACCGGGGCGCCCTGCCATTTCACGGTGATGCTCTGGCCGACCGCGACCGGTGTCAGATCGACTTCGGTGGTCGAGAGCGCCAGCGTGTCGGCCGCCGGATTCATGCTCTGGATGAAGGGAACCGCTACCGCGCCGACACCCACGGCACCGAAGGCGGCGGCCGTCAGGACCAGGAAATCCCGGCGGGTTCCGCCCTCGCCCTGATGATTGGTGGTTTCCGCCATGAAATACCTCTTGGATCAGCACAGAATCGACCGCCCTCCTCGGGCGCGACTGTGCAAACAGCTTTTGGCACGCCGCCGCAGGACACCGCAACAGCGACCGGAATTATCGCGGCCTGTGTTTGCTTGAGGCCAGCGCAGAAATCAACCCACCGGAATGACAAAGCTGAAAATCGCGACGAAATGGGCTGCAAGGCCGATCAGCACCGAAGCATGCCACGCCGCGGCGCCCCAGCGCCACCGTCCGTCCAGAACGTGAAACACTGTTCCGCCACTATAGGCCAGACCGCCGATCAGTATGAGCACCAGGGCCGTGGGGCGGAAGCTGGCGATCACGCCGTCGAGCCCGAACAGCACGATCCAGCCCATCGCTAGATAGAGCAGCAAGAACCAGCGCTCATAGCGCCAGCCCAGCATCAGCTTCAGTCCGCTGCCCAGCGCCGCCAGGCTCCAGACCGGGATCAGCAACCACGCAGTGCGGCCGCCGCTCCCCAGAATCGAGAAGGGCGTATAAGTGCCGGCGATCAGTAGGAAGATGCAGATATGATCGGCAAAGCGCCAGAAGCCGGCTCGCCGATGCTTGTGGTGGATGTTGTAGATCAGCGACGAGATGGCTGACGCCGTGATCGATACGCCATAGACCACGACAGCTACCGCGGCAGCGGGCGGCAAGGCCAGGCTTTCCCGCAGCAGCAGGACGAACGCAGCCAGCGCGAATCCGGCTGTGACGACAAGCACGATGCGGTCGGCCAGCACGGCTGGATCAAGCCGCATGGTCACAAGAAACTGTAGGGATCGACATCGATCTGCACCCTCACCGTGGAAGGGTACCGTACCCCTCCCAACCATTGGCGCAAAACAGCTTGAAGGTTCACTTGACGCTGCGCCTTGACCAGGAAGCGGCGCCGGTGCCGCCCACGCAGTACGGCAAGTGGCGCGGGCGCCGGACCCAATACCGCCAAGCCGCGCAGATGCGGTGCGGCGCGCGCGATCGCGGCGGCGGTGACGTCGGCCGATTCCTGGTCGGGTGCCGAAACGATGAGCGCGGCGAGCCGGCCGTAGGGCGGCCAACCATGGTTGCGCCGTCCCTCGGCCTCGATCGCCAGGAACCGGTCGCGCTCGCCGGACAACAAGGCCTGCATCACGGGATGTTCCGGATCGTAGGTCTGCAATAGCACGCGACCCGGCCGTTCGGCCCGTCCCGCCCGACCCGAAACCTGATGGAGCAACTGAAAGGTCCGCTCGGCCGCGCGGAGATCGCCGCCATTCAGGCCGAGATCGGCATCGACCACACCGACCAGGGTCAGCATCGGGAAATGATGGCCCTTCGCCATGATCTGGGTGCCGATCAGCAGATTGACTTCGTGGGCCTCGACCTGGCGGACCAGCGCGCCGATAGCATTCGGGCCGATCAGCGTGTCGCTCGCCATGACGGCCAATCGAGCATCGGGAAAGCGCTCGGCGACTTCCTCGGCGATCCGCTCGACCCCCGGTCCGCACGGCGCGAAGGAATGCCGCTCCTGGCAGCTTGGGCAGGTCTCCGGCGGCTTTTCCTGATGGCCGCAATGATGGCAGACGAGCTTGCCCAAAAACCGGTGCTCGACCAGCCAGGCCGTGCAGTTTGGGCATTGCAGCCGATGACCGCAGGTCCGGCACAAGGTCAGCGGCGCATAGCCGCGCCGATTGAGGAACAACATCGCCTGTTCGCCATCGGCCAGCGTCTGGGTCAAGGCGGCGATCAGCGACGGCGCCAGGAAGCGCTGCCGTGCCGGCTTGTCGAGCCGGAGGTCGATCAATGCGATGCCCGGCATTGTGGCACCGCCATGGCGATCGGTCAGCACGAGGCGCCGATAGCGCCCGCGCTCGGCATTCACCAGGCTTTCCAAGGATGGTGTGGCCGAGGCGAGCACGATCGGGATTTGCGTCAGCGAAGCGCGCACCACCGCCATGTCGCGGGCATGATAGATCACCCCGTCTTCCTGCTTGTAGGACGCGTCATGCTCCTCATCGACGATGATCAGACCGAGATCGGCGAATGGCAGGAACAGGGCCGAGC
>JBAVTK010000419.1:0-2421 GCA_049696095.1 Aliidongia sp. | reverse complement strand
CCGGCTGGGGTGCGGCGGTGCTTGAGGCGCTGCCCGGCGATGCCTCGGCCCGGCGCTATTTTCGGCTGGTCGCACCCGGCCGGCGCGCGATGCTGATGGATGCGCCGCCGCCCGAGGAGGTCGGGCGTTTCGTGCGGATCGCCCGGCTGTTGCATCGGCTGGATTATTCGGCGCCGCTGATCCTCGCCGCCGACCCCGAGCGAGGCTTCCTCGTGCTGGAGGATCTGGGCGACCAGACTTACACGCGGGCGATCGCGGCTGGCCGTGACGAGGCGGCGTTGTATGGTCTTGCGACCGATCTGCTGGCCGATCTGCATGACCGGTTTGATCCCGGCGGCGCCCCGGATGTTCCGCCTTTTTCCGACGAGGCCATGATCGAGGGGGTCGGCCGTTTCGTGCTGTGGTTCCTGCCCGCCGTCACCGGACAACCGGTGCCGGATGACGTGGTTGCCGGGTACGAGGCGATGTGGCGGCGCGTGCTGCCGATCGCGCGGATCGTGCCGTCGAGCTTGGTGCTGCGCGATTATCACATCGACAATCTGATGCTGCTTGACGAGCGACCGGGGTTGGCGGCGTGTGGGCTGCTCGATTTTCAAGACGCGATGATCGGGCCGATCGCCTATGATCTGGTCTCGCTGCTGGAGGATGCGCGGCGCGATGTCTCGGACGAGGTACGCCGGGCGATGCGCGCGCGCTATCTTGTGCGCCGGCCGCAGATCGATCCCGAGGCATTCGACCGGGCATCGGCCGTGCTGGGCGCGCAACGGCACACCAGAATCATCGGCGGATTTTGCCGGCTGTGGCTGCGCGACGGCAAGCCCGGCTATCTGCGTCACGTGCCGCGGCTGTGGCGTCTGTTGGAACGAAGCCTGGCGCATCCGGCGCTGGGCGAGGTGGAGGGGTGGATGAACGAGCATGTCCCGGCGGCGCTGCGCCGCATTCCGGTCGGGCCGGCATGAGTCGGCCGCGCGTCGGCATGGTGCTGTCGGCCGGGCGCGGCGAGCGGCTGCGGCCGATCACCGACACCCTGCCCAAACCACTGGTCCGGATCGGCGGACGGGCGCTGCTCGATCACGCCATCGACCGGCTGGAGGCCGCGGGCGTCGAGCGCGTGGTCGTCAATGTGCATTATCTGGGCGATCTCATCGTCGAGCATCTGAAGGCGCGAACCTCGCCGCAGATCGTGATCTCGCACGAAACAGTACCGCTTGAGACCGGCGGCGGTGTCACCCACGCCTTGTCGCTGCTCGGCGACGAACCGTTCTTCGTGGTCAATGGCGACAGCCTATGGCTCGAAGGCAAGGTTCCGGTGCTCGACCGCCTCGCCGCCGCCTGGGATGCGCACGACGCCGATGCGGTCCTGCTGCTCCAGCGTACCGTCACGGCCGTCGGCTATGAGGACGGGCATGGCGATTACCGGCTCGACCAGCTCGGCCGGCCGCATCGCCGCCGCGGCGGGGAAATCGTGCCCTATGTCTTTGCCGGAGTGCAATTGCTCTCACCCGCTCTGTTCACGAATGCACCGCCCGGTGCCTTTTCGCTGGTCCGGCTCTATGACCAAGCCGAGGCGGCCGGGCGGCTCGCCGGGCTGGTGCATGACGGCCAATGGTATCATGTCGGCGATCCGGCCGGGTTGCGGCAGGTGGCTGCTCGGCTGTATGGCGCACGAGGCGAGCGCTGAGATGACCGTGCCGTCGGTTTGGACCATTCCGGCGGCGCTGCCCTTTCTCGATACTCTGGTCGCCGGGATCTATGGCCGCCAAGGCCGCGATCCGCTGGCGCTGGCCGAGATTACGCTGCTGCTGCCGACGCGCCGTGCCTGTCGCGCCGCGCGCGATGCGTTCCTGCGCACGGCGGCCGGTACGCCGATGCTGCTGCCACGGCTCGTGGCGTTGGGCGATCTCGATGCCGACGAGCTGGAATTGCAGGCGCCGCTCGATCTGCCGCCGGCGATTTCGGCGCTGCGCCGGCAATTGCTGCTGGCCCGGCTGATCGGTGCCTGGGGCAAGGGCCGCATTCTTCCAGGCCAGGCGGTGGCGCTGGCCGGCGAGTTGGGGCGGCTGCTCGATCAGGCCCATGCCGAAGCCGTGCCCTTCAACCAGCTGGAGCTGCTGGTGCCGGCCGAACTGGCCGGGCATTGGCAGATCACCGTCGATTTTCTGAAAATTGTGACCGAGCATTGGCCGGCAATGCTCGACGATGAAGGCGCGGTCGATGCGGCGGAGCGGCGCAATCGGGTCATCGCCGCCCAAATCGCGGTGTGGCGCGCACAGCCGCCCGGCATCGTGATCGCCGCCGGCTTCGCCAGCGCCGGGCCGGAGGCGGCCAGGCTGTTGACCCTGATTTCCATGCTGCCGCACGGCTTCGTCGTGCTGCCCGGTGTCGATGTCGGCGCCGACGACGCGCTGTGGCAGGCGATAT
>JBAVTK010000418.1:0-1995 GCA_049696095.1 Aliidongia sp. | reverse complement strand
GCTGCTGGCCCGCGCGGCCGGGCGCGCCGGGCGCTGGACGCTCGATGCCGTCATGGCGGCGTTTCCGCAATTGCCGCCGCTGCGCAAGGCGCGAGCCGTCACGCTTTCGGGCGGCGAACAGCAGGCGGTGGCGATCGCGCGGGCGCTTTTGACCAACCCCGAGATCCTGCTGCTCGACGAGGTCTCACTCGGCCTGTCACCGCTCGCGGTCGATCGCGTCTACGCCTCGCTACAAACGCTGGTCGCGGCGGGCACCACGATCATTCTGGTCGAACAGGATCTGAACCGGGCGCTGGGCGTGGCCGACCGGGTGATCTGCATGCTCGAAGGCCGGATCGTGCTGGAAGGGCCGACGACCGAGATGAATCGCGACCAGGTCATGGCAGCCTATTTCGGTATCGGCGGCGGAAGCCCGGCGGAGACCGCGCGATGATCTGGGCCGATCAAATCATCCAGGGCATTCTGCTCGGCGGCTATTATGCGCTGATCGCCTGCGGCCTGTCCTTCATGTATGGCGTGATGCGGATCGTCAATCTGGCCCATGGCAGCTTCGCCGTACTTGCCGCCTTCGGCCTGTGGGAATTGGCGAGCCGGTTCGGCGTCTCGCCCTTTCTCGGCCTCCTCTTCATCTTGCCGGCGATGGCGGCGCTCGGCTGGGTTCTGCAACGCGCCGTACTGGAGCGCAGTTCACGGGGCGGCGCGCTGGTGCCGCTGCTCAGCACCTTCGGCCTGGCCATCATGATCGACAATCTGCTGTTCGAACGCTACGGCGCCGACACCCGCTCGCTGGCACCCTATCTCGACACGCTGTCCTACGATTCCTGGACAATCACCGACGATATTTCGATCGGCAAGCTCGCGGCGCTGATCCTCGCGGCGGCGGTTTTCCTGCTCGGCGGGCTTCAGCTTTTTCTGTCTCACACCCAACTGGGCCGGGCGATCCGCGCGACTGCCGCCGACCCTGACACGGTCGGGCTGATCGGCATCGATGCCCGCCAGGCGAATGCGGCGGCGGCGGCGATCGCCATGGTCGCGACCGGGCTGGCCGGGGCGTTTTTGGCGATGCGCACCACCTTCACCCCCTATGCCGGCGCCCCGCAACTGATCTTCGCCTTCGAAGCCGCGGTGATCGGCGGCGCCGGCTCGCTCTGGGGCACGTTGGGCGGCGGCATTCTGCTGGGGGTCGCCCAGAGCATCGGTGCCGAGATCAACCCGCAGGGTTTTCTGATTGCCGGCCATCTGGTGTTTTTCCTGGCGCTCTTTACCCGCTTCGCCGCGAGCGGTGCGTTGGGCCGGCACTTGCGGCGGCGGGCGCCATGAGTGGCGAGCTGCCCGTCGTCGAACGCTGGACCCGGCGCTCGATCCTTTCGGTCGCACTCTGTGCCGCCGGACTGGCAGCCCTCGGCCTCGGCCCGCTGCTGTTCGATGCCAATGTGATCGACAAGCTGACGACCCTGTTCATCTACGTCACGCTGGCACTGACCTGGAATGCGCTCGCCGGTTATGGCGGGCTGGTTTCCGTAGGCCAGCAGGCATTTTTCGGTCTGGGCGCCTATGCGGCGATCCGCCTCGCCGATGCCGGGCTGAATGTCGTGGCCGCTCTGATCCTGGCCGCGATCCTGGTCGGTGCCGTCTCGCTGCCGATTTCGGCGATCATGCTCCGGCTGCGCGCCGGCGAATTCGCCATCGGCATGTGGGTCGTGGCCGAACTCGCTCATCTTTTCGTGAATCTCGACCGGCTGGTCCAAGGCGAAACCGGCACCTCGTTAATTGCACTCAACGTCTATGACGCCGAAACCCGCCACGCGATGATCTACGGTCTGGCGCTCGGCACGCTCGCGACCGTCGCCGGCACGCTGTTCGCCTTGCTGCGCAGCCCGATCGGCGCGGCGATCCAGGCGATCCGCGACGACGAAATCGCGGCGGCTTCGGTCGGGGTGCGAGTGCTCGCGACGCAGCGGCTGCTGTTCGTGCTGGCCGCGACCGGCACCGCGA
>JBAVTK010000417.1:0-4222 GCA_049696095.1 Aliidongia sp. | reverse complement strand
AGCGATTGCTTCAGCCGGAACGGCTTGAGGAAGTGCTGGCTTCCGTCCTCGACCGCCGCCAGGAACGAACCGAGCGCCGGCGGGACCATATCGCCGAACTGAACAAGCGCGCCGCCGAGGCCGATTTGCGGCTGAAGCGGCTCTATGACGCGATCGAAAGCGGCGTCGCTGATCTTAACGACCCGGCGCTGAAGGAGCGCATCTCCGGCCTCAAGGCGACCCGCGACCAGGCGCAGGCCGACGCCGAACGGGCTGTCGCCCTGCTCGAAAGCGCCGGACAGCAAGCCGTCACACCGGCCATGGTGAGGATGTTCGCCCAGACCGCCCGCGAGCGGATGCGGATCGACGGCGGCGGCTATCGTCGCGACCATCTCCGCGCGCTTGCCCAGCGCGTCGAGGTCGCGGATGGCGAGGTTCGTATCATGGGATCGAAGGGCGATTTGCTCAGAACGCTCGCCGCCGCCGCAGGCGCACAATCGCCCACGGTCGGAGTTCGCAGTTCTGTTCTGAAGTGGCGTCCCCGGCGCGATTCGAACGCACGACCCTCAGTTTAGGAAACTGATGCTCTATCCGGCTGAGCTACGGGGACACTGGTGCCCTTATAGCGCAGAAACCCGGCCTTTGATAAGTCCGAAGCGAAGGTCGCCATGCATGTGAACCGCGCCGAGTTTGCCGAAGGCCCGGTCGCAACCCGAAACGCGACGATGAGATTTGCGGGCATCTGGCATCCGGCCAAACAGCTTGCTGCCGGGGGGCAGCGGCGATAGGGTCGCGCGTCCGACAGTGCAGGCCCCGACCCCATGGCGAACCCGATCCCGAACAGCTATCGCGCCGGCCCCGACGAAAGCGGGCATTTCGGCCCCTATGGCGGCCGCTATGTCGCCGAGACGCTGATGCCGCTCGTGCTCGACCTGGAACGCGCCTATGAGGCGGCCAAGGCCGATCCGGACTTTCAGGCCGAACTCGACTATTACCTCGAACATTATGTCGGCCGGCCGAGCCCACTCTGGTACGCCCAGCGCATGACCGACGCGCTCGGCGGCGCTAAGATCTATTTCAAGCGCGACGAACTCAACCATACCGGCGCGCACAAGATCAACCATTGCCTGGGCCAGGTGCTGCTGGCGCGGCGTATGGGCAAGACGCGCATCATCGCCGAAACCGGTGCCGGCCAGCATGGTGTCGCGACCGCCACGGTCTGCGCGCTCTTCGGGCTGCCCTGCGTCATCTATATGGGCCAGACCGATATCGAGCGGCAGGCGCCCAATGTCTTCCGCATGCGGCTTTTGGGGGCGGAGGTGCGCAGCGTTACCTCGGGCACCGGCACGCTCAAGGATTCGATCAACGAGGCGTTGCGCGACTGGGTCGCCCATGTCGACGACACCTTCTATATCCTGGGTACCGTCGCCGGGCCGCATCCCTATCCGGCGATGGTGCGCGATTTCCAAAGCGTCATCGGCAACGAGGTGCGCTGGCAGATGCAGAAGGCCGAGGGCCGGTTGCCCGATACGCTGGTGGCGCCGATCGGCGGCGGATCGAACGCGATCGGGCTGTTCCATCCCTTCCTCGACGATCCCTCAGTCCGCATGATCGGCGTCGAGGCCGGCGGCTTGGGGATCGAGACCGGCAAGCATGCGGCCTCGCTGAATGGCGGGCTGCCGGGCATCCTCCACGGCAACCGCACCTATTACCTCCAGGATGATGACGGCCAGATCATCGACGCGCATTCGATCTCGGCCGGGCTCGATTATCCCGGCATCGGGCCGGAGCATGCTTGGCTGTTCGATCACGGCCGGGTCGATTACGTTTCGATCACCGATGCCGAGGCGCTCAACGCGTTCCAACTCACGACCAAGCTCGAAGGCATTATCCCGGCGCTCGAATCGGCCCATGCCGTGGCGCATGTCGTGAAACTCGCGCCAAGCCTGCCCAAGGATCATCTTATCGTGGTCAATCTGTCGGGTCGGGGCGACAAGGATATTTTTTCCGTGGCCAAGCATTTCGGAGTCGAGCTTTGAGCCGGATCGCGGCGCGCTTCGCGGCGCTTAATGCCTCGCACCGGGCCGGGCTCATCACCTTCCTGACCGCCGGCGATCCCGACATGGCCAGTTTCGAGGCGGTGCTGGCGGGGTTGCCCGAGGCGGGCGCCGATCTGATTGAGATCGGCATGCCGTTTTCCGATCCGATGGCCGACGGCCCGGCGATTCAGGCGGCGGGTTTGCGCGCTTTGCGGGCCGGAACCAGGCTGGGGCAAATCCTGGCCGCGGTCGCCCGGTTCCGCGCGCGCGACGCGGTGACGCCGATCGTGCTGATGGGGTATTACAATCCGGTCTACCGCTACGGCGCCGAACGCTTTGCCCATGAGGCGGCGACGGCGGGCGTCGATGGCCTGATCATCGTCGATCTGCCGCCCGAGGAATCCGACGAGCTGACGGTATTCTCCAGACCGGCCGGGCTCGATTTTATCCGGTTGACCACGCCGACCACCGATGATCATCGCTTGCCGACCGTGCTCGGTGGCGCCAGCGGCTTCCTTTATCATGTCGCCATTGCCGGCATCACCGGCACCCGCTCGGCCGATGCCGTCGATGTCGCGGGTGTCGTCGCGCGGCTGAAGCGGCAGAGCGATCTGCCGGTCGCGGTCGGCTTCGGCATTCGAACCCCTGCCCAAGCGGCGGCGATCGCACGGATCGCCGATGCCGCCGTGGTCGGTACCGCTCTGGTCGAGACCGTCGCCGCCCACCTCACGGCGGACGGAGCCGCCGCCCCCGGTCTCGCCCCGGCGATCCATGCCCAGGTGCGGGCGCTGGCCGAGGGTGTGCGAGGTGCGCGTGTCGGCTGACCTGTCGAGAAAGAGCGTCGTATGAGTTGGCTTACCAATGTCGTCCTGCCCAAGATCCGGGCCGTCGTGTCCAAGCGCGAGGTGCCGGACAATCTCTGGACCAAATGTCCGGCCTGCGAACAGATGCTGTTCCATCGCGAGCTGGAAAAGAACCTGAATGTCTGCCACGCCTGCGGCCATCATATGCGGATCGACGCCAAGCGGCGCCTGGCGGTGTTGTTCGATGGCGGCGACTTCACGCGGATCGAACTGCCGCGCCCGACGCTCGATCCGCTGAAATTCCGCGACAGCAAACGCTATAGCGACCGGTTGAAGGAAGCGCAGATCAAGTTCGGCGCCGGCAGCGATGCCATCATCGTCGCGCATGGCAAGATCGGCGGCCATGATGCGGTGGTCGCCGCCTTCGATTTCGGTTTCATGGGCGGCTCGATGGGCATGGCGGTCGGCGAGGCGCTGGTCACGGCCGGCAAGCTCGCCGTGCTGCAATCGGCGGCACTGATCGCGGTGCCGGCCTCGGGCGGGGCGCGCATGCAGGAAGGTATCCTCAGCCTGATGCAGATGCCGCGCTCGACCATCGCGGTCGAGCAGGTCAAGGAAGCCGGCCTGCCCTATATCGTGCTGCTGACCGACCCGACGACCGGCGGCGTCTCGGCCTCCTTCGCCATGTTGGGCGACATCGCGATTGCCGAGCCCGGCGCGCTGATCGGCTTCAGCGGTGCGCGCGTCACCGAAGGCACGATCCGCGAAAAACTGCCGGAGGGCTTTCATCGCGCCGAATATCTGCTGGAGCACGGCATGATCGACTTGATCGCGCGCCGCCACGAGTTGCGCGAAACGATCGGCCGGATCATCGGCCTGCTGCGCCAGCCGCGGCTTGCGGCAGAATAGCATGACCGACATTCCTGCGATCCTCGACCGGCTGAGCCGGCTCTTTCCCAAGGCGATCGATCTGTCGCTGGACCGCATCCGGGCGCTGCTGCACCGGCTGGGCGATCCGCAAGACCGGCTGGCGCCGGTCATCCATGTAGCCGGCACCAACGGCAAGGGCTCGACCGTGGCGATGCTGCGCGCCTGCCTCGAGGCGGCCGGCTATCGCACCCATGTTTACACTTCGCCGCATCTGGTGCGCTTCAACGAACGTATCCGCCTCGCCGGCCGCCTGGTCGACGACGCGCTGCTGAGCGATCTGCTGGGCGAGGTCGAGCGGGTTAATGACGGCGCCCCAATCACGTTCTTCGAGATCACGACGGCGGCGGCCTATCTCGCCTTCGCGCGCGTGCCGGCCGATGTCGTGCTGCTGGAAACCGGGCTCGGCGGTCGGCTCGACACGACCAATCTGATCGCGGCCCCGGCGGTGACGGCAATCACGCCGGTCTCGAT
>JBAVTK010000416.1:0-4666 GCA_049696095.1 Aliidongia sp. | reverse complement strand
GACAAGATCTTTCCACGAATCTCAGACATACCGGCTGCTCAGCGCTCCGCCCCGAGCATCGCCATCCAACAGCCCTCAAGGCCGAGGGGGATGTGAACGGTTACCGCGACAGCGCGTTCTTACCTGTGGCGGCGAATGGAGCAGAAAGCGAATATTCGTGAATCTGACCCATCGAGCTGGCCAGCCAATTACGACATTGAAGAGAATGTTACTGATCCCAGCGTATTGGAATGTTTCACCGATCGTCTGGTGTCCGGTATCGAAGAATTATTGGGCCCAGGCCGTTGGTGCGGCGAGCGTCGTTGGGGATTCTGGCCGGTGAATTTTTCGTTCGGCGCCGACCAACCTTACGAGTTCCCGAATTGGGGGTGGCACGTTGACGGAAACTGGTTCCGGCATACGATCGATTGTCCGAAACAAGGCTTGTTGGTGATCGGCCTCTTTACCGACATTGCGCCTCGCCAAGGCGGGACGATCCTGGCGCTCGGCTCGCACAAAAGGACGGCTCGAATTCTGGCGCGTCATCCCCACGGACTGTCGCACCTGGAACTCTTTAAAGAGGTATTGGCCGAACGTTTGGGGAACTTCCATGAAGTGACCGGTGCGGCAGGGGACGTGATCCTCGCTCATCCCTTCCTGTTCCATACCAGGGGGATGAAGCATGGCGGGCCGCCGCGGATCATCAGTAACACCGAAGCTCCGCTTCGTGCAGCGACTAAGTTCCTGCGTCCGAATCCAGATGATTATTCTGTCCTCGAAAAATCCATTCGGAATGCGCTATTGAGGCCGGCCGAACCGCCGGAAAATGCCCGTATGTGCCGTTTCTAGAGCCGATCACATTTTGGTCGGCGGTGTGACGATCGATCAACCGATTTGTTCATTGTCGGGAAATCCACCTTGCCGCCGAGCATCCGATCAATTCGAACCACACCGGCCTGTTACCAATAGAGCAACCACCCGTCCGGCGTGCGCACGCCATGCCCCTGCAAGGTGATCCGATACCCCTTTGGCGCGTGAGTACTGGCTCGGCCAATCGCATGAAGGACCATGCCGTCATTGACGACCATTCGGCCCCGTTGGTATTTGATGACCTGTGAAGTGTGAGTCGACGCATATTCAACCGCCGAGAAACCGAGTTTAACCGCCTCCTGATATCGCACATGCCAGATTTCAAGTGACGCGCCGCCAGACGGTTCGTCGATCGGCAATGTAAACGAAAGCGTGCCGGATGGTACCAATCCAGGAATGGCCTGCATCCATTGCAAGTCGTAATGTGCTCGGACAGCCACATTGTCCTCGCCCACATTTCTTCCATCGTAGGAAAATACGTGAAATCCGGGCAGGGCATAGGTTTGATCGTAGAAAACTGCCTCACCTAATACCTGCTGAAGAAACTGTTGGACCAGTCGATACAAATCTTCGAAATGGGCTTCAAGGATAGGATTGGTGGCGCTCGCCGCCTTTAAATACTCTGCATGACGCTGTGGAGCGTCCAGGTACGATGCGGTACCCAACGTAAAAAAACCTGAATCCGAACGACGGGTCCAGTTCGCGTTCAGGCTAAAGACTCGTTCCCGAATCTGAAGGCAGGCCTTCTCATCGAGAATATCATGCTGGCTCAGCATGACCTGATTGTCGCCGGTCATGGCGCCGGCACATCGGCGCCAAGGTGGCGCAAGAGATGCGTGGTTATTGCTCCGTCACAGCGCGAATCATAGGGGCTATAGCCGGGCATAGGGTTCGCTTCCAGACACCAATAAACTTCATTGGCGTCGATTTTAAAATCCCAGCCCGCAAATTCAAGGCCGAGCTCACGCGTGGCCCTCACGAGAAGTGAGCACAATGCCGAAGGAGGTTCGAACACCTTAAGGTCGTCAAAACGGCCTTCTCGCCGATAGTCGGCGGTATCGGCATCCACGCGCTGGGCGATGACGTGGCTGCCAATGACGTGAATCCGAGCATCCGCGCCCGAAACCTGTCGCTGGAGATGAACAGGTCCGCTGGCCGGCTCGAACCCAACAAAATCGGCTTCGGTGACCGATATCGCGTCGGCGCGAACGCCGCAGACAGTTTTCGAGATCGTCGGACCGTCATCGATAAATCGTCGCACGGCCTCGACATCACACGTCGTTATGCTATCAGGGATGGCGAAACCCATTCCTTGAAGCACAGCTTCATGCAATGGCTTTGAACTATTGTGCTCGCCACCCCGCGCCGGGTTCACGACGCGTCCCGGGATTGTCTCCAGCCAAGCCCGTAGCCCGCTCAGGAGCGCGCGCCATCGTTTGGCCCGCGCTGCATCGGGCTCATGAGACGACAAGTCGATCATTCGGCAGTAAAATGCGTCGTCAGGGCTGAGTTCAATCAATTGATTGCCATTGTGTAGTTGCGCGGGCTCTCGGGCCGGCACCTCAAAACACCAGTCACCGTCCACGAAGTCCCGCAGATTCAGTACTTTGACGGGAATATTTATGCTTTTCGTGCGCTCGACGAAGCGAGCGAACGTGTGATCCCCATCGATACCAATTGCGACAATCATGTCGTTAACTCCTCGCACAACGCGTCCACCACTTCAGACCATGCATAGCGAAGCTCCGACTCTTCGGGTGCGGCATTCAGGCGTACCGGAACGGCCCCGCGCTCATCGACCGCCCAAGTGACCGTCGCAAAGCTCACGCCCACCCGCCGTGCGATGGCAAGGCTTTGCGAAACAAGATCGAGTCCAGATGAAAGTGGGTCCGACGTTGCAGAGAACGCCCGCTGTCCGACGACCGTAACGATCTCATAAAGCGCATTGATTCCAACCTTATGCGCGCGAATCGGAAGGCCGTGCCGCAAATTTGCCAAAGGAGCGACCCGGAAATCGGCATCTTCGCCCCAAATCTCTTCGCCGGGGTCAGCGATGGCCTCAGGACCGCTGGCATGAAGCTCCGGTGTGCCATCGGAGCTATTTAGGGTCGAGGCAATCGCTCCCCACGTCATTCGGCCGACATATCCGTTACGCCCTGGGCGATTGATCACCGGCGAACTGGACAGCGCGGCGGCTGCCCAGAAGGTGGCATAGGCTTCCGCCCGCAAAAATCGTTCGTCGGCTGTCTCCGTTCCTTGATGCCACCAAGCGCTCGGTCGCACAAACATGGGAAGCGACGGCTCGACCGACGTCGCGCCCGATCGGAGGTTGATTGAAAAAATGCGGGCAGCAGACATCCCGTCCAGGCGGAACACCTGATGCCCTTTAGTCTCCAAAGCATGCTGCAACCGTGTCGCGACACCGTCCTGGTGCCCCGCGACGATCAACAACTCTGATGTCTGGCTCATCCCTCAGACCACCGGAGTCCGAGCCAGGAGCGTAGCGGGCTTTGAGGGGAATGCAGAAGAAGTGAGCACGCCAGGCGACGATAGTGGCCCATTCGACGCCGTGGCTTCACCGGGCAGCCGCGCGAGACCTGTGTCCTGGGTACCGGTCGGCCGAGGAAGCAGTGTCCCGTCACCGTCAGAAGACTCCTTGTCCTCTTTGTCTTCCTTTTCTTCTTTCGTCTCCTTGTCGCCCTTCTCCTGGTCGTCTTTGGACTCCTTGTCCTCCTTTACATCCTTTTCCTCTTTATCCTCCTTCTGCTCTTTCGTTTCCTTGGCGGCTTCCTTGGTGTCTTTAGTTTCTTTAGTTTCCTTGGTGTCCTTTGTTTCTTTAGTTTCTTTGGTGTCCTTTGTCTCCTTTGTCTCTTTAGTGTCCTTAGTTTCTTTAGTGTCTTTGGCGTCCTTACCCTCTTTACTATCTTTGCTTCCGTCTTTCGTCTTTTCAGCGGTGTCTTTGTGCTTGTCGACCGTTTTATCTTCAGTTTTAGGGCTAAGGTCTGGCGTCGCTGCACCCGTCGTAGGGTCCGGCGCAGTTGTAACGGAAGCCAGCTTCAAAAGGAGGTCGGAGCGGCGGCTCGAATTCACAAAAGGCTGAACGCCCACAGCGGCGAACTGGAACAGAATCGCGCGCCGACCGAAGCCTCCAGCCGTTTCAGTTTTTTCCTCGGGCGTGACGCTGCCAGATTCAGATTTAGGCTCAGACATTTGACCCCCTCTTCCGGGTAATTCGTTGCGAAACAGCAGACAATTGAAAAAGCGCGGCACTAGATCATCCAAAGCGATGGGGCTTTAACGTGGTTGCCCTTCAGACCATCGTGTGGCGCGAAATTTACATCAATGCCCCTATAACTGATTAATCGGCACGTCGCAAGATGGCCACCACGACGGATCTCAGGCATTGCCAATAATCTCCAAAACGCGCGGCCACGATGCGCCCCAGGCCACCATCGGGTTCTGGCCGACTCAACGTACCGTCGCGACCGCCATTCGCCAAAATCTTGGGTGACTTGGGAGCTTGCAATTTCATAATGGAAGTTGCACTGTTGGCCGGACATTACCATGGGGGTCATAATGCTTGTCTCACGTATTGCGCTAGGCACAGCGCTTGCGGTTTCGCTGGGGATGGCGAGCGCAAATGCGGCCGAAAGCGAAGTCTCGGTCGGCGCTCCGGCGGCCGCCACCGCTGTTCCGTTCCGGGTGTTCTTTCCGCTGACCAACACGGCCAAGCTTGAGCAGTTTCTGGCCGATTCGGTCAATCCGGCCAAGCCCGACACCTATCATCATTGGCTGACGCCGGCGCAGTTCAAGGCGG
>JBAVTK010000415.1:0-11640 GCA_049696095.1 Aliidongia sp. | reverse complement strand
GCGTACATTTGGTACGTGAGCAGCGGAAGCGCAGGAAACCGCCATTTGCAGACCGGCATGGCGCAACTGACGACACGCCCTAGTAAATACCCGCGGATTGGCGGCATGCAAGGGGAGGCCGGTGCCGCGCCTTTCGATCGCGAGGCTTTTTCCCGGCCGTTTCGGTCGGTTTCCCCGCCTCCGCTGGGTTGGGCATGCGCCCTCTCTGAATTCGCGGGTTTGATCGTCTCCCTTGGCATGGTGTAGGAGAGGGGGCGTCGGCATCGTTGCCCAGGATGGTCAGGCTGTGCCGGCGCGCGGCTTAGCCACGATTCCTTTACCCCCGCCTCGACGCGATCCGGCCAAGGTCGCTTCACCCTCTTCCAGCCAGTACGGACCTCATGATTCGCCTCGATAACATCAGCAAGCAGAACGGCCATCAGATCCTGTTCATCGACGCATCGATGGGCATCCACAAAGGCGAGAAGGCCGGGCTGGTCGGGCCGAATGGCGCCGGCAAGACGACTTTGTTCCGGATGATCGCGGGTGAGGATCGGCCCGACGATGGCCAGGTGTCGATCGATCCCGGCATGACGATCGGCTATTTCAGCCAGGATGTCGGCGAAATGTCGGGCCAGAGTGCCGTCGCGGCGGTGATGGATGGCGTCGGGCCAGTGAGCGCGCTCGCCACCGAAATGGCCACGCTCGAAGCCGCGATGGTCGATCCGGACCAGGCCGGCGACATGGACGCCATCATCGAGCGCTATGGCGAGGTGCAGGGGCGCTTTGAGGAGTTGGATGGCTATGCGCTGGATGCGCGGGCGCGCGAGGTGCTGGCGGGTTTGAGCTTCAGCCAGGAACGCATGGATGGCGATGTCGGTCTGCTCTCCGGCGGCTGGAAGATGCGCGTCGCACTCGCCCGCATCCTGCTGATGCGGCCCGACGGCATGTTGCTGGACGAGCCGAGCAACCATCTCGACCTCGAAAGCCTGATCTGGCTTGAAGGGTTCCTCAAGAGCTATGACGGCGCGTTGCTGATGACCTCGCATGACCGCGCCTTCATGAACCGCATTATCGGCAAGGTGGTGGAGATCGACGGCGGTTCGCTCACGACATATTCGGGCGATTATGATTTCTACGAGCAGCAGCGGGCACTGGGCGAGCGGCAGCGCCAGGCGCAATTCGAACGCCAGCAGGCGATGCTTTCTAAAGAGATCAAGTTCATCGAGCGCTTCAAGGCACGCGCCTCGCACGCCGCCCAGGTCCAGAGCCGCGTGAAGAAGCTGGACAAGATCGAACGGGTCGAACCACCCCGGCGGCGCCAATCGGTCCAGTTTGAATTCCGCGCCCCGCCCCGCTCGGGCGATGACGTGGCGAGCTTCCGGAACGTCCATAAGGGCTATGGCAGCCAGCCGATCTATGCCGGGCTCGATTTCCAGGTGCGTCGCAAGGAACGCTGGTGCGTGCTGGGCGTCAATGGCGCCGGGAAATCCACGCTGCTGAAGCTGGTGGCCGGCGCCATCGGGCCGGACCAGGGCAGCGTCACCGTCGGCAGCAATGTCAGGATGGGCTATTTCGCCCAGCACTCGATGGATCTGCTGGATGGCGACGATACGATCTTCGAGTCGCTGGACGGGTCATTCCCGCAGGCCGGACAGGGCGCGCTGCGCGCGCTGGCCGGTTGTTTCGGCTTCTCCGGTGACGATATTGAGAAGCCTTGCCGGGTGCTGTCCGGCGGCGAGAAGGCGCGGCTGGTCATGGCCAAGATGCTGTTCGATCCGCCGAACTTCCTGGTGCTCGACGAACCGACGAACCATCTGGATTTAGGCACGAAGGAGATGCTGGTTACCGCACTGGCAGAATTCGAAGGGACCATGCTGTTCGTCTCGCATGACCGCCATTTCCTGGCGGCACTCTCAAACCGCGTGCTGGAGCTGACGCCGGACGGCGTTCATCAGTTCACCGGCGGCTACACCGAATATGTCGCCCGGACCGGGCAGGAGGCGCCGGGGCTTCACCCGGGCGGTTAGCAGGCGCCTCGTTATACCAAGCACCCGAATTTCGGACTTATCCGAAATTCGGGTGGTCGCTCAATCGCCGCGCGGGCCGCATCCGCGACCCTGAGGCTCCGCGCCATTCGGCGCGCGCTCGCAGTCGCTCGCGAGACCAGGCGTCGGAAGTCAGGACTTCCGACGCCTGGTCTTACGTTCCCGCAAAACGCACCGCCGCGATCGGCGGAAGACGCGCGTCGGGCGTGGCCCAACTGTCGCCGCCATCGTCGGAGATCCAGAGCCCGCCGCTGGTCGAGCCGAAGGCCAGGGTATCACCCTCGGCATCGACCGCGAGCGCGTGGCGCCAGACGAGATCATAGGCGTGATGCTGGGGCAGGCCGCGGCTCAACACCTCGAAGCTCTCGCCGCCATCGCGGGTCCGCGCCACGACGATCTTGCCGTCCACCGGGATCCGCCGCTCGTCCTTGGTCGCCGGCACGAACCAGGCGGTATCCTTGTCGCGCGGATGGGCCACGACCGCAAAGCCGAATTTGGACGGCCGAATCGCCGTGATCTCGCGCCAGTTCGCCCCCTTGTCGGTCGATTTGAAGACGCCGTTATGGTGCTGGCACCACATCACCTCGGGATGTGCCTCGCAGCGGGCCAGGCAATGGATATCCTGGGCCATCGGCTCGCCCTGTTGCTCGGGCGGCATATATTCATTGTACATGCCGTGATTGATCACCCGCCAGGACTGACCGCCGTCGCTCGTGGCCCACACCCCGGCGCTTGAGATGCCGAGCCGGATGTCGTCGGGATCGGCCGGGTCGACGAGGACCGAACTGATCCCCGGTTCGGGCCCACCCACGCCCATCCACTGGCGGCGCTCCGGCAGACGCCACAACGCATCGACCAATGACCAGGACTGACCGGCATCGTCGGAGCGAAACAAGGCCCCCGGCATGGTTCCAGCCCAGAGCCGGCCGGGGACGCCACCGGGCTGGAGCTGCCAGATGCGGGACAGCGACCAGGCATGCGGGTCGTCTGCGGCATCCTCGGGCTTGGGCGGAAATGCCGGGACCGGCAATTCCCGCCAGCCGCTCGCGTCGCGCTGCCATAATTTGGCGCCGAAATGGCCGAGGTCGAGTGCTGCGTAAAGGCCGCCTTCGGTGTCGAGGATCGCCGAGACCGGGTCGCCCAGGAAATGCGTCCCGGCAATCTCCCAGCGCCCTTGGCGCTTTCTCAGCTCGAACAATCCCTTGCGCGTGCCGACAAAGAGTTGATCGCTCATAACGTCACCTCATCCTCATCCGCCGGATAGGGCCTGAATTACGTAGATCTCGTCCGTTGGTCCGATCCGGTCGGAGAGCTTGGACGTGTCTTTGACGGGGCAGCCATTGACAAAAACTTTGACGTGAACGCGAAGACTGCCCTGATCGTCGAGCACATAGCCGCGCAGGCGTGGGCTCAACCGGAATACTTGGTCGAGCGCAGCGCCGATCGTCTCTCCCGTTACCTCCGCGCTCGGCACCGGAAGAAAGCGCTTAAGCGCAGACGTGAAATGCACCGTTGCCATGATCGGACGTCACGATTCAGCCTCGGAAAATCGACGCATTATATTTCGATTGCGCAAGCCCCTACAAGCCTTTCGCTCGTCGGGCCTTCGCGGTGGCGTTGCCGGTGCGATCAATACGTTACGACGGATCGGGGCAATCGTGGGGGGCAGGTCGGCCCAAGAAATTCTCCATGAACTCAAATATTTACGTTTTCGGATGGGGCTACCTCCCGCAGCTTTGTCGTGGCATCTTGAAATCTGGATGGCGGAGCCGTATGTTTGACAAATGCCTGCTTTGTCTAACGAAGGGCGATGGTCGTGGCGAAAACCTTAGCAAGCAAGCCGGCAGCGCGTCGGACTAAGCCGTTGAGGGTAAACGTGCTCAAGGCGGGCGCGGAGGCCGTTCCGCCCGATAATGATGCCATCATTAGCAAAGAGCGCTTTGAGGCCGTCATGCAGGCGGCCAGACAATCCGGGCTTCTGGGGGAAAAAGCCGGCCGGATCGGCGGCAGGGTCAGCCCGGCATTGGTCGAGCAGGCCAAGCGGCAAACCGGCATCGAGACCGACACCGACCTGATCGAATTTGCGCTGGCGAGTGTCGCGCTCGAAGACCGCTTCGCCGAGGCGTTCAAGGAGGCCCGAGGCAAAATTGACCCGGGGTTGAAACTCGGCTTCTGACGTGATGGAGTTCGATTTCGATGCCGCCCAACGCTGGGCGCGGTTCGATCCCCAAAAGACGCTCGCGCGGCGCGGTGACGAGCAGTTGCCCTTCATCAATGCCAGCCTGATGGGCGGGCAGGAGCTTCTGCTCGACACCTGTGTCTATATAGATCAGATGCAAAATCGGTCGCCCCCGATACTGGACGACCTGATCACGCAGCGACAGGTCAATCATTCGACCGTGGCAATCCAGGAATTGATGCACACGGTCGGCGTGCTGAGCCCATCGGATCGGCGAACCGCTTCGGTCATTGCCGAGATCGGCAAGCAGATCAAAGCCATGCCGGTCCATCGGATCTTCGCGCCCGACAGCGATGTCCTCGGGCGAGCGGCGCTGCTGTCGGGAATTCTCTGCCGCCTCCAGGGCTACGAAAAGGACAGCAAACTGCGCGCGCTCCAGGATTGTGTGCTGTTCCTGCAAGCGCAGAAGCTGGGCTTGGTGGCGTTGACCGCGAATATCAGCGACTACGATATTCTGCTGCAACTCGTCCCGACGGGGCGAGCGCTGTTCTATCGGCGGAGTTGAGTGTGATAGTGTCTGCGCGCTCCGGGCGGTGCGTGACCCCGGCATCTACGTAAACTGCAAGCCTCTGTTGGTTCTGGGATAATTCCATGCGCTTTACCGAATTTGGTCCCAGCATTCCAAATGCTCTGCTTGACGCGCGCGACGCTGGCGAGGTGGTCTTTTTGTGCGGCGCAGGGATTTCCATACCCGCCGGTCTCCCCGATTTCTTTCGCCTCACAGGCGACGTTGCCGGCCGCTTGGGGTGTCTACCGGACTCGCCCGCCGGCAAGCTGATCGTGCATGAACGGCGTAACCGCAAAACCGATGACGCACTCGACATCCGCGAGCCGGTTTCGTTCGATCGCATCTTCACGCTACTTGTCCGTCAATTCGGCGCACGACAGGTCGAAGCGGAGGTTGCCGGAGCGTTACGTGTTCCACGGCGGCCAAACTTGGCGCATCACCGTGCTCTGCTGGATTTAGCCCGTGGACCCGATGGCCGTCGACGGCTCATCACGACCAATTTCGATCGGCCTCACCGATGCCACCTTCATACATGCTAGGAAGATCGCGTTCGGGCCGGACGCGCGCGAGGCCGCGCTGAGCGGTCCGAAACAAAAGATCGCCGCGGTCGTTACCCAAGTTCTGGCGAACGCCGCCTGAGTCACGTCGAATGGCAAGGAGATTGTGATGACCATTGCAAGCGCGAGCCCGAACCCAGCGGTGGAACAAATTATCCTCCCGCCGGTGCGCGACCTCGGCGATGACTTCAAGGTTCGGCGCGCGCTGCCGACCGCCCATCGTCGGATGGTCGGCCCGTTCATCTTCCTCGATCAGTTCGGTCCGATGGTCTTTCGCGCTGGCGCGGGGCTGAATGTCCGCCCTCACCCCCATATCGGGCTCTCGACCCTGACCTACCTGCTTGATGGCGAAATAGTTCACCGTGACAGCGTCGGCAGTGTGGTGACGATCCGGGCCGGCGATGTCAATTGGATGACCGCCGGCCGCGGCATCGTTCATTCGGAACGCGCGCCCGCGCTTCTTCAGGCCACCGGCGGCGCGCTGTTCGGTCACCAGATCTGGGTCGCGCTGCCGAAGGCGCTGGAGGAAATGGCGCCGGGCTTCTCGCACCACGCGCAAGGCTCATTGCCTGGTTTGGACGCCGATGGCGTGTCGCTGACGGTCATTGCCGGCGAGGCGTTCGGCGCGCGTTCGCCGGTTCCGGTCTATTCGGACCTGATCTATGCCGACGCCGTCCTCAAACCCGGCGCGCGCCTGCGGCTTGGCGCGGAATATGCCGAGCGCGCCGTGCTGGTCGTTTCCGGCGAGATCGAGATCGCGGGCCAAACCGGGGCTTTCGGCGAAACACAGCTCGTTGTCTTCAAGCCGAACGCCGAGATCGTGCTGCACACGCGTTGCGGCGCGCATCTGATGGTGGTCGGTGGCGAGCCGCTGCCGGAGCCGCGGCATATCTACTGGAATTTCGTGTCGAGTTCCACGGAGCGGATCGAACAGGCCAAGGAGGATTGGCGACGCGGCCGTTTTCCCGAGATCGCCGGCGAGACCGAGTTCATTCCGCTTCCGCCCGACCCGGCGCCGCGAAGATCCTCGGAGCAAGACTCGGGGTCGAGTTCGCATTGACACCAGCGCCGCACCGCCGCCATACCATCGACGATGACCAGTCTCGATGATTTCGCCCGGCAAAAGCTCGCGGCGCTCGACGTAGCGGCGACCAGGCGTCGCTTGACCGACACGCACCGCGACGGGCTGGTGACCGCGTTGCGGGACGGCCGCCGCGTCGTTTCGTTCTGCTGCAATGATTACCTCAATATGACCAGGCATCCGGCGGTGCGGCGAGCGGCGCAGACCGCGATCGAGACCTATGGCACAGGCGCCGGGGCGTCGCGGCTGGTGACCGGCAATCACCCGCTCTATCGTCAGTTCGAGACAAGATTGGCGCGTTTCAAGGGAACCGAGGCGGCGATCATCTTCGGCAGCGGCTATCTGGCGAATATCGGCATCGTGCCGGCGCTGGTCGGGGCCGGCGATCTGGTGCTGGCCGACGAGCTGGCGCATTCCTGCCTGCTGACCGGCGCGCGACTAAGCGGCGCCGAACTGGCGCTGTTTCGTCACAATGACCCGGGCCATCTGGCGGAGTTGCTTACGGCCGCGCGCGGGGCGCACCGCCATTGCCTGATCCTGACCGAGCGGGTCTTCAGCATGGATGGGGATCTGGCGCCGGTGCCGGCACTGGCAGCACTCGCCCGGGCCAATGAGGCGTGGCTGATGACCGACGATGCCCATGGCGCCGGCCTGTTGCCGCCGGCCGATCCGGCCCTGGTGCCGTTGCAGATGGGCACGCTGTCCAAGGCGTTCGGCAGCTATGGCGGTTATCTTTGCGCCTCGGCCGCGGTAGTCGAGCTGATGCATAGCCGCGCGCGTAGTTTCGTCTACACGACCGGCCTGCCTCCGGCCTCGGTCGCGGCGGCACAAGCGGCACTCGATCTGATCGAGGCCGATCCGGCCTGGTGCGCCAAGCCCCTCGCCCATGCCCGGCTGTTCGCGAAAACGCTCGGATTGCCGGAGCCCTTGAGCCAGATCGTGCCGCTGGTCATCGGCGATTCGGGCCGGGCGCTCGATTTGTCGAACTATCTCTTGGAGCGCGGCTTTCTGGTGACCGCGATCCGCCCGCCGACCGTGCCGGCCGGCACGGCGCGGCTGCGCTTCACCTTCACCGCCGCGCATGAGCCACGCCAAGTGTTGGAGCTGGCGGCGGCGGTCAAGGACGGGCTTGCGGCATGACCCGGCTCTTCGTCACCGCGACCGGCACCGGCGTCGGCAAGACTTTTGTGACGGCGGCGCTGGCCCATCGCGCGCGTCTTGCCGGCTCGACCTTGCGCGTGGTCAAGCCACTGGTCAGCGGTTTCGATCCGGCCGATACCGGCAGCGATCCAGCCGTGCTAGCCGCCGCGGCCGGCCTGCCGTTCGACGCCGCGACCCTGGAGCGGGTTTCGCCCTGGCGTTATCGCGCGCCGCTCTCGCCCGACATGGCGGCGGCGCGCGAGGGGCTGGTGATCGATCTCGATGCCGTGATCGCACTTTGTCGTGCGGCTGTGGCCGGGCCGGAAGACTGCGTGCTGATCGAAGGTGTCGGCGGCGTCATGGTGCCGCTTGATGACCGGCGCACCGTGCGCGACTGGATCGCGGCACTGGGCATTCCCGTTGTTTTAGTGACCGGCAGCTATCTGGGCACGCTCAGCCATACGCTTACCGCGCTGGTGGCACTGGCCGGAGCCGGCATTGTGCCGCGGGCGATCGTGGTCAGCGAGTCGGTCGAACCGCCGGTGCCGCTCGCCGAAACCATGGCCGCACTCGGCCGTTTTGCCCGCGATGTACCGATCCTCGGCGTGCCGCGCCTGTCGGGTGCGCAAAGCTGGCGCTACGCGACGCCGGAACTCTCAGCGCTGCTTGGCTGACCCCTCCAGCACCGGCAACGCCTCCTCCGCCATCATCAATAGATGATAGGGCGTCGTGCCCGGCATTTCGCTCAGATGTGGAGTCAGATCGCGGTTCAGGATCTCGTGCCAGCAGCCGTTGGGCCGCAGGTAATGCACGATCAGGAAATCGATCCAATGCCGCATCAGGGTACCATCTCTGGCGTCGCCGCCTTGACGCCAACGTGCCGCATAGGCTTTGATCGCTTCGCACACTGGCCAGATCCGCTTGGTCCCGGCGATCACATTGCCGGCGCGGTCGATCCGGTCCCAGATACCGCCATACTCACGATCGGTGCCCAGCAGGGCCGCACAATCGATGAGATCGCTCGCGGTCGCGGCGGGGGCGATCCCGCGACGCGCGGCATGGGTGTAGAGCAGCCAGGCCCATTCGAATTGATGGCCGGGCTCGACCAGATGCCCAGTCAGCGGATGCGGCTTGCCGGTCTCGTCGTAGAATTCGCCGAGCATGCGGCCCGCCGGATCGTAGAGATGCGACTGAAACAACGCGATCAACCCATCGGCGTATTCGGCCCATTGGGCATCGCCCGTCACGTGCTCAAGCGCCAGATAGGCTTCGAGCAGATGCATGTGTGGGTTTTGCGCCAGCGCTGCTTCGGGGGCGCGCCAATCCTCCGCCGCGGACGCCGCAAGCCAGCCGCCGGGGACCGAAAGATGTCGCCGCAGCGCCGCCTGGGTTGCGGCGACCAGAGCAAGTGCGTCGGGATCGCGCGAGCGGTCGTAATAACTCGCCAGCGCGAACAGCACGAAGGCGTGACCGTAAAGCGCCTTGCGGCGGTCGAGCGGTGCGCCGACGAGATCAAGCGCATTGAAGAAGCCGCCATGGACCGTGTCGTAGAATCGCTCGGTCAATGTCTGGAACACGGTCTGGGCGAACCCCGTCGGGGCGGCCTCGCCTAGCAGCAACGGTGCGCGACAAAGGCCATAGAGTTGCCGCGCGCAGAGATGCAGCCGCCGATGGGCCCCGCCCGCCGGGGTCAGATCGGCCGCAAGCCGGTCGTGAAACCCAAAGCGCGCGGCATCCCAACCGGGCCCGGCCCAGTTCCGCACCATGGCCGAGAGAAAGTCGCGCAGCGCTTGGGCGCGGGCGGCATCATCCGTCATGCCGCCGCCTGCATTCATCCGTCGATATCGAATTTGATGCCTTGGGCGAGCGGCAGATCGTGCGAGTAATTCACCGTGTTAGTGGCACGACGCATATAGGCACGCCAACTGTCGGAGCCGGACTCACGGCCACCGCCGGTTTCCTTCTCGCCGCCGAATGCACCGCCGATTTCGGCGCCGGATGGGCCGATATTGACATTGACGATGCCGCAATCGCTGCCGACGGCCGACATGAACAATTCGGCCTCGCGCAGATCGGTCGTGAAGATCGAGGAACTGAGGCCCTGCGGCACGGCATTGTGCTGGCGGATCGTCTCGTCGAGCGCGCGATAGCGCATGACATAGAGAATCGGCGCGAAGGTCTCGTGGCGGACGATCTCGGTCTGGTCCGGCATCTCGACCAGGGCCGGGCGGACATAGTAAGCCTCCGGGAAACGGTCCGCGAGGAGCCGCTCGCCGCCTTGGACGGTGCCGCCTTGCGCTGCCGCCTGCGCGAGCGCGGCCTGCATGCCGTCAAACCCGGCGCGGTCGATCAGCGGCCCAACCAGGGTTCCCACATCAAGCGGACTGCCGACCGGCACCGAGGCATAGGCGCGCTTCAGCCGGGGTAGCAACGTGTCATAGAGGCTGTCATGCACGAACAGCCGGCGCAGTGTGGTGCAGCGCTGACCGGCGGTGCCGACCGCGGCGAACAGAATGGCACGGATCGCGAGGTCGAGATCGGCCGACGGGGCGACGATCATGGCGTTGTTGCCGCCCAGTTCGAGCAGCGCACGGGCAAAGCGCCGAGCCAACACCGGGCCGACCTCGCGGCCCATCCGAGTCGAACCAGTCGCCGAGACGAGCGGCACGCGGCGATCCTCGACCAAAGCGGCACCGGCGGCACCGGCACCGATCACGAGACTCGACAAATGCGGCGGTGCCTCGCCAAAGCGGGCGGCGGCGCGTTCGAACAGGGCGTGGGTCGCCAACGCGGTCAGCGGCGTCTTTTCCGACGGTTTCCACACCACACTGTTGCCGCAGACCAGCGCCAGTGCGGCATTCCAGCACCACACCGCGACCGGGAAATTGAAGGCGCTGATGATGCCGACGACACCCAGCGGATGCCAGGTCTCCCGCATCGCATGGCCGGCGCGCTCGGTCGCGATGGTGAGACCATAGAGCTGACGCGACAGGCCGACCGCGAAATCGCAGATATCGATCATTTCCTGAACTTCGCCCAGACCCTCTTGCAGGATCTTGCCGGCTTCGAGCGTAACCAGCCGGCCGAGATCGGCCTTGTGCGCTCGCAATTCCTCGCCGAACAGTCGGACCAGCTCGCCACGGCGCGGCCCCGGCACGCGTCGCCAAGTCTGAAACGCTATCTCGGCACGGGCGATGGCAGCCGTGACCTCCGCCGGGCTCGATTCGGCCAGTTGGAAAATCCGACTACCGTCGATCGGCGAGCGGACGGCGAGAGTACCGGTGCCCGGCGATGGTATTTGGGCGCCGAAGCGCTCCAGCAGGGCCGAAATCTCTTGGGCAATAGGGGCTGCGGTGGTCATAGACATCTCCGAGGCAGACGAGCCTTTCCGGGAAGCAGTAGCCAAGAGCGAACGGGAAAACCATCCCGAAACGCGCGACTCGGCCCTGCCTCGACTTGCGGCAAGAAACCACGCAGGCGATCCGGGCGGCAGGTGTCTTGCTGTGAGCCACAGCGATCACATTGCCGCGACCAGAAAAGGCCCGCTGATGGCGTGACTGCATCCGAAGCATCACCAGCCAGGCCCATGACCACACCAACGAGAACGGCGCGAGGTTCGGCTGGTGTTCGGAACTGAAACAATTTCATGATTTTCTAAAGACCTGTCTCTCAATCCCTACGCACGGTGAAGTCTCGATGCAGCCGCACCGCTCCCCCCGGACACCGTGCGGGGCCGCGCACGTCAGTTTACCGGCCCGAGGGTATCTATGCGGATGGCTTTATAGAGGCTTGCAATTTCGTAATGGACACGGCACGGTCACAGCACCTTTTTTTCTGGGGGGTCATAATGCTTGTCTCACGTATTGCGCTTGGCACAGCGCTTGCCGTTTCGCTGGGTATGGCGAGCGCGAATGCGGCCGTAACCGAAGTCTCGGTCGGCGCTCCGGCCGCGACCACGGCCGTTCCGTTCCGGGTGTTCTTTCCGCTGACCAACACGGCCAAGCTTGAGCAGTTTCTGGCCGATTCGGTCAATCCGGCCAAGCCCGACACCTATCATCATTGGCTGACGCCGGCGCAGTTCAAGGCGG
>JBAVTK010000414.1:0-2655 GCA_049696095.1 Aliidongia sp. | reverse complement strand
GGCCGAGCGCGCGGGCATTGTGCTCGATCTCGTGCGCACCGAAGCGGCCGCCGTCCTCGGCCTCGCCGCAGCGGGCGCGATCGAACCGACCCGGCCCCTTCAGGAACTCGGCCTCGACTCGCTCATGGCCGTCGAGATCCGCAACCGCCTCGCCAGCGCCACCGGCCTGCGCCTGCCGGCAACCCTCCTCTTCGATTATCCCACGGCGGTGGCGCTCTCGGGGTTCTTGACGGGCCAACTCCTGGGCCGTGCCGTATCGCTTCCGGCGCCAGCCCTGCCGGTCGCATTCGACGACGACCCGATTGCCATTGTGTCGATGAGTTGCCGATATCCGGGCGGGGTCGATACGCCCGAGGATCTCTGGGCGCTGCTGCTTGACGGACGGGACGCGATCTCCGGCTTTCCCGTAAACCGCGGTTGGCGTCCGGGCGAGCTTGGTGCCGATCTGGTCCAGGAAGGCGGCTTTCTTTATGACGCCGACGGTTTCGACCCCGGCTTCTTCGGCATCAGCCCGCGCGAGGCGCTCGCCATCGATCCCCAGCAGCGGCTGCTGCTCGAGACCGCCTGGGACGCGCTCGAACGCACCGGCCTCGATCCCGCCGCGCTGCAGGGCAGCCAAAGCGGTGTCTTCGTCGGCCTGTTCGGCAATGATTACCTCGCGCAACATGCCCTCGCAAACCTGGCCGAACAGAAGAACTATCTGACCACGGGAGGCGCCTCCAGCGTTGCTTCCGGGCGGATCGCCTACAGCTTCGGCTTCCAGGGTCCGGCCATCAGCGTCGACACGGCCTGCAGTTCGTCCCTGGTCGCCATTCATCTGGCGTCGCAGGCGCTGCGCCGCGGCGAATGCACGCTGGCGCTGGCCGGCGGTGTGACCGTGATGGCGACGCCCGGCGCCTTTGTCCTGATGGGGTCGGACAGCGCGGGCTCGCCCGATGGCCGCTGCAAGTCGTTTGCGGCCGAAGCCGACGGGGCCGGTTGGGCCGAAGGGGCCGGCATGCTGGTGCTCGAACGCCTGTCCGACGCCAGGCGCAACGGCCATCCGATCCTGGCCGTGCTCAAGGGCTCCGCCGTCAATCAGGATGGCAGAAGCCAGGGCCTGACCGCCCCCAACGGCCCGGCCCAGGAGAGCGTCATCCGCCAGGCACTGTCCAGCGCCGGGCTTGCGCCCGAGGATATCGACGCCGTCGAGGCCCATGGCACCGGCACTACGCTGGGCGATCCGATCGAGGCCCGGGCGCTGCTGGCAACCTATGGCGAAGCCCACTCCCCCGAGCAGCCGCTCTGGCTCGGCAGCCTTAAGTCCAATCTCGGCCATAGTCAGGCCGCCGCGGGGGTTGGCGGCGTCATCAAGATGGTGCTGGCGCTCCGGCACGGGCTCCTGCCCAAGACCCTGCACGCGCAGAACCCTTCCCCGCATATCGACTGGTCCGCGGGGACAGTGCGGCTGCTGAACGAGGCGGTGGCGTGGACGGCGAACGGCCGCCCTCGGCGTGTCGGCGTGTCGTCCTTCGGCATCTCGGGCACCAATGCCCATCTCATCATTGAGGAAGCGCCAACACTGGAGCAGGGCGAGGCGGTCGAGGCCAAGGCTGCGCCGCTGCCGACCTGGCCGTTTCTGCTGTCAGCGAAGAGCGAGGCGGCGCTGCGGTCGCAGGCCGAGCGTCTGCGCCAGCATGTCCAGACCCACGAGGATGTGGCGCTTGCCGATGTGGCCTATTCGCTGGCCACGACGCGGACGCGGTTCGAGTATCGCGCCGTCGTCGTCGCGGATGGCCGTGTCGAACTACTGGCGGCACTCGATGCCGTGGCCCAGGGGCAACCCACGCCCCAGGCCGTGCTGGCAAACGCCACCGGCGGCGGGAAGGTGGCCCTCCTATTCACAGGGCAGGGAAGTCAGTGGCCGGCGATGGGCCTGGGCCTCTATCATGCCTTTCCGGTGTTCCGCGAAGCTTTTGATGCGGTCTGCGCGCATCTCGACGGCGACCTCGACCGGCCGCTGCGCGACATCCTGTTTGCCGAGGCCGGGTCCGAGGACGCCGCCCGGTTGGACCGGACCAGCTTCACCCAACCGGCCCTGTTCGCGCTTGAGGTTGCGCTTTTCCGGCTGTTTGAGAGTTTCGGTGCCAAGCCCGATCTGCTGCTCGGCCATTCCATCGGCGAGTTGGTCGCGGCCCATGTCGCCGGCGTTCTCTCCCTTCCGGATGCCTGCACCCTGGTGGCGGCGCGCGCGCGGCTCATGCAGGCGCTCCGGCAGGACGGCATCATGGTTACCATCCAGGCCTCGGAAGCCGAGATCGGAGCCCTTCTGGTCGGACGCGATGGCCGTGCCGGCCTCGCCGCCCTCAATGGTCCCGCCTCGACGGTGGTGGCCGGCGACGAGGACGCGGTGCTGGAGATCGCGCGCCACTTCGAGGCATCGGGCCGCAAGACCTCGCGGCTGCGGGTGAGCCATGCCTTTCACTCTGCCCACATGGACGGGATGCTCGACGCCTTCCGCCGCGTCGCCGAATGCCTGACTTATCATCCGGCGCGCATCCCGATCATCTCCAACGTGACCGGTGCGCGGACGAGCGACGACGAGCTGAGTTCGCCCGATTATTGGGTGCGCCATGTTCGCCAAACCGTCCGCTTCGTCGATGGCGTGCGCACGCT
>JBAVTK010000413.1:0-4860 GCA_049696095.1 Aliidongia sp. | reverse complement strand
GGCGCTGACAGGGCGACGGTGATCGGGCGTCAGTCACCGTTCGGGCCGAAAGGCGTGGCCGGTGGCGGCGGGGGCGGCGGTCCGACGACGCGTTCGGGCAGGGGCCCGGTTTCGACGGATAAGGATTTCGTCGGATAGATATCGCGCGGCGCCATCACCTCGGGCTCGCTATAGATCGGCGCGTGCTCGTCGAACGCGCTCCAGCCGGTCTCGCGATAGGCCTGGCCGCGCATGTGTGTATCGGTCTGGCGATATTTGGCCATGATGACCTGGGTGCTGGTTACCTTGGCGTCGGGGACGCGAGCAGTGACCAGGCAACCGCCGCGGCGCACGCTCTCGGCGTAAACATGGGCATCCTCCTCGGACACGCCGTTGCTGATCATCGCGCCGATCAATCCGCCACCGGCACCACCGGCGATCGCACCGCCCGCAGCACCGAGCGCCGCTGTCACGAGCCAACCGGCTGCCACCACCGGGCCGATGCCGGGAATCGCCAGCATGCCCAAACCGGCCAGCAAGCCGGTGGCCCCGCCGACGATCGCGCCGAACGTAGCACCCGCCTCGGCCCCGACGCCGGCCTCGTTGCCGGCAACGATATCGTCGCGATGCAGTATGCCGGCCCGATTGGCGAGCAAGCTGACATCATCCTCGCCGATCCCGTCCGCCTCCAGATCTTTAATGACGGAAACGGCATCCTCATAGGAATCATAGAGGCCGGTGAGCGTGCGGGTCATGACGGTTACTCCGAGACGACGCGGATGAGCGTCTCTGCAAGCAACTGCCGAGCAAGCGTTTGGTTGCGGTTCGAACGGCGCGCGCTCAGCCCGCCTTCAGGCGTTTGGCCGCTTCGACCGCGAAATAGCTCAGCACACCGTCGGCCCCGGCGCGCTTGAAGCACATCAGCGATTCGAGCACGACCCGGTCATCGACCCAACCGCGATCGATCGCACCGCGCAGCATCGCGTATTCGCCGCTGACCTGATAGGCATAGGTCGGCACCTTGAAGGTCTCCTTGATCCGCCGAATGATGTCGAGATAGGGCAGGCCGGGCTTGACCATCACCATGTCGGCGCCTTCATCCAGATCGAAACCGACCTCGCGCAGCGCCTCGTCGCTGTTGGCCGGGTCCATCTGATAGCCGCGCTTGTCGAGCGGCACGTTGCTGGCGTGCTTCGAGCCGATCGCGTCGCGGAACGGGCCGTAGAACCCCGAGGCGTATTTGGCGGCATAACTCATGATCCGGACATGCTCGAAGCCGGCCTCGTCGAGCGCTTCGCGGATCGCCCCGATGCGGCCATCCATCATGTCGGAAGGGGCCAGCATGTCGCAGCCGGCCCGCGCCTGGGCCAGCGATTGGCGGACCAGCACCTCGATCGTCTCGTCATTGATGACGTAATCATCCTGCACCAGCCCGTCATGACCGTGGGTCGTGAAAGGATCGAGCGCCACATCGCAGACGATGCCCAGCCCCGGAACCTGGCGCTTCAGGGCGGCGACCGCGCGGCAGATCAGATTGCCCTCGTTCCAGGATTCATCGCCGGTCGCGGACTTGCACGCCGGATCGGTCGCCGGGAAGAGTGCGATTGCCGGAATGCCGAGATCGCGGGCGGCACCGGCCGCCTCGACCAGCGGGCTCGGCCCCAGCCGATTGACACCGGGCATGGCCGCGATCGGCGTCACGGCATCCTCGTCCTGGATGAAGACCGGCCAGATCAGATCGGCGCTGGTCAGGACAGTCTCGGCGACCAGACGACGGGACCAATCGTCCCGGCGGTTGCGCCGAAGACGGGTGCGGGGATAGGCCCCGAGTGCATAGCCGGGCAAGGATACCGTCCTCAATGTGGCGAGCCATTCGCCCGCGCCACGAAGATTATGCCGATAGTATCGATTTGGCAATTCCGAGCGACATTCCGAGCGTCGGTCCGGCTCGGTGCTCGAAATACCAGTTTTCCTGGCGTTTTCCTTGAATTTTGATAGAATATTGATAATGGCTATAACTCAGGGGTGAAAAATGCCCAGGAAACTTGCGGCGGAATTCTTCGGCACTTTCTGGCTGGTGTTCGGCGGTTGCGGCAGTGCCGTGCTGGCGGCCGGGTTTCCACATCTCGGCATCGCCTTTGCCGGCGTTGCGCTGGCCTTCGGCTTGACGGTCCTGACCATGGCTTATGCGGTCGGCGGCATCTCCGGTGGCCATTTCAACCCCGCTGTTTCGCTGGGATTGGCGATCGCCGGCCGATTCGGTTGGAGCGAAGTGATTCCTTACTGGGTGGCACAGATCCTCGGTGCCCTGGCCGCCGGCAGCGTGCTTTACGTCATTGCATCGGGCGCACCGAATTTCGCCCCCGGCGGTTTCGCCTCGAACGGCTATGATGAGCTTTCACCGGGCCATTACAGCATGATTTCCGCGTTGATCATCGAGGTCACCCTGACGGCCGGATTTCTTATCGTCATCCTCGGCTCGACCTCGATGGCCGCACCGGTCGGATTCGCGCCGATCGCGATCGGCTTGGCGCTCACTTTGATTCATCTCATTTCCGTTCCGGTCACCAACACCTCGGTCAATCCGGCCCGCTCGACCGGCGTTGCCTTCTTTGCGACGACTGGCGCTCCGGCGCAGCTCTGGCTGTTCTGGCTGGCACCGCTTGTCGGTGCGGCAGTCGGGGCACTGATCTGGCGCTTCATCCTGGCACCGGGAGAATCGCCGGGCCTGATCGGCCGCGAAACGAACTGAGCCGGGCACAAGGCCGGATGCCTTTGCGTCCGGCCTTGTGCCGTTTCGGCTAGAACCGGCGAATGGGCTGAAGCCTCCTTGCAATGCGCGCACCGCGTCTTGTATAGTGCCGTACGACGGCGGTTTGCTGTCGTTCGGCGTGACACGGCCACGCAGCGCGGGTGTAGCTCAATGGTAGAGCAGAAGCTTCCCAAGCTTACGACGAGGGTTCGATTCCCTTCACCCGCTCCAATATTTTTTAAAGCTTTAGCCGATCTTTAATGAGAATTGGCGTTAGGCGTGAGTGTCATTCTCCGGTAGGCAAGCATAAAGTTCGACTGCCAGTCGGGCTGAGGCCGCGCGCGCTAGCTACCAGCTTGGGAGCGGATCAGAGCGAGCAACCTTTGCGCGCTCGCGGAAAATTTACTCCGGTCTATATCCCTGGAGATGTGGCACTTTTTCACTGCCTCAGCGAGGACGAGTTCGAGAGCGAGGTTGCACACGTCGCCTTCCTTCGCTGTTAGAATACGAGTGATGTGTGCCGTGCGCTGTTCCTCTAATTGGGGATCGGTGTAGACCAACTCCTCCCAAGCCGCGCCACGAAGGAACGAGGCGCGTAATATTGAGTCGGTGTAGGTCCGGTGTAGGTAGTGCTCGGCGTCGAGTACGGTGGCGATGGGATACCTGCGCGTTCCAAGCACCGGCTTTTCCCCATTGGCATGTACGCGAAGATGTTGGAAGGCCGCAGCGACGGCGGCGAAGACCTCGGCCTGATTGCTGCTTTCGGGTGCGAATAAGGAGCCTGAGTATAGTTTGATCTTAGCTGAGCCCTCTTCGGCCAGGAACAGATTGTCCGTGAGACCGGTATCCCTGTCGGCGAGCAGTTTGTGCCGAGCCAGGATGTCCGGAGGCAAATTCTCTGCCAACCGCTGCAAGCTTTGGTAGAGGAGGTGCTCTTGACACCACGGGCACCGAGCCTCTTGCCAGTTCGGCATACACGCCTCGAATATCGCCGAAATGGTATTGTCCAGAAAGTGCGATCGGTCCGCCGGAATTCTGTGTCGGAGCTTCCTCCTAAAGTCGGTCCATGTCTTCGGATCGTCTGGCCGCGCCAAGCCGACGAGGTAGTGGAGCCGAGCCGGAATGGGGAGTTGGCGGAGTCTCGTCTGGTATCCAGTCATTCGTGCCCCGGTCACGAAGCAGTCGTCGAGCACAAGGATAGAGGAGGCTGCCGGCACGGTGGTCAGAGCAGCCCTTACATCGCGGTCAACATCGCTCCGGGGTCCCGCGTCCTGGAGACTGAGGCTGGTGTGCTCAACCCGCGTTGGCTGCGTCCCGTGGCGCCGCTGGATGATACTGCAAGCCATGTCGCCCAATAGTCGTGCGGCGCGGTGCTGTGGTGTCAGAACGACCGACGGAATTGGATCGAGTTGGGCTAGCGATTGGCATAATGCCTCTTCAAACTGCGGCAGGGCGAACATTTGCTCCATATCGACGTGGATCGCATGATGGCGAGTCAGCCCGTCGCTGGGCTGATTCCGGTGAACCGAGAGAATCCTGTGGCCTTGAACGAGGTCAACGAATGGGCGAAAGGGACTCGCATCGGCTGCCAGCGCCATGTGCGGAACGTCGATGTAGGTGAGTGGGAAATAGATCTGCGGGTCAATCCGGATGGCCGAGCGCTCGTCGAGGTCTGCGTTGTTCAGTGGCGCGAACTCAACGTCGTCAGATAGATCGCAGAGTGCAGGCAGATCTGCCGCCTTCCCGAGTTGAAATAGCGTGATGAATTCTAGGTCGATCGGCAGCGAGGACAGAGCGATCTGATCCCTCAGGACGGCGACGAGCGAGCCGGTGTGAGTAGCGCTGACGATGCAGGTCACCGGTAAATGGTCGTCGCGGGTGCGGATATCGGTGTCCGCGGCGAGGCGTTCCAACACCTCGGTGAGCGCCGCCCGCCGTTCGTTACTAGCGTCCTGGTACTGGCTGAGCATCTCTACCGGAACAGGCTTTTTGCCGCGAACGGCCTCACGACTCCCCTCATTTTTGGAGTCTAGATATTGCGGGCGCCTTTGGCTATATCCCCAACATGCTGGGGATATAGCTTTGGAGGCATCGTGGAGCACGTGGATCGGGGGCTTGGCGGCAAGCTG
>JBAVTK010000412.1:0-9577 GCA_049696095.1 Aliidongia sp. | reverse complement strand
CAACGGGCCTGTCGGACGACCTACCCGTCGCGCGAAACGCGGCTGGTCTGCTGCTCCTGGATCGGCATCGCCGGGGGCAAGCCGCCTAGCTCGCGCCCCGCCCAAACAACGGATTGCGGGCGCGGCGGGTTCCATATCGCGGCTATTCCGCCGGGACCGCGCTCGCGGCGTTATCCAATTCCTCCGGCCGATGCGGAAAGACCGCCGCTGCGATCAAGGTGACGATCGCGACCGCGGCCAGTACCTCCAACACGGCGGTAAAGCCCGATGGGCTTGCATGCAGCACTCGAACCAGCGGCACGGCCACGGCGCTGCCGGCGAAGGACACGAAGTAACGCACGGCGTAGATCCGCGCCCGCCAGGTTTCGTTGCTGTAGCGCGCGACCATCGCATCGTTGATCGTCACTTGGCCGAACAGCGAGAACATCATCGCCGCGGCCACCGGCAGCAGCACCCATTGGCTGGTCACGGCCGCCAGCAGCAGGCACGGCGCCTGGGCCGCGGCCAGCGGCAGGAAGACGCTGCGCAGCGAATGGCGATCGAGCAGCCGGCCGATGATCAGTTGCGACATCGCACCGAAGGCATAGATCACGGCCGCGAGCAGGCCGATCAGCACCGGCGCATTGTCGAGCGCGCCGATGCGCTCGGCCAGCAGCTTGGGCACGGCGATGGTTGCTGCGTTGAAAACGAGGCCGCCGGTCACCGTTACGGTCAGCAAGACGAGAAAGGCCCGGATCAGCAGGGCGCGCGGCACGGCGGCGTTGCGCACAAAGCGGCGCCCGACAGGGCCGCTTGGTTCCGGCACGGTGGCGACGAACACCGCGCCCAACGCCAAACTCACGACACCCGGCACGATGAAGGCCGCGCGCCAGCCGAACCATTGGGTCAGTGCGCCGGTCCCAAGCGCCGCCGCCGCGATCCCCATATTGCCCCACACCCCGTTGACGCCGATGGCGCGGCCGACCTTGTCGGCGCCGGCGACCAGCATCGCGGTGCCGACCGGATGATAGATCGAGGCGAACACGCCGATCAGCGTCAGCCCGGCAAACAGCATCTCGGTGCTGTGCGCCGTCGCGGTCAGCAGGCACGCGGCCCCCGCGCCGAAGAAGAACACCGCCATCATGTTGCGCCGGCTCCACCAGTCACCGAGCCAGCCGGACGGCAGCGAGCCGGCGCCAAAGGCGATGAATCCGCCGATCATCAGCGGCAAAAGCTGATCGTAGGACCGACCGAAACTCGCCGTCATGCCGAGCACCGCGGTCGGGAAGATCAGCATCAGCAAATGGTCGAGCGCATGGGCGATATTGATGAAAATCGTCAGGCGGCGAGTCGAGGGCATGGCAAGGCACCTGCTGGGAATTGTCCGCGGCGAAGCCTAGCAGGCCACACATTGTCAGCGCTATGCCCGTCTCATCGCGCGTGGGACAGGTGACCTCGAGACCTGATCAACCACAGAACGTTAAATAATGGTCATATTCGCGAAACGGCGTCTGCGACAGCTTCCCGCGTTCATTAATGCCATACCATTTACGGGTCGCAAAATGCGGATGAGAGTACTTCTGCTCAACTTGCTCGTGGCGACCGGCTTGGAACTGAGACACTGCTGGTGAATTCGCTGCTGTACTGGCTGAGGGCTGGGCCCCTCTAAGAAAGGCCGTCAATGCCGAAGAGCATGCCCCCCGACATTCAGAACATGAATGACGTTCATGGCCGCCGCGGTGAGATGATGGCGTCGGCGTTGCCCGGGGCTCACCAGCCATACTTGATCTCCACGCCGAGGTAATCGGCATCATGACCGCCCGCCTGACGGATCACGTCGGCCACGGCGAAATGAACGAATTCCAAGGCCGTAGAGACGTGGGACGTCACTTGCCAATCCGCCCGGAGCTGCCCATAGGTGCCGGTGTAGTCGCCGCCTTTACCGGCTGTTCCGGCGACTGGAATATTGGGCTGGGTATAGACAGCATCGGCTGTCGTCTCGCGCCATTGCGCGCCGAGGGCGGCGAGCAGCGTCACGCTGTGAGTCGGATGCAAGGTCAGCGACGGCTTCAAATGGATGAAATTCACGTAGCCGGTATAGCCGGACAGCGTGACGTAATAGCCGTTCGGGAACAGCGGATTAAAGGTTTCCAAGCGCCCGTCATGCGGATTGCTGTTGCCCGAGGCGCCGTCAAACTGCAGCCCGATCCGCGGCGCCCAGAACTCTAGCGGCCAAGTGTAGCCGGCCAGATTGCCGAAGGCCCATGCCTTGATCGGCTCGTTCCGGATCTGTCCGGTCTGGCTCATCGCTTCAAGATCCCAATCCCAGCTGTCGAGCTTGCCGACATAGCGCACATCCACGATATCCCTTTGCTCGTGCCCCTGGACCGTCAGGAACTGGGCGCCGTCATTACGGTATTGCGAGAAGTAGGCCGACAATTCCCCTGGCCCGACCTCGCGGCGCTCCAGACGCACTCCGCCATAGGTCAGATGACCGTTGCTGTAGTCGTCGAACGCGCGGAGATTTTGGTATTGCACCGGTTGACCATAGAAGCTGATGAAGCGCCAGAGCTCGGTCTCGTAATCGGCCCAGGCAGCGTCGAACGCCTGGCGGAGATTGGGCCCGTCGCGCACGGAGACGAATCGCTGGAGGTCGAAACCGAACTCCTGGCGGCCGAGCCGGAGTTTCAGCGTGTCGCCGTCGACGGGCACGACATAGGCGGCAAAGCCCTGCTCAAGATCTAGCCGGTTCTGATCGACCGGCGTTAACTGCTCCTTGCCCGGCGCAAAGGCGCTTTCCAACTGGGCGAACAGCTGGATCTCAGGCCCAAGCCGCAGGTCCGCATGGGTTTCCAGTCGGCTGATCAGATAATTGGCCGCAGGCGTATTCCGCGTGCCGAAGCCATTGGCGTCGCTAGATTCATAGCGTTCGCGCAGATTGAGGCCGAGCGACAGGTAGGCTTTCGGATCGGCGCCGAGCGGGAGGTATTTCAAGTCGTCGAGTGGCTCGGTCCGCAACGCCGGATCGGCCAGAACCGACCAATCCTCCTGCCAGCGGTTAAAGGCAATGGCAGGGCGCTCCGGCGATGGTGGGGCGTCCGCGAGTTCGGGGTCGGCTAAAGCGACGGCGCTCGCGAGGATGGCCACCACTCCGATCGGCAGGGCGAACGACATCAGACGGTCACGCCAGGGGTTTGGCGCTGCGCCGGTTTCATCGTCCGGGCTTACGAACCGTGGATCTCGGCGATATAGCCGCCGGGGAACCTCACTATGGCTTCGCTGCGCGTCCCGGTGTTGTAGGCAGGCACCAGGATTTCGGCACCGGCGGCCTTCGCTTTGTCGAGCGTGGCGGCGAGGTCAGCGACCTCGTACCCGGTCATCTCGCGCCCATAGGGATAGGGCAGATGCCGGTCGGTCACGAACAAGGCCATCTTGCCGAAGGTCGATCTGATGGCGACCCGGCGGAAACTGTCACTCGGCCGGCCGATCTCGATGCCCGGTGCCTGCGCCTGGTCGGCAGTCACCTTGCCATGCGAGAACGCCAGAAAGCTCTTGATGAAGGCGTCGGCCCGGTCGGGCGAAACGTAGACCCGGTTCTCCGGGATGGTTTGGAGCACTGGATAATTTAACGCTGCTGTGTGCCAATAGAGCTGCGAGTTGATGCCGCCCGGCCATTGGATGATCGCGTCACGGCCGATCGGATCGGGGAACGGCGCCACGATCACGTCGGCGCCGGTCGCGCGTGCCGCTTTGACCGCCTCATCCATGTCGGTCACGAGATAACCGGTCCGCTCGGTACCGAACGGCGCCGGCACCGGCGTCTTGAAACCGAACACCGAGAGCGTGCCGGCCGGCGTCAGCACGAGCTGCGAGATAGTCAGGCTCGGCGTCGGTGTGACTGTGAAGACGCCCTGCTTGGACGTGGTGCCGCCGAAGGTGGCGATCAGGCTCGTGACAAACTTGTCGAATTCCTCGGGCGCCACATAGACGTGGGTCGTGTCGTATTGCGGGGCGACCGCGACGGCGGCGCTGGTGGCGTCTGCGTGTGCCGGCAGCGGGGCAGCAGCGAGGCCGGCCACGAGGACCGATGCCGAAGCGAGGCGGGTGACGATGCGCATGACGGGACCTCCGAATGAACGAGGGATTAGCGGCCAGTAATGATCGGTCGGCGGTGGGCGACGGGGCGGTCAGCACCAGACCGGCAATCCGATCCAGGTGCTCAAACCGCCCAGCAGGCGCATCCAAGCGCACCCCAGAAGCTCTTGAGGTCCGAGATCGGCAGCTTTCCCGACAAAGCGGTCGCGTGGTCGTGGCCATGGACGGAGCAGTTGTGGCTGCAGCCACAGGCCTGGGAGGCGCTCTGCCGCAGGATGGCCTGCGGCTGCTCGCCCCAGCCGGCATAGCCGCCATATGTCCGAACCGGCGACCAGTCGGGCATGGCCGGTGGCACCGGGTTGTCGTCGAAGGCGGCGAAATCGCCGGCGGCATAGACCATCTTGCCGCCGACTATCGTCAGCAACGCGGTCGTGTCGGCGATCGCGTCCTCGGGGCAGGCGAAAAAATCCCGGTCCGGCACGACCAGATCGGCGAACTGGCCGACCTCGATCCGGCCCTTCTTTCCCACCTCGTTAGAGAACCAGGTGACATTCTCGCTCCACATGCGCAGCGCGGTCTCCCGATCGAGGCAGTTACGCTGCGGTGTGATGCGCAAGCCGCCGACCGTCCTTCCGGTAACGAGCCAGGCGAGCGAGACCCACGGATTGTAGGATGCGACTCGCGTCGCATCCGTGCCGGCCGAGACCCTCACGCCTTTCTCGATCATGCGGGCCACGGGCGGCGTCGCCTCTGCCGCCCCCAAGCCATAGCGCTCGACGAAGTATTCTCCCTGATAGGCCATGCGATGCTGCACCGCGATGCCACCGCCCAAAGCCGCAACGCGGTCGATCGAACGCTCGGAGATTGTCTCGGCGTGGTCGAAGAACCAGTTGAGGCCCTGAAGAGGGATGTCCTGGTTCACGCGCTCGAACACGTCGAGCGCACGGCTGATCGTCTCGTCATAGGTCGCGTGCAGACGCCAGGGCCAGCGGTTCTGGGCGAGGATGCGCACGACATCGTCGAGCTCGCCTTCCATCTCCGGGCCCATGTCCGGGCGCGGCTGGCGGAAGTCCTCGAAATCGGCCGCCGAGAACACCAACATCTCGCCCGCGCCGTTGTGGCGGAAATAGTCGCTGCCCTGCTTGTACTGGGACGTCTTGGTCCAGTTGAGAAAGTCGTCCTTCTCGCCCTTCGGTTTCTGGGTGAAGAGATTATAGGCGAGCCGGATGGTGAGCTGGCCCGCGTCGGCCAGTTGCTGGATGACGGCGTAATCGTCGGGGTAGTTCTGGAAGCCGCCGCCGGCATCGATCGCACCCGTGACGCCCAGGCGATTGAGTTCGCGCATGAAATGGCGCGTCGAATTAAGCTGATAGTCGAACGGAAGTTTCGGCCCCTTGGCCAGCGTCGCATAGAGGATGCCGGCATTTGGCTTGGCCAGCAGCAGGCCCGTGGGAGTGCCGTTCGCATCGCGCAGGATCGAGCCGCCCGGCGGTTCCGGCGTGTCCTTGGTATAGCCGACGGCGCGGAGTGCCGCGCCGTTAAGCAGCGCTCGGTCATAGAGATGCAGGATGAACACCGGCGTATCGGGGGCGACCGCGTTCAGCTCTTCGATCGTCGGCAGGCGCTTCTCGGCGAACTGATGCTCGGTGAAGCCGCCGATGACACGCACCCATTGTGGCGCCGGTGTGATCGCGACCTGCCGCTTCAGCATGGTCATTGCGTCGGCGAGCGAGCGCACGCCGTCCCAACGCAGTTCCATGTTGAAGTTAAGGCCGCCGCGAATGATGTGCAGGTGATTGTCGATCAGGCCGGGCAGCACCCGGCGACCCTTGAGGTCGATGATCCGGGTCTTGGGGCCGGCGAGCGGCATGACCTCCGCGTCGCGGCCGACGGCCGTGAACCTGCCGCCCGTAATCGCGACCGCGCTGGCGGTCGGATTGGCGCGGTCAAGCGTGGTAAACAAACCATGATGCAGGATCAGATCGGACGTCGGTGTCGGCGCTGTCATGAGCGTTACTCCACATGTTCGGCCGGCGCGACGGCCGCTTGATCCGAGTGCTGGCCCGGCAGCATGCCGAAGACATGACCGGTGCAGTTCGATTGCTTCCAGGCGGCGGCGAGGCTGGTGCCGGCCAGCATCTGCTTGCCGATGGGAATGACCTGTTCGCCCACGAGGATGCCGAGCAATCCCACAAGTGCGACCAGCGGCGGGGCCGGCGAACGGACACCGAGCAGGCTGTAGATCAGGCCGACCAGGACGCCAGCGCCGAGCGAAACGAGGTAGATGCGCATAGGATCATCCTCTGCGGGAAAAGGGGCGGCCCGCGCAGATCGGCCGGGGCCGCCGGTACCTCAATGCCCTCGGGAGGCGCCCAGCATGGTCTTGGCGTAGGTGAGGCCAAGGCCATAGGCGCCGCCGAACTTCTTGGCGATGCTGGTGGTGAGCTCGTAGGTCTCGCCGCGTGCCCAGTCGCGCTGTAGCTCGAGCAGGTACTGCACCGACGTCATCGGCCGGGCCCCAGCCTGGATCATGCGCTCGATCGCTCGCTCATGCGCCTCGGTCGAGACGTCGCCGCAGGCGTCGGTTATGACATAGACCTCGAATCCTTGATCGAGCGCCGAGAGCGCCGGTCCGACGATGCAGACCGAGGTCCAAAGGCCGGCAAGTACGATCCGGCTCTTGCCGATCGCGTTTACTTTCGCGATGACGGCGGCATCTTCCCAGGTATTCATTGATGTGCGATCCAAGAGCTTCTGCCCTGGAAACGCATCAGTGATCTCGCTGAACATCGGCCCGGAGAAGCTCTTCTCGGCGACCGTGGTGAGAATGGTGGAGACGCCAAACCCCACGGCGGCATGGGAAATCAGTGCCGCATTGGTGCGCAGGTTGACCGTGTCAATTGACTTGGTCGCAAAGGCCATTTGCGACTGGAAGTCGATCATGATCAGCGTGTGGTCCTTGGGCGTGAGCAGCAGCTTGCCCGGAGCGGCCTTGGCGGTGGGGTTGGGCATGGTCCTCCTGCCTTTCTAGGATGGTTGCGGTTGTATCGAGGTCTGGGCGAGGGCCGGGAGATCGGCCTTTCCCTGCTCGTGCGAGTCGTTGGGGGAGATGATCGGCCGTTGCCGCGGTTGTTCGGCTGGGCTCAGGGCTCAGGCGCTGAGTATATAGCAAAAGCCCATCCCGACATATCCGCGGGAATGTCTCTCGTTCGACGAGCAAGACATCGTATCCATGTCTTGTCAAAAGTATCGCTGTCGAGGCACCGGCGGCGCTGCCACCGATGGTGGTTATGTCAAATTTTTCCACAGCCAACCTCACGACGCTCGACTGCCGATGAATTTCCGACATATGGGGAGCCTAGCAAAGTATCGACCGTCAGCGCAAGCCAATTTTCATGCTGGGTTTGATCGCTCGATTGCTGTCGCGACAATCTTCATCAAGAAGATCATTCCATAAGATCGGTTCAGCGAAGAAATTCTGCTACGATTCGATGTAAAAAAACCTCTAAAGCAAGTTGTCCGGCATGACTTTCTACAAATTTGATTGATTATATATAGCGCCACTCCGTAGCTCTGGCGTAGCTAACGCTTCAGCGCCTCAACCCCCGGCAATTCGCGGCCTTCGAGCCATTCGAGGAAGGCGCCGCCCGCAGTCGAGAGATAGGTCAGCTGGTCGGCCACCCCGGCATGGGCCAGCGCGGCCACGGTGTCGCCGCCGCCGGCCACGGCGATCAGCTTCTGCGCCTTGACCCGCTCGGCGACATGACGCGCGATGGCGGTCGTCCCGGCATCGAAGGGCGCGGTTTCGAAGGCGCCGACCGGGCCGTTCCATACCAGGGTCTTCACCTGATCCAACGCGGCATCAATCGCGACGACCGTGGCCGGGCCGATATCGAGCACCATGCGGTCAATCGGCACCGCGTCGATCGACACAGTCTCGGTCTCGACCCCGGCGGCCAGCGTCTCGGCCACCACGGCATCGCAGGGCAGCAGGATCGCGCATTTGGCCGCCTCGGCCGCGGCGAAGATCGCCTGGGCGGTGGCTAGCATGTCGCGCTCGACCAGCGAGCGGCCGACTTCCTTGCCCTGGGCCAGCAGCATGGTATTGGCCATGGCGCCGCCGATGATCAGCAACTCGACGCGGGTCACGAGCGAATTCAGCAGATCGAGCTTGGTCGAAACCTTGGAGCCGCCGACCAGTGCCGCGACCGGCCGGGTCGGGTTGTCGAGTGCCATGGCCAGCGCTTCGAGTTCGGCCTGCATCGCGAGGCCGGCCGCCGACGGCAGCAGATGGGCCAGCGCCTCGGTCGAGGCATGGGCGCGGTGTGCTGCGGAAAACGCGTCATTGACATAGATGTCGCCCAACTGTGCCAAGGCGCGGGCGAATGGCAGATCGTTCTTCTCTTCCTCATCATGGAAGCGGAGATTTTCCAAGAGCGCCACCTCGCCGTTCTTCAGCGCATTGACGATCTTGGCGGCCGGTTCACCGATGCAGTCATCGGCGAAGGCGACCGGCTTGCCACCCAGCGTTTTCGACAGCGGCGTCACCAATTGCGCCAGCGAGGCTTCGACGCTGCGCTGGCCTTTGGGGCGGCCGAAATGCGACAGCAGCACGACGCGCGCGCCGGCCGCGGTCAGATGCCGGATGGTCGGCACCAGCCGCTCGATCCGCGTGGCGTCGCTGACCTTGCCACCCTGCATCGGGACATTCAGATCGACCCGCACCAGGACGCGCTTGCCGGCAAGGTCGAGATCGTTCAGCGTGTGATAGGCGGTCATCGGGGCTTTCCTGAGCAAGGCGCGTGAGCGGGTCCGGGCAACCGTGGTAGGGGGCCGATGCGCGGCCTGTCAACGGCCGGCCATGCCGAAGGGCCGCATAGGAGGGTTCCATGTCTTACCAATCCGCCCTGATTACCGGGGCATCGAGCGGCATCGGCGAGGCGTTCGCCCTGCTGTTGCCCGATACCACCGATCTGCTGTTGCATGGCCGCGATGAAACGCGCCTCGCGCTCCTGGCCGAGCGGCTCGCACGTCCCGGCCGCCGGGTCGAGATCGCAGCGGCCGATCTGGCCGTTTCTGGCGCGGCCGAGGCGCTGGGCGAGCGCGGCATGGCCTTTGGCGTCGATCTGCTGATCAACAACGCCGGGCTCGGCCAGTACGGCGCGTTTGCCGAAAATCCGCTGGCGGCCGAATGCGAGATGGTCGCGGTCAATGTGCTGGCACCGGTCGTGCTGAGCCGGCTGTTGCTGCCGCAGATCTGCGAGCGCGCGCGGGCGAACGGCACGCGCGGCGGGCTGATCATCGTCTCCAGTGTCGTGGGATTCGGCCCGATCCCGTTCTTTTCGACCTATGCCGCGACCAAGGCGTTCGATCTGCGCCTGGCCCAGGGCCTCGCGGTCGAACTGGCCGACGATCCGGTCGATGTGCTGGCGCTCTGCCCCGGTGCCACCGCAACGCGCTTCGGCGAGCGCGCCCGCTTCAACCCCTCGGCCGGTCACAGCGC
>JBAVTK010000411.1:0-3088 GCA_049696095.1 Aliidongia sp. | reverse complement strand
GCGATTCACCGTTCGGCCCGTCGGTCACGACATGCGGCGGCGCGATGCCGAGGCGACCCGGCACCGCCCGCAGGATATCGTCGATCGGCCAGGAAATCTGGTTGACGATATGCAGGGAATCGAGTGCCGCGAGCCAGCCGCCGCCGGCATCCTGGTCGGCGAGGCGCAGCGCCTCGGCCATGAGGTCCGCCGAATCCATCCCCTCAGCCGCGACATCCGGGCGATCATTGATTTCGCCGACGCCGATGATGACGGGGATGCGCTCGGCAGTCATGCCGCGAAGGCCGCTCGCAGCGCGTCACCCGCCTCGTCGAGCGCGATCCCGGCGGCGTCGATCACCCGACCCATGGTGATGAAGCCGTGGATCTGGCCGGCAAAATGCCGACGCGTCACCGTGACTCCGGCCGCTTCGAGCGCCTTGGCGTAAGCCTCGCCCTCGTCGCGCAGCGGGTCATAGCCGGCGGTCAGGATATAGGCGGGCGGCAGGTCGGCGTGGCTCGGCGCGTGGCGCGGCGATGCGCGCCAATCGGCCCGGTCGGTGCCATTCGGCAGATATTGGTTGTGGAACCAGGCCTGGATGGCGCGGGTCAGCAGATAGCCCTCGGCCAGCCGCTCCTGCGACTCATAATGGCCGACGAAATCGGTCGCCGGATAGATCAGTAATTGATATCGCAGCCGAAACGATCCGCCATCGCGGGCGAGCAAAGCCGCGACGGTCGCGAGATTGCCGCCGGCACTGTCGCCGCCGACCGCCAATTGCTGCGGGTCCACTCCCAATGACGCGGCCTGATCGCGGACCCAGCACAGCGCATCGAAGGCATCTTCGACCGCGGCCGGGAAAGCATGCTCGGGCGCCAACCGGTAATCGACCGCGACGACGACGCAGCCGGCCCGGTTGGCCAGTTGGCGGCACACCACATCGTGCGTGTCGAGATCGCCGATCACCCAACCGCCGCCATGATAATAGACCAGGGCGGGCAACATCGTTCCGACCGCCGCGCCGAACGGGCGATAGAGCCGGAGCGGAATGGTGCCGTTGCGCCCGGCCGCGGCGAGATCCCGCGATTCCGCGACCAGCGGCGTGTCCGGGGTCAGCCGATCGCGCCCGGCGCGATAGAATTGCCGGGCCATTGCGGGCGGCAAGGTCTCATAGGACGGAACGCCAGCTTGGCGAATCAGGTCGAGAACGGCTTGCGCTTGCGTATCGAGGGCCATGCTTGCTCTCATCGAGGAAGGAAGCGCACGAGTATGCCGCCCCGCCGCATGACCGCAAGCGGCTTTCGCACCCTTCGGCACCCGTTGCCCGGGAAATTCTCGTAATCGGCAGGGTTTCTTCTTGCGATTATGGAGCGTTCAGCACCTTACCCTCTCACTCGCCGCCTTGGGGTCGCCTTCTCGTGCCTCTCGTGAGGGGTGCGGATGGCCCTGTAACTACGCGCCAGGGCGGCAGGAGATTGCCGACGAAGCGGCGAAGAGCGTGCCGCCGGGCGCGGGACGCGCATCGCGCCAATCAAATGGACAAGGTCAAGCGCGTCGCCGAACTGACGATCGACGACAAGCCCGGCCGGGACGATATAGGAGTTTTCTCTGCACCCACGGGTCTCGCACCTCACAGACGCTAAAATCACGTTGATCGGACAACGCAGCCACAGGAAATGTCCGGCGCCATCCCGCTTTAGCGCGGGACGCCGCAGCGCCCCGGCGCTAAGATCGATCTATCGACCGATCGTGGCGGTGGGTTTTGCGGGGGTGGTTTGGGTATGACACGACCGAGAATTGGAATTCTGGGGGGCAGCGGCCTCTATCAGATCGACGGGCTGACCGATATCGCGTGGCGCCGGGTCGAAAGCCCGTTCGGCACGCCGTCGGACGAGCTGTGTTTCGGCCGGCTTGACGGGGTTGATGTCGTGTTTCTGCCGCGCCATGGCCGCGGGCATCCACTGTCGCCCAGCGGCATCAATTACCGCGCCAATATCGATGCGCTGAAACGCAGCGGCGTCACCGATATTCTGTCGCTCTCGGCGGTTGGCGGCTTGCAGGATCGCTATGCCCCCGGCACCTTTGTGCTGGTCGATCAATTCATCGATCGCACTTTTGCCCGCGAGAAGAGCTTCTTCGGCAATGGTTGCGTCGCCCATGTGTCGATGGCGCGGCCCGTCTGTCCCCGGCTGGGCGATGCGCTGGCGGCCGCCGGCCGTGATCGTGGGCACGAGTTGCTGCGCGGCGGCACTTACCTGACGATGGAGGGACCGCAATTCTCGACCCTGGCGGAAAGCGAACTCTATCGCAGTTGGGGCTGTGCCGTGATCGGCATGACCAACATGCCCGAGGCCAAGCTCGCCCGCGAAGCCGAAATTTGCTACGCCACCGTTGCGATGGTGACAGATTACGATTGCTGGCATCCGGGCCATGAGGATGCCACCGTGGAGCTGATCGTGCGCGTATTGCATGACAATGCCGACAAGGCCCGTAATCTGGTCCGCGCGGTGGTGCCGGCCTTGGGCGGCCATGCCGGGCCATGCCATGCCGGCTGTCAGACGGCGCTCGACCACGCCTTCATCACGGCGCCCGAGGCCCGCGATCCGGCGGTATTGCAGCACCTCGATGCCGTCGCCGGACGGGTGCTGCAAGGCTAGGACAAGATGATTTTAGGTGAAGTCACCCAAAATCTGAATCTTTACTCTACTTGAATAAGTTAGAGCGCGATTTATGTTTCGTCCCGAAACCATCGCGCTCTAGGGACTAGGAGAAACGCGATGCGCGTCGACGATACCGTGATGCGGACGATCTGGCCGAGCGGGCATGGTGCGGTGCGGATCATCGATCAAACCAGACTGCCGCACGAGTTGGTCACGGTCGAACTGAAGACGCTCGACGATGCGGCCCACGCGATCCGCGGCATGCTGGTACGCGGCGCACCGCTGATCGGCGCCGCGGCGGCTTATGGTGTCGCACTGGCGATCAAGGCCGACCCGTCGGATGCGTCGCTCGATCATGCCTGCCGCGTGCTGGCGGCGACCCGGCCGACCGCGATCAATCTGCGCTGGGCACTCGATCGTGCGCAGCGCGAGATCGGGCGGCACATGCC
>JBAVTK010000410.1:0-3943 GCA_049696095.1 Aliidongia sp. | reverse complement strand
TCTCAGCGCTGAGCAGCCCGATATTCGAATTCGCGAGAACCTCCCATAGCAGGCCGAGGATAAGCGGTGCTGGCTGGGTTTATCCGTTCACCGGACGCCAAACCCCCAATGCGCCGCGAGGTAGGCGTAGACGCCGATGGCGAGACCGCCCAGAAGCACGAGCTTTCCTACTATGTTCGGGAATCTGATTGGCTGTTGGTTCCGATATGTCTGTGCCGGCCACTCCCATTTATCCTGGAATCCCGTTCCGCTTTTATCATCGAACTCCCCCATTTTTGTCTTCCCTTCCTGTTTCATGCGCCTTCGTTGCTGGACGGCACCGGCGACGAAGGCTGACCGGTGTCAACGTCCTAGCCAATCTTTTTTTGCTTTCTATAAGCTGTCCATTCGCCCCGAATCGCCGTTGCCGACATCATGCCAAGATGTGCAGCCGCTGCTGCCACCTCACCAGTTTTATGGCCGTTCTTCACGAGATTATCGATCAGCGGTGCCAAGGGTCGCGTACGCTTCCTGACCCGCGACGAGGCCGATCGCCCGATCGATGCCGCGGCGCCCCATCTCCAGCCTCTCTTGGTGTTCCTCCTCAACACCGGCGCTCGGCTGGGTGAGGCGCTGGCGCTTGACTGGGCTCAGGTCGATCTGGTCGGCCGACGCGCGATTTTTCTCGACACGAAGAACGGGGAGAGCCGTGGCGTCCCGCTTAATGGCGACGCCTTCGAGGCCCTGGCCAACATCGACTACCGCCTCGGCATCCGGATGGCCGGTGGCGGCGCAGCGCGGAGCGCGTCGGCCGGGTCTTTCGAACCCAACTCGGCCAGCCCTACCCGTTGCGTGAAAACGCCGGTGGTCAGATCAAGACGGGCTGGGCCGGCGCTTGCCGGCGAGCGGGGATCAAGGACGCGACGCCGCATACTCTGCGGCACACGTTCGCGTCCTGGCTTGTCCAACGCGGCGAGTCGCTCCGCACTGTCGCAGAACTATTGGGACACCGTGACCTGAGTATGGTAATGCGCTATTCTCATCTTTCCCCAGACCATCTCTTGAGCGCTGTCGAGAGCCTATTGGGGCAAAGGACGGGCAAGAAGCGTGACGAAGATCGAAAAAACCAATGAATTCAACGACCGATAACACACCTCCAAAGGCAGAGGTCGCACGTTCGAATCGTGTCGGGTCCGCCAATCAAATCGAAGACTTACGACGCGCCTCCCCGGAGAGATTCGGTTCACCTCCGCAGGCACTACAGAATCGAACCTAAGATGGGGCTGGCATCTGCGGGCCTGCTTCCCCCTATTGATTGCCGCCACATCCAGTGACACGTCGGCTGCGGGAACCCCGAGGTAGGCGCACCCCATCACTTCTTCGATCTGCTCGGCATAACCCTCTCCTTCGCCACGGTTATGCCCCGCACACAGAAATTTCGACAAATTCCCTTCTCCCAATCCGTCGGAGCGTCAATCCGGGCCATCGCGTTCGAGACCGCGATTCGTGCTATCACTTCGCGCCTCCGGCCCGATCCCGCGGCCGGCATGCCGGTTCGGCGGAGCGATGATGCGCAGCTTCCTTGATGATGTGAAACTGATGACCGGGCTGCTTAGCCTGCTATGGTTGGTGCTGCTGATCGATCTGCTGGTCTTCGGCGGCGGATTATTCGCCCTGGGCATCGTGCCGCGCAGCCCGCGCGGGTTGGTCGGGATTCCACTGGCGCCGCTGCTGCATCTGGGACCGGCCCATCTGCTGGCCAATAGTGGGCCGTTCTTCGTGCTCGGGCTGCTGGTGCTGCGTCAAGGCCGCACGATCTTCTGGGCGGCGAGCCTCGCCATCATCCTGATCGGCGGCTTCGCGACTTGGTGCATCGCACCGGCCCATTCGATTCATGCCGGGGCGAGTGCCCTGATTTTCGGCTGGTTCGGCTTTGTCGTGACCGCGGCCTGGGCGGCCCCGCGGCTGATGACCGTGGCAACCGCGCTCTTCGCCATTTCCTGGTATGGGTTGGGATTTCTATTCGGGCTTTCGCCACTGCATTACGGCGTCTCGTGGCAGGGTCATCTGACCGGGCTGCTGGCCGGCGGTCTCGCCGCCTATGCTTTGACCCGGCAGCCTCTGCCGATGGCGAAACGCCATCGGTCTTGAGCGGGACGCCGGCCAGCAAAGCTGCTATGCTGTTGTTGCGTTCAATCCGGTGTCTTAGGAGGATCCGATGACGACACGCGTAGCGACCCTGCTTCACGGTAAGGGGCACAATGTCCTAACGGTGACACCCGATTCAAGCGTTGCAGCACTCGTCGCCCTGCTGGCGGATCGGCGGATCGGCGCCGTGCCGGTGATCGATCTTGAGGGCCATGTCCGGGGGATCGTCTCGGAGCGCGACGTTGTGCGGGCACTCGCCGCGGATCCAGCCGTGCTTGAACGCAGCGTGGATAGTTTGATGACGCGCGACGTCAAGACCTGCGGTCTTCAGGATGCCGTGGTCGAGTTGATGGAGGTAATGACCCATTCACGCTTCCGCCACCTGCCGGTGGTCGAGGATGGCAAGCTGGTCGGCATCATCAGCATCGGCGACGTGGTGAAGCAGCGCGTGGCCGAGGCGCAGTTCGAACTCGACGCGCTCAAGACCTACATCAATTCCTGAAAACCGCTCGACGAAACAGGCCGAAGGGTGCGCTCGCGCGCCCGGCGGTCTTGCGCAACCGCTGGCCCAGTTGCGGCAGTTTCAGGACATCGGCCAGGCGGCGTGCCAGGAATTCGCGCGTCTCCGCCGCCCCGTCCGACCGGTCGTTCAGCCAATAGAGTATCGTCGGGCCATAGACCGCGGCCAGCAGGCCGCGTTTGCTGTAGAAATTGAAATCGGTCGAAGCGTCGCCCGCCGCGTACCAGATGGCATCGACCGTACGATAGACGATCTGCGCCGCGCGCACCGCCCCGAACGGGGTCGCCTTGAGGGCAATGGCGCGGCGGACGGCCTCGCGATGCGGCGCCAGGGCGGCGAGCCGCGCCTCGACCGCGGCCGCCACCCGCTCGCGCACTTTGAGCGCGGGCAGATCGATGCGCTCAAGTGCCGCCAGCATGCGGCGATCGGCCCAATCATCGAGCCACAAAGCCGCCTCGCCCGGCCCCTCAGGGAAGAGGTGAATTGTTTCGTCCGGCTCAATGCCGATCGCCCGCGCCCCCGCTTTCAGCGTCGTCATCGACCAGCCGTCGAACGGCACGTCGGGCAGCATCACCTCAAGCAGCGCATCCTTGCGCCGGACCAGCTCGGGCAGATCGCTCATGCCGCGGTTTCCGCATAGGCGGCGAGATCGATCGGATAACGCTGCCCTTCTTCGAGAAAGGTCAGCAGCCGGAGATCGGTCATGCGCTCAAGATAGAGCACACCGTCGAGATGGTCGCATTCATGCTGCACGACGCGCGCATGGAATCCGCCGGCCTCCCGCTCGATCAAGGTGCCATCCAGACCATAACCGGCATAGCGCAGGTTGGTGTAGCGCGGCACGGCGCCGCGCAAACCGGGGATGCTGAGGCAGCCCTCCCAATCGAGATTGAGACTGTCGTCGGGGAATTCCATCACCGGGTTGATCAATGCGGTGAGTTCGACCGGCCCGTCGCCTGGAAAGCGCGTCACACGCTCCGGCCCGACGCGGAACACGATCACGCGCAGCGGCACATGGATTTGCGGTGCCGCGAGGCCGGTGCCGCCGGCATCTTGCATCGTCTCGATCATGTCGGCGACCAGCCGGCGGATTTCCGGTGCGGTCGGATCCGCAACCGGGTCGGCGACCTGGCGCAGCACGGGATGGCCCATTCGGGCAAGTTTCAAAATGCTCATGGCGCGGAGTATGCGGCGCCCATGCGCGGCGGTCCAGCCCCGACATCGCCTTGGTCAAACGGCTGTTGCACCGATCGCGCAAACCGAACACGATGGTGAAAATCTGCTATTGGGAGTCTC
>JBAVTK010000409.1:0-2915 GCA_049696095.1 Aliidongia sp. | reverse complement strand
ATTGTAGTCTTCCCACACGAGATCGGGCGTGTACCGAAGGTTCACGCCTGGAATGACCTCGATGTAAAACGGCTCTTCGACAAGGATGATGCGCTTGATCTGCGAGAGATGACCACCCTCGTTGATGACTTGATTCAGCAGATATTCGGTGAACACAGCGGCCATCTGATCGCTGTCGTCGACCGTCGGGCGCGGAACTTCCGGCCCAAGTCGACCGCCCATGTTCCAGCGCGTCCACTTCCAATAGGCTTCGATCATCTGATGGAACGAAGAGCCGTTGTCCATCGCTTCGCTGCGGATGTTCGGCTCCAGCAGCATCTCGTAGCCAAGCTCGTAGGCTTTGCGGCACTGCCCGAACTGTTGCAGTGACGATGACGAAATATCAAGCATCAGACCTGCACCATTTTGGACGTGCCGGAGAAGACAGCAGTCGGACAGATCAGAAATTCTTTGATGTCCGTAAGGCCGTCAATGTCCGTGCTGATCTCACGGAAGCGAATGTGATCGTCTTTCGGCTTATCGCAGTTCTCGCATACGATCACGCGGATGTAGTCAGACTCCATCGGGCGCACCGATGCGCTGCTTCAGCGCCCAATCCTCAGCGTTGTTGATGTAGCGCTGCCATTCCATCGTGAAGAACATCAGCGTCGACAGCTCTTTGCGAACCGCCTTCAGCGCCGACTTGGAGCTGCGCGGCTCAGCGGTGTTCTCTAACCGCGTCAGCGCAGCGTGCAGCTTCTTGACCGTGCTGTCGATCTCACGCGTTCGTGGATACTCCAGCGGAGGCCCAATCAATCGTTTCAATCTCTTGCTCCCGGTATGACTTTCGCATCGACAAGTAACGGTACATCAATGCGAACACCGAACGTCTGTTCGATGATACGAAGTGGCTCATCAACCATCAACGAAGTGATCTGTTCTAGGTGCGACATCCCGGTCCCTATTGGGAACTCGAATTTGATGTCGTCGTGGAGAAACGCACACACAGGAAGTCCAGCGTCGTGACACAGCGCGAGGCCTAGCCCGGCGATGTCATGCGTCGTCGCTTGCACAGGCTGATTATACGCCTCGCGCAGAGCCTTCGTTTTCTCGGCGTAGTTCATGCGCTTCACGTCACCGAAGTTACGACGGCGCCCGATCGGACTTTCGATGTAGCCGTGCTGCTTGATGAAGCGCATGATCTTCGCAGCCTGACCGTACAGCGTATCCGTCGGCCCGCTCGGCGGTTCGCCGAACGCCGGGAATAGATCGTGCCAGACGCGATAGATGCGAGCACACTCATCCCACGGCATCCGAATGCCCTTGCCGAGCATGTACTCTTGCAGGCCGTCGATGCCGGTAAGGAACAGCAGACCGAAGTTTGCGCTCTTGCACACGTCGTTGCGTTCTTGATCGGTGACTTCGTTTTCAGGCTTGCTGTAGAGATACGATCCGACGAAGCGATGCGGGTCCCACTTCGGGTTCGCGTGATAGCGGTCTAGGATAACTCGCTCTCCGGCGATCCATGCCGCGATGCGAAACTCGATCGAAGCGTAGTCGACCGACATCAGCTCGAATCCCTCGGGAGCTGAATGGAAGGCGCGAATGATCGGATCGCGCGGCAGATCGGCGCGCATCTTCCGCGACAGCGCGCGGCCGGTTGAAGCGCGTGTGATCGTGTACTCACTGTGCGCGCGGCGCTCTTCAGACGCTACGATCGGATAGTATTGCTTGACGTACTTCATCATGTCGCGCGCCTTGCGGTAGTCTTTCATGGCGTCGACAAAGGGATCGTCTAGCTCGTTGAGCACGTCAATCGCGACCGACAGACCGCCGGTTGGTGTTGGCGGCAGGTAATAGCCGCGCTGGGTCAGCTCGGCAGCGACCTGATCGTTTGAATTCGGGTTGACGAGAGGCGTCTGCGCTTCGGCCAGCACAGCCGCGCGTTTCTCTTCGACCTTGGCGCCGTAGTGCGCTGAGGCGTTGTCGACAGCGTTCTTCGATATGTAGACGCCGCGCTTCGAGCACGCGAGCAGCCCCTTCCATTCCGTCAGCATGATGACGTCAGCGATTCGCTTGCGCTCGCCGAGCCGCTCCAACAGCACTTCGTGCAGCCGCAGCGTATAGTGCGCGTCGCGCGCGTTGTAGAGGGCGAATTCATCGGTGCCCTGCGTAGCGACGCGCTCATCTTTCCAGCCGCGCACGCCGAGGAACTTGACGCACAGCGATTCTAATGACTGCGGCTGGTTCTCATCTTCGAGGTAGGCGAGCACCTGCGTATCATCGCCCCAGGGAACGTTCGTGCCAGCCTCGTGCATCTTGGGCACGTCGAACGACCAGCCGTTATGCGTCACCAGCGTCTTCGCGCGGATCGCGTAGTCGATTAGCCGTGACCCCATCGCGTCGCGGCTCACGATCGTGTGATCGCCGCACGCTATGCCGATCTGCGTGATGTTGTCGCCGCCGGTTTCAGTGATGAAGTCGAAGTCCGTCTCGATGTCCCACGCGATCCGGTCGAAGTGCTGACCGACGATCGAATGGCCGAAATTGGCCCAGCACCATTCGATCGCTTCGCGCTCCATGCCGGAGTCGCGGATTTTCCGCAGGTCGGCCACGACCGTGCCGCGCATCGGCTGGACCTTCTGCACGAACGCCGAGTGATAGGTCGGCCACACTTCACACTCGTACTCGAAGTCAGGATGCAGCGGCAGCGTGTTACCGCGCTTCGCTTTGATCCCGCTGGTCTTGCAGAGCGACTGCAAGGCCGTGTCACCTAGCGCGATGATGAGCCGTGGCTTGCGCTCGTGAATCTCGTTCTTCAGATGAACGCGGCAGGTGTTGATCTCGAAAGGCGTCGGCGCGAGTTGAATCTTGTTGACGCGTGGCGTCTTGCAGCGGATCGCATTCGTCAGCCGATAGTCTTCCGGCTGGTAGCC
>JBAVTK010000408.1:0-3641 GCA_049696095.1 Aliidongia sp. | reverse complement strand
CCAGCCGGTGCCGGCGAGCAGCCGTTCGGCCTCCTTCGCCATGTCCGGCTTCTTCAGATGGTCGATCAACTGCGCCGCCGGCTCGCCCTTCGCCTCGCGCACGGCTTCGAGAATGCGCGCCTTGGTGACCCGGCCCAGATAATTATCCACGGTCGGGGTCCAGCCGGCCGCCGCCATATCGAGACCGACGGCACTGGCGATACGACCGGCATGGGCCTGACGCCGGGGATTGCGGTTCCATTGTTCCTGAACGGCGTTGACCGAGAGCGCGGCGCAATGGGCGAAGAGGGCGGCCTGGCTGTCGCGATCGAAACCGACCAGCACGTCCCATAGGTCTTCCGGTTCCTGCGGGAGATGCCGGAGCCAGCATTGATGCCGGGATTCGATCGCTCGGGCGGAAGCGGTGTCGTTCAACCCCGGCGCCTGCTGGGCGAAGCTCGCGCTCTTGGCCTCGATTTCCAGGCAGGTATCGACGACATAGCGGTAGAACGCCTTGAGACAAAGCGCATGCAGCACCGCGAGGAACGCTGTGTCGGGATCATTGGCCAGCGCATCACGCAGCGCCAAGGTCCGATGGGCGGTCAATTCGGTGACGAGGCGCTCGGCGAGCGGCTTGATGCCGTCTTCTTCCTCCGGCGGGTCGGTCTCCGGCGCCGCAGCACCGCCGTTGGCGATCACCGCGCGCGGCTCGACGCCTTCCGGTTCACCACCCGATGCGATCTCGTCGCCGCCATCCGGCTCGATCTCGGGTTCTGCCGGCGCCTCGTCCTCCGGCCGGACATAGCTGCGATCGACCCGCAACCCGCCGCTACCATCGACGCTGACAAAGACGCCGGCCCGGGCGATCTCGGCCGGATCATAGGTGATGGGCCGGTTGTCGAAGGCTTCGATCGCCGCCTCAAGCTCACCGAACCGCCGGTCGATCGCTTCAGGCAGTTCCTCGGCCTCGGCATAGTCGGCCGAGAGCCGGTCATATTCGGCGACGAGCGCGTCGTGGCTTGCCTGCTCCTTCTCGGTCGGCTTGGCCGGTTCGCCGGCCACGCGGCGCAGCCCGGCGGCGTCGCCATAGCGGAACTCGATCGCGGCATCGACCCATTTCCAGCCCTCGGCGCGGATCGTCGCGGCGGCGGCATCGAGCTTCTCCAGCACAAGGCGGTCGAGCAGCACCGGATCTTGCAGCCAGCCGCCTTCATCCTGCTGGAAGAGATCGCGCAGCACGACCCCGCCGGCCGCCTCATAGGCCTCGATCCCGATGAACTGAGCGCGCTTATCGGCGGCCGGCACGGCGCTCTCGGTCAGCCGGCGGCGGATGTAATAGGGCTCGCGGCTATGGAACCGGGCGAGGCCCTCCCAGACCGCCTCCTGCCGGGCGTGGTCGTCGGTGATGGTGAAGGCCATGATTTGCTCCAACGTCATGGCGTCCTCGGCATAGAGATCGAGCAGTTTCGGCGAGACGGCGGCGAGCCTGAGCCGCTGCTTGACCACCGTGGGCGCGATGAAGAAACGGGCGGCGATGTCATCCTCGCCGAGCCCGGAATCGCGCAGGGTCTGGAACGCCCGGAACTGGTCGAGCGGATGCAGCGCCACGCGCTGAATATTCTCGGCCAGCGAATCTTCCGCAGCCAGCCCGCCATCATGCACGACGCAGGGCACCGGCTGATTCTTGGCCAGGCGCTTCTGTTTGATCAGCAGTTCGAGCGCGCGGAACCGCCGCCCGCCGGCCGGGACCTCGAACATGCCGGTCTCGTTGCCCTCGGCATCGCGCACCGGCCGAACGCTCAGTCCTTGCAGCATGGTGCGCCGGGCAATGTCCTCGGCCAGTTCCTCGATCGAGATGCCGGCCTTGACCCGGCGGACATTGCCCTGGGACAGGACGAGCTTGTTGAACGGAATGTCCTGGGACCGGCTCAGGACGAGCTTGGGATTGGCAGTGGCCATGATGAATCTCCGGACGGGCTGGCCGGGAGCCTCTCTCCCAGCTCTCAATCCCGTCGCGAAGCCCCCTTCGTCCTTTTCCTCTTGCCGCCGCTCACCGCACCCGCTCCAGGTTCCACACCTCCGCCCCCGCCGCGCGATAGGCAGCGGCGACGATGGCGAGCGGAGCGTAGGAAAAAGCGTGGTAGGGCGGCTCCGATTCCGGCTCGCCGACTGCGACCATCGGGCCACTGACGACGAGCCGGGCGAGCGTGGCGAATTCGACCCTCCGGCCGTCGATGACCGGTAGGCCGGCCGCGATGCAGGCCGCTTTGACCGCGTCGCCATCATAGCCGCTGAGATGGGCGCCCCGGCCGAAATACAGGCTGAAGCCACCATGCCCGATCGCGAGATGGCCGCCCTCGGTCGCAAGCGCCTGCGCGATATAGGTGCCGTAATGCGTCGGAGACATCACACCACCGCCGTTTCGGCATCATGCGTCGCGCACTCGGCGCTCTGGCCCGGCAGAAAGGCCAGCAGATAGTCGGCGGTCTTTGAGGCGGCACTGGCAGCGCGGATGATGGCGCGGTCATCCTCGCGCAGCACGTCGAGCCATGAGGCGATATAATCGGCATGGCGCACGGTCGGCACGATGTTCAGGCTGGCACACAGGAAGGCGCTGGCGATTTCGGCGATCAGTTCCTCGAAGGCGTATTTCTTCGAGCCATAGGCGCCGGAGAGGTCGCGGTTCAGGCGCGACGGATGGCCGACGGCGTGACCGGCCTCGTGCAGGGCCGTCCGGTGCCAATTGATCGGCTCGAAATACGCCTCGGGCCGCGGCACCTGGACATAGTCTTCGCTCGGAACATAGAAGGCGCGGTCGCCGCCCAGGCGGAATTCGATACCGGTCGCGGCGATCAACGCCTCGGCCTGGGGCAGGATCAAGCCCTCGGGCACGGGCGGGGGTGCCGTCGCGAGATCAGCCGGCAGATCCGCGCATTGGTCGGTGTTGAACACCGTGAAGCGCTTGAGGAACGGGATCGATCCGGGCTCGTCGCCACAGCACTCGGCCCGGCGGCGCTCCGCCTCCGGGATAAAACGATCGGCATAGACCACGATGGTGCCCTTCTCGCCCTTGCGCACATGGCCGCCGAGATCGAGCGCTTGGCGAAAGGTCAGCCAGCTCTGGCCGGCGAAACCACGCTCGGTCACGGCCTGCCACAGGATGAGCACATTGACGCCGGTATAGCGTCGCCCCGTCGCGGCATTCTTCGGCAGGGCGAGCGCGGCCTTGGCCGTGCCCCAGGGCTGGACCCAGGGCACGCGGCCGGCTTCGAGCTCGGCGATGATCTTGTCGGTGATTTCGGCATAAAGGCTCGTCCGGTCGGGGCCGGAACGAGGGCAAGCCTGTCTGGGCATCGCGGGTCTCCGCGACGGGCCGGCGAAAGACGCTCTCCCACCTCCTCAAGCCCGTCGCCCGACCCTCCCGCCGGCCTCTTCCTCTTTGCTTTCGCCGCCACCCGTTACCGGAGCAGGTCGAGATAGCCGCCGCCTGCCAGCCGTTCGCCAAGGGCGATGGCGCGACGGACCCGGCTGCGCAGATAATCGGACGCGCCGTCCCAATCTCGGCGGGCGATACGGTCGCCGAACAGGGCAACAGCGATCTCGCGCGGCGGCATGCCGGCCCGGCTGGCGTCGAGCGCCTGCAACGCGAGCCGCCACCGCGG
>JBAVTK010000407.1:0-4532 GCA_049696095.1 Aliidongia sp. | reverse complement strand
GTGATGGATCTTTCCACCGGGCGTCACATCCACACCATCCGCGAATGGATCATCAGGAATGCGCCGGTGCCCATCGGTACGGTGCCGATCTATCAGGCGCTGGAAAAGGTCAATGGCAAGGCCGAGGACCTGACCTGGGAGATCTTCCGCGACACGTTGATCGAGCAATGCGAGCAGGGCGTCGATTATTTCACGATCCATGCCGGGGTCCGCCTCGCCTATATCCCGCTGACCGCGCGCCGGGTGACCGGCATCGTCTCGCGCGGCGGCTCGATCCTGGCGAAATGGTGTCTGGCGCATCACCAGGAAAATTTCCTCTATACCCATTTCGAGGAAATCTGCGAGCTGCTGCGGGCCTATGACGTCAGCTTCTCGCTGGGCGATGGGCTGCGCCCCGGCTCGATCGCCGATGCCAACGATGCCGCCCAGTTCGCCGAGCTGGAGACGTTGGGCGAGCTGACCCAGATCGCCTGGAAGCATGATGTCCAGGTCATGATCGAAGGCCCCGGCCATGTGCCGATGCACAAGATCAAGGTCAATATGGAAAAGCAGCTGGCCGTGTGCGGCGAAGCGCCGTTCTATACGCTGGGGCCGCTTACGACCGATATCGCACCAGGCTATGACCACATCACCAGCGGCATCGGTGCCGCGATGATCGGATGGTTCGGCACCGCCATGCTGTGCTACGTGACGCCCAAGGAGCATCTGGGCCTGCCCGACCGCGACGACGTCAAAGTTGGTGTCATCACCTACAAGATCGCCGCCCACGCCGCAGATCTCGCCAAGGGCCACCCGGCCGCGCAGCTACGCGATGATGCGCTGAGCCGCGCCCGCTTCGAGTTCCGCTGGCGCGACCAGTTCAACCTCTCGCTCGACCCGGAGACCGCGGAAAAATTCCACGACCAGACCCTGCCGGCCGAGGGCGCCAAAATCGCGCATTTCTGCTCGATGTGCGGGCCGAAATTTTGCTCGATGAAGATTACGCAAGAGATCCGGGATATCGCGCAGAAGGGCATGAACGAGATGTCGGAGAGTTTCCTCAAGCACGGCGCGGAGATCTATCTGCCGGCGGTGCCGGGGGAGTAATATCAGCCCGCATTAATTATGACCCATGGCACGGTTCGATTTCGCAGTGGGGCGGGCCTCCGGGCCCGCCTCGCCGGGAACCGGCGATCGATGCCCGATGGAGTGCTTCCACCGCCGAGCATATGAGCCGTGGCCCGATCTTTCGCGGCCTTGCCGCGAGGCGGGCACGGCGGCCCGCGCCACTTTTTTTTTTCTGTGTGATGTGTCGATATCAACGCGGATTGGGATAGGCGCGGTGCGACGGTGTGCGATGCCGCCCCGTCATCGGCCCTGTGGCGTGAACGTGCGGGGATTGCTACACTCCCCAAGCATCTGATCGGAGGCAATGCCATGTCTGAGCCGTCCCTCTACGACCGGGATTTTTACGCCTGGGCGAATGAGCAAGCGGCACTGCTGCGGGCCGGCCAGTTATCGGCCGCCGATATTGAGCACATCGCCGAGGAAATCGAAAGCATGGGCAAGACCGAAAAGCGCGAGCTGGTGAGTCGGCTGGCCGTCCTGTTGCTTCACCTGCTCAAATGGCAGTTTCAGCCCGCCTTACGCGGCCCATCCTGGACGGCAACGATCCGCATTCAGCGCCGCGACCTCGCGCGGCACATGCTCGACAATCCGAGCCTGAAAGCCAAGATCGCGGAGGCGATCAAGGACGCCTACGGCGACGCGATCATCGGGGCGGGTGCCGAAACCGGTTTAGGCGAGCCGACCTTTCCGATCGTATGCCCGTGGCCGTTCGACCAGATCATGACCGAGGATTTCTGGCCGGGCGATGCGGCGCATTGATCGGAGGCAACGCCATGTCTGATCCGTCTCTCTACGACCGCGATTTTTACGCCTGGGCGAATGAGCAAGCGGCTTTGCTGCGGGCCGGCAAGCTGTCAGCCGCCGATATCGGGCATATCGCCGAGGAAATCGAAAGCATGGGCAAGACCGAAAGGCGCGAACTGGTGAGTCGGCTGACCGTCCTCTTGCTCCATCTGCTCAAATGGCAGTATCAGCCGCCCCGAGGCGGCTCCAGTTGGGAAGCGACGATCACCGTGCAGCGCGACGACCTCGCCGACCATTTGCGCGACAATCCGAGCCTCAAGGCGGTGATCGGCCCCACCATCGCCGACGCCTACCGCAAGGCCGCGATCCTGGCCACAGGCGAAACCGATCTGCCCCGCTCGACCTTCCCGGCCGGGTGCCCTTGGTCGTTCGACCAGATCATGGCCGAAGATTTCTGGCCGGGCGAGGCCGCGCACTGAGCCGCGTCGATACTCGGACAGATCGAGAAGGCGGAAGACGACGTCTTCCATCTGGTTCGCGAAATGGGATTGAAAGGTGTGTCATCCGACAATGAGCGATTTCGCTAGCCAGTGGACGACCCGCGTGCATCTGACGCTGCCGGAGCCCGAAACCGACCGGCCGCGCGAGATTTCACAGGCTGAGGGTTCGATCCTCTTGACCCGGTAAGGAATATCCTTACAGTAAGGATATTCCTTACCGGAGTTGCCGCCGTGATCACCAGCAGACTAAGCAGCAAAGCGCAAACGACGGTACCGCAGCCGGTGCGCGTGGCGCTCAGCTTGAACGAGGGCGACGAGATCGGCTACGTCATTGAGCCTGGCCGCGTCTACATCACGCGGGTAACCCACGAACCGGTCGAAGATCCGTTCAGCACCTTCGGCGAATGGGCCGGCGAAGCGGACCGGAGGGCCTATGGCTCCCTTTAAGGTCTGGGACGTCGTCAAGCTGCCATTTCCCTATACCGATCGTCCGGTTCGCCAGCGCCGACCGGCGCTCGTTGTTTGTGCGGGCGAAATGCTCGAAACCGCCGGACTGATATGGGTCATGATGATCACCAGCGCCGAAAATCGTGCGTGGGAATGCGACGTTCAGATTCACGAGGAGGAGGCGGGATTACCCGCGCCATCACTTGTGCGCACCTGGAAGATAGCGTGTATCGACGCAAAGGATGCGGAGCTGCTCGGCCGGATCAAGACTAAGAACCATCGTGAGCTTATTGCCAACAGCATCGAAACACGATTCCGCCTCCTCAGTGATCTCGAACGGCCGAGCCCCGAAAATCATGAGACCAAATCATGACCGCAAGGGGCAGGGTGGTGCCCGACGACCACGAACTCGAAATCGAGGCGATGGTGCAGAACCGCGATGTCGGTTTCGTCCATGTCGGCCAGCCGGTCGAGATCAAGGTCGAGACCTTCACCTTCACGCGCTATGGTCTGCTGCATGGCACGGTCGAGAGCATCAGCCGCGACGCGGTGAGCGAGGATAAGCGCAAGACGCCGGACCAGAAGGCGGCCGCGGCCGATCAGGCGAGCCAGGGCGACGATCAGGCCGGCGCACCGGTCTATGTCGCGCGGATCAAGCTGGAGAAGAGCAGCATTATGGTCGAGGGCAAGGCCGAGCCGCTCGGGCCGGGCATGGCGGTGTCGGCGGAGATCAAGACCGGACGGCGGCGGGTGATCGATTATCTGATCTCGCCGCTCCGGCAGTATGAGCAGGAGGCGTTGAGGGAAAGATGAAACAGGATATTGAGGAAGGCGAATGGGGTTTCTCGCAATGCCGGCAGGGGCAGAGCAACGGACTTCGGGTGAAAGAAATGCTATTTATAGCACCGGTTAGTGGCGAGGAACGTAAGGCCCCTGATCCTCCTTCTCATTCGCAATATTTGGTGGCCTCGCGCGTTCAAGAATGCGCGATGATCCGGCGTTGGATACCGGGATGGAGTCAGCTATCCCTTTCGCTCGCTATATTGATGTCTATTTCTTGGGCTTATGCGGCGACAGATGAAATGAAAATAGGAGAAGAAATATTAAATATAGAGGGAATTGAAAAGATTGAAGTCGTGATTGTTCCGCCCACCATTACGAACCCCGAAGGGGTTGCTTCTCCATTATCAACTGAAGGGTGTAAATTTATTACCAAAGATCTCTTCCGTATGCATAATTTGGTTGAAACATTAGAAAACGCCGATCTAAAACGTTCTGATGACAGAGTTTATAGATGGGTTAATGTACCGCGAGAGTCGATAACCTTGACCGTGTCAGGAGAGAATAAAATCAGCTTTGTTTTTGAACCGAAGTATTCTAATCAAGACCTGGTTCATGGATATTTCGTTCAAACAACCGATAAAACACACAAATGGAAACAATCTAATATAACAGCTAACGGGTCATTTGTGAATGAACTAACGCTATGGGCAATTGGCGTGAGTGACGCTGGTAGCGTCACCGGTAGTAATTCTTGCAAATATTTTCAACTCCGTGAAGGGAAGCCAAAATGAGCGAAACACCCGTTACAGCTGAAGATTTCAAGGTGGTTGGTGCGACGCGGTGAACGAGGACAAGCGCAAGACGCCGGACCAGAAGGCGGCCGCGGCCGATCAGGCGAGCCAGGGCGACGATCAGGCCGGCGCACCGGTCTATGTCGCGCGGATCAAGCTG
>JBAVTK010000406.1:0-24677 GCA_049696095.1 Aliidongia sp. | reverse complement strand
GTGCAGATTGTCGGCGAGCACGGCGTGATTGGCATCGGCCGGATCGTCGCAGGTCGCAGTGATGACGGTGCCGGGCCGGACGAAACAGGTGATGTCATCGACATGCCCGTCAGTATGGTCGTTCTCCAGCCCCTGGCCCAGCCAGATGATCTTGCGCACGCCCAGCCATTGCCGCAGATTGTCCTCGATCTCGGCCCGGCCGAGCGACGGGTTGCGGTTCGGGTTCAACAGGCACTGCTCGGTCGTGATCAGCGTGCCCTCGCCATCGACATGGATCGAGCCACCTTCGAGCACGAAGGGCGCCTGGAAAGCCGGCATGCCCAGATAATCGAGCATCCGGCCCGCCACCGCGGCATCCTGGTCGAAGGGCGGGAATTTGCCGCCCCAGGCATTGAATTGCCAATCGGCGCCGGCCACCGCGCCGGTCTGATCGATGAGGAAGGTCGGGCCGCTGTCGCGCAGCCACGAATCGTCGAGTGGCATCGTCAGAATCTCGATGCCCGGCCCGCACGCCGCCTGCGCCTCGGCCTGATCCTCCGGCCGCGCCAGCATGGTCAGTCCTTCGCACGCGGCAATCGCGCGGGCGACCGCGGCGAAGGCGGTTTTGGCCTCGCGCTCGCGGCCATTCCACAAATCGGTGCGGCATGGCCACGCCATCCAACAGCGCTCATGGCGCGCCCATTCCGCCGGCATATGAAACCCCGACGCGGCGGGCATGAGGATATCGGCCAATTTGGTCTCCGAAGGCACGATTGACAATGTTTAGGGCCGCGTATGCGCCCAAAGCCGCTGACGGCTCTTCACCATCTCCGCATTAAGCGGCTTGTCGATAAAGAGCAACGCCCGCGCCGCGGCCGAGGGGAAGACCGTTTCGTCGGTCTTGTCGTCGTCATCGACGAAATCCGCGGCCAGTGTGTTGGGATTCGCCGCACCGGTCCAATCGGTTATGTCGCTGATGATTTCCGGCCGCAAGAGATAGTTGATGAATTCATGGGCGGCCGCGATGTCGGCGGCACCGGCCGGAATGACCAGCACATCGATCCAGCGCCGGGCGTGCTCCTTGGGGATGACATAGGAAATATCCGGCCCGTCCGCCAGATCGTCGGCGCGCGTGCGTGCATCGCTGACGGCGGTCGAGGGGCCGAAGCCGGCGCACAGGTGGCCGGCACCCAACTCAGCTGCGAAATCCTCGGCGGAAAGCCGCTTGACGAAGGGCTTCAGCGTTTCGAATAGGGCGCTGGCCTTAGCGAGATCGTGCGGGTCGCGCGTCGCCGGATCCAGCGCCAGAAAGCCTAACGCTGCCGGTATAGCATCTTCGGGCGCATCGGCCATCGCGACCCCGCAGCGCGCCGTGCGCGCCGCCAGCACCGGATCGAACACCAGCGCCAGGCTGTCTTGCGGTGCATCCGGCACGGTCTGTTTGAGGAGAGCGGAATTGATGCCGAGTCCAGCCGAGCCCCAGAGATACGGCACGGCGAATCGGTGGCCCGGATCGATATCGCCCAGCACCGTTTGAATCTCAGGATCGAGATTGGCGAGATTGGCAAGCTTGCCCGGATCGATCGGTTGCAGCGCATGGTCGGTGATGGCCCGCGATAAATTCGGCACCGCCGAGGTCACGACCAGATCCCAGCCCGCCTTGTTGCCGGCCTTGAGCGCGGCCAGCAATTCCTCGTCGGTCGCATAGGTGTCGTAGGTCACCTTGATGCCGGTCTCGGCCGAGAATTTCTGCACCGTATCCTCGGCGATGAAATCCGGACGATTGGCAAAATGCAGAACCTTGGGGGACGCCGGTGGCCCATCCTCGGCCGAAGCCGAACCGGCCAGAACCATCAGCCCAGTGACACAATGGACCATGCCGCGCCAATCCATCTGCATTTTCGTTCCTCTCTGGGCAACCCCCGCACATATGTACCAAACCACCGGCCAAGCCAACCGATGAGCGGGCCTTACGCGGCGTGTTGGAGCGAAGCCATTGGAAGGGCTATCGCGAACTCGGCGCCCCGCTTGGCCAATTCATTAATGTATTTAGGATCTTTGCGGGCTAAAAAATCCTTCTCATCGCGGCGCATCATCAGCATCAGCACACAACGACGGGCTTCATCATGCGCGTTGAGAATGGCCTCCACTTTATGGACCGAGCCGCACAACGGCCCCATGAGGCCGGACTCTTCGGTCAGCCCGACCTTCGTCTCGTCTTCGACCACCAGGCGAAACGCCTGATCATAGGTTGAGATTCCTTGGCGAACCGCGTCGAGTTGCTTGCGGCGCGGGTCGCTCGGTATCAGCGCGCTGGTGAGCACGTCGAGTGCGGCGTTAGCTACCGCGATCTTCCGGACATGTTCCGCAGCGTATGTCGCGTCTCGGTGCAACAGAAAGTCCTTTTCTCGACGCCGGGCATTGAGCATGGCGGAGTCGAGCGCCGCGGCCGGATAAACATAGAAACCCTTGCGGGCCTTCTTGCCGAGTCGGCCCAGTTCGACCCCTGCCTTTCGAGCACTCCGTCGATCGGTCCGTGCCGATCGGTATCGCCCAGAACCTGCTGGGTCTGCTTACCGATCCTGTAGATAGATCAAGTGCAGGTTTATCCGTGCTGAGCGTGCCCATAACTACCATATTTACATAAAAAACTACGATGACACAGTTGTAGCAGAGAAAATGATGGTTAAGTCGCTCGCGAATTAGAGGTGTCGTATCGTCGCGTGGGGTTTTGACTGTTGGGGGTAAGAACATGAGGTATTCGGTAATTCTCTATGGGGCGCTTTTTACGATCATTGGAACCATTTTGGCGCCACCAGTACTGGCGCAAACGATAGAAATGCTGGGTAGCGGATTCAATCTTCCCGAAGGCGCCGCTGTTGATGGTAACGGGAATGTCTTTGTCGCCGACTCGGCGAATAACACCGTGAAGGAAATCCTGGCATCGGGCGGCTTTACGACCGTGAATACGCTCGGCAGTGGCGTCACACGTCCGACCAACGCCGCGATCGATAGTCAAGGCAATGTCTTCATTGCCGATTCCACGAACAACGCGGTGTGGGAAATCCCGGCGGCCAGCGGCCTTGCCGGCATCACCAGGATCGGCAGTGGCTTTAACCAGCCTCACGGGGTGGCCGTCGACGCCGCCGGCAATGTCTACGTCGCCGACACCGCAAACCATCAGATTAAGGAGGTTCTGGCGGCCGGTGGCTTCACGACGGTTAAAAAGCTGGGCGGCACGTTCGTCTTCAAAGGCCCGACCGGGATCGCCACCGACAAAAACGGCAATGTCTTCGTGGCCGATCAGGGCAATTTCGCGGCCGAGGAGATATTGGCGGCGGGCGGCCTGATCACCGTCAAGATTCTCAGCAGCAGTTTCGTCGAACCCGTCAATGTGGCGGTCGATGGCAACGACAATGTCTTCGTGGCCGATGCCGGCAAGCACGCGGTTTTCGAGATTGCGGGCGCCAACCCCGCCGCCACGCCCGCGGCGATCGGCGGCGTGGTCTTCGACGTGCCACAAGGTGTCGCGGTCGATAGCGACGGGAACGTCTATGTTGCCGATTCGGCCCATGCCGTGGTCGATAAATTGACGGCATCGAGTGGCTTTACCGCGGTTACCGCGCTCGGCAGCGGCTTTGCCTTTCCGGTCGGTCTGGCGGTCGATGGGAGCGGGAATGTCTTCGTCGCTGATTTCGGTTCCTCCGCGGTCGATGAAATCCTGGCCGCGGGCGGGTTCACCACGGTCAAAACCGTGGTCAATGGGTTCTTCAACCCGACCGGCGTCGCCGTCGATAGCAGCGGGAATGTCTTCGTTGCCGATCAAGGCGACAATCAGGTGAAGGAAATCCTGTCGGCGGGCGGCTTCACGACGGTCAATACGATCGGCGGCGGCTTCCTCTTTGCCGGCCCAAGAGGGGTCGCGGTCGATAGCAACGACAATGTCTTCGTCGCCGATACCGACAATGAAGCGGTGGAGGAGATTGTGGCGGCGGGTGGTTTCACCAAAGTCAAGAAGCTCGCCGCAGGCGACCAGGGGTTCCTGCTGCCGACCGGTATTGCGGTCGATGCCAATGACAATCTCTTTGTGGCCGATACGGGCAGCCGCACGGTCTCCGAGCTTTTGTCCCTCGGCGGCTTCACCACGATAAAGCCGATCGGCAGCGGGTTCGTCGTGCCGCACGGTATTGCGGTCGATCTCAATGACAATGTCTTCGTGAGCGATGTCGGTGCCGGAACCATCTCCGAAATCCTGTCGGCGGGCGGCTTCACGGTGGTCAATATGGTGGCCAGCGGATTCTCGGTGCCGGACGGGCTTGCCGTCGATGCCAATGACAATCTCTTCGTCGCCGATACGGGCCTTAATGCCATTGAGGAGATCGCGGCCCCGGCACCGCTGCTTGTTGCCTCCGTCCTTCCCGGTTCGCGTTCGGTCGAGATCGGCATCCCGGCGACCATCTTTGCGACCATGATCAATACCGGCCCGAACGCCCTCGATAATTGCCAGATCCTCTTGCCGGCCACGGCCCCGGCCGGGCTGACGCTCGGATATCAGACAACAAATGCTGCGACCAACGCGCTGACCGGCACGCCGAACACGCCGGTTACGATTCCGGGCGGCAATGGCGCGCAATCCTTTCTTCTGGTGTTTGGCGGGACGACGGCCGTTACGGCAACCAACCTTGCGCCTCAGTTCGAATGCGCCGGCTCCGCGCCGGCCGCCGTCGAAGCGGGGGTCGATACGGTCGATCTGACCTTCTCGGCCACGCCGATCGCCGACATCATCGCGCTCTCGGCAACAGAGACCAATAACGGCATCGTCGAATTGCCCAATGGCGGTGTCGGCGCCTTCGCCGTCGCCAGCATCAATGCCGGTGCTGCGGCGACCATTACCGCATCGGTCGATACCGGGGCGGCAAGCTTGCCGGTCACGGCGACGATTTGCCAGACCAACTCCGCTACTGGGCAGTGTCTCGCCCCACCGGCGGCGAGCGTGACGGTCAGCTTTGCCGGTGACGCAACCCCGACCTTCTCGGTCTTCCTGCAATCCTCCGGCGCGATCCCCTTTGCTCCGGCCACCTCGCGGGTCTTCGTCCAGTTCGAGGATGCCAACGGTGCGTTGCACGGTTCGACCAGCGTGGCGATCGAGACGACGAACTGAGTAGCGCGGTGTCATAGCGATCAAGTGCCGTTGCCCCGGCACTTGATCGTGCCCGATCCGATCCTTCAGGTTTTACCGGATGGGGCAAATCGATGCCGAGCGGGCGGGGGAAAGCATGTCCCCCGCCAATTTGCGCGTCTGGCCGCTGAGCGCGTGCTTGAAGAACCCGTCGCTCATGGTATGGCGATTGGCCGCGCGGTTTTGTGCACGATAATCCATAGGCAACCCAATAGCGGCTGACTTTCACCTATGCCTGCCCTGGCCACGCAAGCACCGGTCGAAGGCGTGGCGTGGCGCGTCGAGTGTGCTGTGTCAGTCCGGCGTCTTCGCGGGCCGTTTGGGCTTTGGCAAATGTTTGTCGGCGACCTTTAGCGCGGCCAGTTCCTCGGCGACTTCGGCTGTGCGAAGCGCTCGACGGCGCTCGTCGAATTTCTTATATTCCCGTTTTGCATGCGCGTCGGCATCTGCCCGGTCGCGCAGGACCATCGACGGCGTGTTGGACGTGACCGCCCAATAAAGTTTGGCCTGCATGTGGCTGTAGAAGTGGCGGGCATCCGCGGATTTGGGTCGTAATCCTGACACATCGCGCAAATGCGGCGGAGTTCGGCATAGATGTTCGATTCTGCGGCCCGGATATCCCGGATGATCTCCCGTCACTGCTGTCCGGTTAAGCGTCGGCGGGTCACGTCTAATCACCTGATTTAACGCGCATTTTCGACCGAATCGCGTGGTGTCGATTTGAACTTGGTCTAGCACTCTTCGGAGGATTTCCGAGGAGGCCGCCGTGAACACGGGCAAGACGCTGTTCGCCCAACTGATGGATTTTCTGCCGTGGAGCACGTTCTCGCGGATCGTGGCACGCCATGGCGGCGACCATCGCGTGCGGTCGCTTTCCTGCGCGGAACAATACCGGGCCATGGCGTTTGCCCAATTGACCTATCGCGAGAGCCTGCGCGACATCGAGACCTGCTTGTCGGTGCAGGCGGCAAAGCTTTACCACATGGGCTTTCGCGCGCCGATCCGGCGCTCGACCCTGGCCGATGCCAACGAAACACGCGACTGGCGCATCTACGCGGAGTTGGCCCAGCGTTTGATTGTCCAGGCCAGGAAGCTTTACGCCAACGAGGATCTCGGCCTGGACCTGACCAACACGGTCTACGCCTTGGATTCGACGACCATCGATCTGTGCCTGTCGGTCTTTCCGTGGGCGCATTTCCGCACGACCAAAGCCGCAGTGAAGATGCACACCCTGCTCGATCTGCGCGGCAATATCCCGAGCTTCATCCATATCTCGGACGGCAAAATGGCCGACGTCCATGCGCTCGACCTGCTGCTCCCCGAACCTGGCGCCATCTACGTCATGGATCGCGGCTATGTCGATTTCGCCCGCCTTCATGCGGTGCATCGCGCCGGAGCCTTCTTCGTGACCCGCACCAAGTCGAATATGAAGGCCCATCGCGTCTATTCGGCCGCAACGGATCGCTCGACCGGCATTATCTGCGACCAATCCATTGCGCTCGATGGTCACTACACCAGCCAACATTACCCCGAACACCTGCGCCGGGTCCGGTTCAAGGATGCCGAGACCGGTAAGGCGCTGGTGTTCCTGACCAATCACTTCGACCTCCCGGCGCTCACCATTGCCGCGCTCTACAAAAATCGCTGGCAGGTCGAGCTTTTCTTCAAGTGGATCAAGCAGCATCTGCGGATCAAAAAATTCTACGGCACGTCGGAAAATGCCGTGAAGACCCAAATCTGGATCGCTGTCTCGGTCTACGTCCTCGTCGCAATCGTCAAAAAACGCCTCGATCTGGACGCCTCGCTCTACACATTGCTACAGGTTTTTTCGGTCACCCTCTTCGAGAAAATTGATATCAAACAAGCACTTAACATCGAAGAATACAAACCCGATACTTCGCAAATAACTAACCAATTGAATTTATTCGATTTTTAACCGGACAGCAGTGATCTCCCGTAGCTCGGCCACTCGGTCATGAATGCCCGGCGCTTTGAGGCGTTCGGAATCGACGACAAATCCCTTTGTCAGATAGCGGAACAGCTTATCGGTCGCCCAGATCCGAAAGGCCGTTCCCAAGGGCCCGCCGACCCGATAACCGACTGATATCACTGCATTAAGGTCATAGAATTTGGTCGGCTAGACCTTGCCGTCGCGGGCAGTTAGTGAGGATTCCTCACACACTGAAATTTCGGCAAGCTCGGCCTCCCGAAAAATATTCTGAAGATGCATCGTAATATTTTGGCGCGTAACGCCGAAAGCCTCCGCCATCTGCTGCTGCGTGGCCCAGAACATGTCCCCGTCGACTCGCAAATCAACTTGAGTACCCTTCTCAGTGCGATAGATCAAAAAACGATCGCCGGTATCCGGGTCTTCTGCGAGTTCGATGGGGGTATTCCGGTCGGTGGTGACGTCCGTCATCAGTGTCTTCCCCTGTACTGGATTCCACCCAGAAAGCGGGGCCAGAAGGCTGCGAACCGCTGCTGGCCGAGCTTCGGCACGATAGCTTCGTCGGCCGGAACCTTCCCAGGCGGCCTTCCTTGCCTTCGCCCCGAGGTTCAATCCTGGGGGGACGCTAGCGCTGGCGCGGTGCGGCGTTCTGCTGCGGGGTGCCGGCTAGACGGGCTTCGAGCCGGCCGATAGCCGCTTGGATGGTCGCCATTACCACCTCACCTGGCACAAGCTCACCCACATCGACCTCTGCCTCGCTCATTTTGAGGTCGGCAAGCCAATCATCAAGCGTCAGTTTGGTCGGGTCGCGGTCGATCATGAGGTGAGTATGGCTCTGGCGGGCGGGGGTGTCCACTTCGCAGCCGGTCGGACTTGGACACAACATCAACTTCTGTTGCCTCGCCCACATCCGGGAGCTTTTGGAGATCTGGTCCCCTATTTCCCGCACTGGCGTTTCGGCCGACCGGCCCTCGGGGAAACTGAGCCTGTGGGGCCGTCATCCAGCCCGCCCAACGGCGCCCCAGTTTTATGCACTGTCCCCGGAACTCCTGTCCCCGGAACTCCGAAGTGGACCAGAAGGCGGTAAACGCCTACTGGCCCACTTCGACACGAGGTCCTCCCTGGCCGGACTCGGCTCAGGCCGCCTTCCCGGCCTTCACCCCGTAAAACGTCTCGCCCGTCGCCGCCATCCGGCGCAGCAGCGCGTTCGGCGTGAAACGCTCGCCGAATTTCTGGGCGAGGCGATCGCATTCGGCGACGAACTGTGCCGCACCCACCGTGTCGATCAGCGAGAGCGGGCCGCCGGTCCACGGCGCGAAGCCCCAGCCGAGGATGGCGCCGACATCGGCGTCGGCTGGGTCGGTGACGACGTTCTCCTCATAGCAGCGCGCCGTCTCCAGCGCCTGGACATAGAGGAAGCGTGTGCGCAGCTCGGCCGGGTCGGGCTGGTCGGCGGCGCGCGGCACCAGGTCGGCGAGGCCGGGCCACAGGCGCTTCTTGCCGTCTGCCGGATACTCGTAGAAGCCCTTGCCGGCTTTCTTGCCGAGCCGGCCCAGCTCGACCACCAGCTTTTCGATCAGCCCGTCGATCGGCCCGCGGCGATAGGCGTCGCCCAGATCCTTTTGGGTCTGCTTGCCGATCTTGTAGATGAGGTCGAGCGCCACCTCGTCGGCCAGCGCCAAGGGCGCCATCGGCATGCCGGTCATCTTGCCGACATTCTCGATCAAGGCCGGTGCCACCCCTTCGGCCAGCATCATGATGCCTTCGCGGGTATAGGTGCCGAAGACCCGGCTGGTATAGAAGCCGCGGCTGTCATTGACCACGATCGGTGTCTTCTTGATGCGCTGGACGAAATCCATCGCGATCGCGAGCGTCGCATCCGAGGTCTGCTTGCCGCGGATGATCTCAACCAGTTGCATCTTGTCGACGGGCGAGAAGAAATGCACGCCGATGAATTTGGCCGCGTCCTTCGAGGCTTCAGCGAGGCCGGTGATCGGGAGGGTCGAGGTGTTCGAGCCGAACACGGCATGGGCCGGCAGCACCGCTTCGGCCCGCTTGGTGACATCGGCCTTGATCGCCCGATCCTCGAACACCGCCTCAATCACCAGATCGGCATCGGAGAGCAGCGCGTAATCGGTCGAGGGTACGATCTTGGCCAGCAGGGCTTCGCGCTTGGCCGCATCGATCTTGCCGCGCGCGACTTGCTTGTCGAGCAACTTGGCCGAATAGGCCTTGCCCTTTTCGGCATCGTCCAGGCTGCGATCGATCAGCACGACATCGAGCCCGGCTGCGGCCGAGACATGGGCGATGCCGGCGCCCATCATGCCGGCGCCGAGAATGCCGATCTTGCTGAGCTTGGCCGGCGGATAGCCTTGCGGCCGGGTCGCCAGCTTGTTGGCGCGCTGCATATTGATGAAGAGCGAGCGGATCATGTTGCGCGAGACCGGGTCGAGCATGACCGAGGTCATATAGCGCGCCTCGATCCTGAGCGCCGCGTCGATCGGCACTTGCGTGCCTTCATAAACCGCCGACATGATCGCCTGCTGCGCCGGGTAATTGCCGAGGCTGCGCGCATGCAGCATGGCGTTGCCGCCTATGAAGATCTGCGAGCCGCCCGGCGTATTGGGGCCGCCGCCCGGTAGCTTGAAGCCCTTTTCGTCCCAGGGCTGGACCGACTTGCCGCCGGATTTGATATAGGCCTTGGCCTCGTCGATCAGCGAGGCTGCCGGTACGATTTTGTGGACGACATTGCCGCCGAGCGCCTCTTTCGGGCTCAGCGACTTGCCTTCGAGCATCAGCGGCAGTGCTCCCATCAACCCCATCAGACGCGGCAGGCGCTGCGTACCGCCGGCGCCGGGCATCACGCCGACCTTGGCTTCGGGCAGGCCCAGCTGGATGCGCGGCTCGTCGGCCACGACACGGTGATGACAGGCGAGGCAGATTTCGAGCCCGCCGCCAAGCGCCGTGCCGTTGATCGCGGCGACGAACGGCTTGCCGGCCTTCTCGATCTTGCGCAGCAGCAGATTGAGCGACATGATGCCGTCATAGATATTCTTGGCGATCTGGCTCTTGTCGCCGGTGGCGGCGCCCGCGGTCTGCGCCTCAAGCATCGAGAGATCGGCCCCGGCGATGAAATCCTTCTTGCCCGAGGTTACGACCACGCCCTTGACCGCCGGATCGGCGATCGCCCGGTCCACGGCCGCGGCGAATTCCGGGATCGAACTGCCGGAGAGCACATTCATCGAGCGGTCGGGCATGTCCCAGGTCAGGGTGACGATGCCGTCGGCATCGGTTTCGCTACGAATATTTTGCATGATGATCGACCCTTCCGGCTTACAGCCGCTCGATGATGGTGGCGGTGCCCATGCCGGCGCCGACGCACAAAGTGGCGAGGCCGGTCGCCAGATCGCGCCGCTCCATCTCATCGAGCAACGTGCCCAGGATCATGGCGCCGGTCGCGCCCAGCGGATGGCCCATGGCGATGGCGCCGCCATTCACATTGATCTTGTCATGGGGGATTTCGAGCAATTTCATGAATTGCAGGACCACCGCGGCGAAGGCTTCGTTGAGTTCGTAGAGATCGATGTCGGAGGGCGTCATGCCGGCGCGGGCCAGCACCTTGCGCGTCACCTTTTCCGGCCCCGTCAACATGATGGTCGGTTCCGAGCCGATCGAGCCGAAGGCGCGAATGCGCGCGCGCGGCTTCAGCCCCGCCTTCAAGCCGGCCTCCTTGGTGCCGATCAGAATGGCCGCGGCGCCATCGACGATGCCGGAGGAATTGCCGGCATGATGGACGTGCTCGACCCGCTCCAGCTCAGGATAACGCTGCAGGGCGACGCTGTCGAAACCCATGGTCTCGCCCATGGCGGTGAAAGACGGGTTGAGTGCGGCCAGCGACTGCATGGTCGTCTCGGCGCGCATATGTTCATCGTGATCGAGCAGCGTCAGGCCCAGTTGATCCAGGACCGGGACGATTGATTTCCTGAAGCGGTTATCGGCCCAGGCGGCGGCGGCGCGCTTCTGGCTCTCGACCGCGTAGCTATCGACATCGGTGCGCGAAAAATCCCATTTGGTCGCGATCAGATCGGCGCCGATGCCCTGCGGCACGAAATAGCTCTTGAAGGCGATCGAGGGGTCGGTCGCCCAGGCGGCACCATCGGACCCCATCGCCACGCGCGACATGGATTCGACCCCGCCGCCGATGGCGAAATCGGACTGGCCGGCCATCACCTGAGCGGCAGCCATATTGGTCGCCTCAAGGCCCGAGGCGCAGAAGCGGTTGATTTGCACGCCGGCCACCGTCTCGGCGTAATCGGCATTGAGCACGGCGATCCGGGCGATGTCGGCACCCTGCTCGCCGACCGGCGTCACGCAACCGAGCACGACATCGTCGACCAGTCCGGTATCGAGCCCGTTTCGGTCGCGCACCGCTTTCAGCACCGTGGTGGCGAGATGGAGCGCCGTTGCCTCATGCAACGAACCATCGGCTTTACCTTTGCCGCGCGGGGTGCGAACGGCATCGTAGATATAAGCGTCGGCCATAGCCGGTTCTCCTTTTCCAGTCGGAAACAATCTAGCGTCGGCGAGCTTCGCGATGGTCATAGATCGAGAAAATCTGCCGGGCAATGTAATCGGGTGTCTTGCCGCCCGGTCGATACCAAAATTCGACGGCATTGAGCGTGCTGAGCAAACTCAGCCGATAGATCGAGCGATCGATCTCGGGCGGCAGATCGAGCGCCTGGACCATCGCGGCGAACAGCGCCTCGTACCGATCGAGATGTGCCACCAACCGGGCGCGCAAGGGCGGCGCGAGTTTGAGGCTTTCGGCCGTGATGGCGGCGGCGAAGCGGCTGTCGGACAGATGGGCTTCGAGATGGGTGACACAGGCCTGTTCGAGCCGCGCCCAGGGATCGCTCAGACCAGCCACCGCGGCCTCGACGGCTGCGCTCAGCGTCTGACTGCCGACGATGAAGATCTGTTCGATCAACACTTCCTTGGACGGGAAATGATAATAGAGCGAGCCCGGCAGCATGCCGACCGCCCTGGCGATGTCACGCATCGAGGTGCCGACATAGCCCTGCGCGGCGAACAACCGCGCTGCTGCTCGGATGATGTCGAGACGGCGGTTCTCAGTCCCGGCCGTCTCCGAGGTCGCATTCTGGATCATCGCGGCATCACTCCATCTGGCCGGACCATACCTACCAAATGATTGTTTGGCAAGCGTCGTCTGCGGGAGGTCTCGGCCGGGCGCATCATAAAGACGCTGTCTCCCCGCCGCTGCGAGATCGACACTGAGAGGAATTAAGTCGCTTGCGTGGTTTGATTTACGGCCACCTGTCATAATATTCCGCGATGCGAAGATCGATTGGAGAGTGGCAATGCCGATGAAGGACACAGCAAAGCTCTCGGCCAAATTCCAGATTTCAATCCCCAAGACGATCCGAAAGGCCCGGCACTGGCAGGCCGGTCAGATATTCGTCTTCATTCCCAAGGGGGAAGGCATGCTTCTGATGTCTGTCCCAAGCGCGGAGGATCTCGGTGGCATGGCGCGGTGCGCCACACCGGACGGCTATCGAGACCGATCGGATCGCGTTTGATGCGAGTTGTCGATACGTCGGCCGGGATCGAGTGGCTGATCGGCCCCACGGTCGGCAAGACGGTCACTTCCGAGCTTCCGGATGGCTGACGCGGGAAATCGGTGAGGACAAGGCCGATCAGGTCATTGCGCTCACCCGAACCTGCATCGTCGCCGATCTCGATAGAGAGATCGCGCTATCGGCGGCTCATATCGGCGTCAGCCGTAAACTGGCGACAGCGGATGCCATTGTCTACGCGACCGCCATGGCCCATGGCGCCGACCTGCTCACTTGCGACCGGCATTTCGACGGTCTGCCCGGTATCCGATTCCTGCCGAAATCGGAATCGTGAAGGACAGAAGGCATCACGAACGCGACTGACTTGTGCCATCCAGCTCGATCGCGGCAGCTTAAAGGGCGGTTTCGGGAGGTCTCTCGGTCGAGCGCATCATGAAAATGCTGGCCCAACTCGGCTGCGAGATCGGCATCGTCGTGCAGCCGTCGAACGGGAACGGGCCGAGCCCGATCATCCATTTTCGTCCGGTGCCGGATGCCGGCGGTGCGGCCGAGCGAGGATCGGGCGACGCCGTGCCGATGGGCGATAGCGCAAATAAAGGAACCGCTTGGGCCGGTGAGTTGTCTTATCAGGATCGCCCGTTCTGTCGGCCCCGCCCACCCGGTTTCCTCGTCACCCAGACAGGTCATTCATGAAGATCGCCCAGGTATCATCGCTGATGGAAGCCGTGCCGCCCAAACTCTATGGCGGCACCGAACGGATCGTGGCCCACCTGACCAACCAGCTGGTCGACCTCGGGCATGAGGTGACGCTGTTTGCGAGCGGCGACAGCGAGACGAAGGCAAGGCTCGTGGCGGCCTGGCCGCACGCCTTGCGGCTCGACCCGACCATGCGCGACTATCTGGCGCCCCATATCATCCTGTTGGAAACGCTGGCGCGCTGTGCTCGCGACTTCGATATTATCCATCTCCATATCGATTATTTGAGCTATCCGATTCTGTCCCGGATCGATGTCCCGTTCGTCAGCACCTTGCATGGCCGTCTCGATCTGCCGGAATTGCAGCATCTCTACCAAACCTTTCCCGACGTGCCGGTCGTCTCCATCTCGGACTCGCAGCGCAAGCCGATGAAATATGCCAATTTCGTCGATACGATTTATCATGGCTTGCCGGACGATATGCTGCGGCAAGGGCCGGGTCTGGGCGGCTATCTCGCCTTCATCGGCCGTATTTCGCCGGAAAAGGCGCCCGATGCGGCGATCCGGATCGCTCAAGCCGCCGGCATGAACATCAAGATCGCCGCGAAAATCGACAAGGCCGACCAAGCCTATTTCGACGAGTGCGTCAAGCCGCTGCTGTCGCTCCCCCATGTCGAGTTCATCGGCGAGATCAATGAGTTTCAAAAGATCGAATTTCTCGGCAACGCCGCCGCATTGCTGTTTCCCATCGCCTGGGATGAGCCGTTCGGACTGGCGATGATCGAGGCGATGGCCTGCGGCACGCCGGTGATCGCACTGCGCCGCGGCTCGGTCCCCGAGGTCCTTGATGATGGCATCTCCGGCTTCATCGTCGAGACGGAAGCAGAGGCAATCGCGGCGGTACGCCGGGTGCCCGAACTGGACCGAGGCCGGGTCCGCCAGACATTCGAGGCGCGCTTCACCGCGCGCCGGATGGCGGAGGATTATCTGCGGGTCTACCAGCACCTGATCGCCGCGCGCCGCCCGGCCAAACTCAAGCTAGCCTGATGGCGGGTGAACAGCACGAGGCGGAGGTAGTGCCGTCCAGCACGGAGATCGAGGTTTCGCCCTACTACATCTCCGCCTCGGCCGCTGTCGCGACCCAGCGACCGCGCATTCTGAAGCAAGGCGAGATCTTTGCCGTCCTTGATGAATTCGGCAATACCCAGGCAACCGGTCCGGCGGCGCAAGGGCTGTTCTTCGAGGATACGCGGTATCTGGCGCAATTGCTGTTGACCATCAATGGCGTGCGGCCGCTGCTGCTGTCGTCTTTCGTGACCGACGACAACAGCGCGCTGTCGTCCGATCTCACCAATCCGGATCTCGTCGGACCCGATTCAAGTCCGATGGCCAAAGACACGATCCACATCTGTAGCACGACGGTGCTCGGCAACGACACGTTGTTCCAGACCCTGGCCATCCGGAATTTCGGTCATCAGTCGCTGCCCTTTCGGCTGGAAGTCAGTTTTGCCGCCGATTTTGCCGATATTTTCGAGGTGCGCGGGGCGTCCCGCAAGCGGCGCGGCGACATGCTGGCGGATCAGGAGTGTGCGGACGGAATCGTGCTGGCCTATCGCGGTCTTGACGGGGTGGTCCGGCGGACCAGCCTGATGTTCGCCCCGGCCGCGCAACCGATCGCGCGGCGGCGGCGTGCCTGGGATCTCACCCTTGACCCCGGCGAAACCCGAACCCTGCAAATCACGGTCCGTTGCGAGTGTGATGGCCGTCCGGCGGCATTGAAGCCGCTCGATGCCGTTGTCGCGGCCGCGACCCGGCGTAAAGCCGACCGCCGCGCCGCTGTCGCCCAGATCTTCACCAGCAACGAAAGTTTCAACGACTGGGTCGGCCGGTCCCGCGCCGATCTGGAAATGCTCGTGACCGAAACGCCTTACGGCCCCTATCCCTACGCTGGCATTCCCTGGTTCTCGACCGCCTTCGGCCGGGATGGGATCATCACGGCGTTGCAGTGCCTGTGGCTGGATCCAAGTCTCGCCGCCGGCACGTTGCGCTTTCTGGCGGCTCATCAGGCGACGGTGCTTGACCCCAAGGCCGATGCGGAACCAGGCAAGATCCTGCACGAAACCCGCAAGGGCGAAATGGCGATGCTGGGCGAGGTGCCGTTCGCCCAGTACTATGGCGGAGTCGATTCGACACCGCTTTTCGTGGTATTGGCCGCAGCCTATTACCGCCGGACCGGCGATCTGGCGTTCATCCAAGCGCTGTGGCCGAACATTGTGGCAGCACTCGATTGGATGGCCCGATATGGCGACCTCGATGGCGACGGCTTTCTCGAATATGACCGCAAATCGCTCAACGGCCTGATCAATCAAGGCTGGAAGGACAGCAGCGATTCGATTTTTCACGCCGATGGCCGCCTGGCGGAAGCGCCGATCGCGCTGGCCGAGGTTCAGGCCTACGCCTACGCCGCCTATATCGGCGCGGCTGAACTTGCCGATCGCCTCGGCGAACCGGATCACGGTGCCGCGTTGCGGGCCGCGGCCGAACGCCTGCGCGAGAAATTCGAACAGGCCTTCTGGCTCGAGGATATGGGGACCTATGCCTTGGCCTTGGATGGCGCCAAACAGCCCTGCCGGGTGGCCACCTCGAATGCGGGCCACGTCCTGATGGGCGGGCTGGCGTCGCGCGAACGGGCCGCCCGCGTCGCCGCGCGGCTGGTCTCGCCGGCCGCCTTCTCGAACTGGGGCATTCGCACGGTCGAAACGACAGAAGCGCGCTACAACCCCATGTCCTATCACAATGGCTCGGTCTGGCCGCATGACAATGCCTTGATCGGGCTGGGTTTTGCGCGCTACGGTCTGCAACGGCCGCTATTGGCGGTCATGACCGGAATGTTCGACGCGTCGCTCTTCATGGCCGATCACCGCCTGCCCGAGCTGTTTTGCGGTTTCGAACGGCGGCCCGGATCGGCGCCGACCGGCTATCCGGTCGCCTGCATTCCCCAAGCCTGGTCCTCGGCGGCCGTGTTTGGACTGATGGGCGCACTGCTCGGCATCTCATTTCGCCATGCCGCAAAACAGATCCGGCTAACTCGTCCCGTGCTGCCCGCCTGGATGGAGGAGTGTCGGATCTCCAATCTCCGGCTCGGCGATTGCGATGTCGATGTGCAGCTATGGCGGCATGGCGACGATGTCGCTTTGCATGTCGTCCGCCGGACGGGTGCGATCGAGGTCGCGATCATCAACTGACGCGCCCCGGTCGAGACCGCTTTTCACCGCAACCTTTCATCCGGCGAGTCGTTCGTTTGGATACATCCTCCAGGGAGACGTCGAATGGTGAAGCTTATTTCGGCCATGGCCGGTGCCGCGCTGCTGTGTCTGGTCGCGCAGCCGAGTGCCGTTGCGGCGCCGCTCTCGGTCCCGGCCGCGGCATCGATCCAGCGGCCGATGGTGCAGGAGGTTCGCTGGGTGACCCGCTGTCACCGCCATCACCATCATCACCGGGCCGGTTGGTATCGGGCTTGTCGGCGCGTCCATGTCTATGGTTGAGTAATTTTACCGACGGCGCGGCCGAACGCCGCGCCGGCCGGTCTCACCCATAAGACCGTGTCACCAGCAAAAACACGCCGAACGCCACCAGTGCGGCCGAGCCCAGATCGACCACCAGCCGGCGCGGCAGGCCAAACCCGATCCGCGCCAGCAATGCGGCCGCGCCGATCATGGCGAGGACCAGAGAGAGCTGACCAATCTCGACACCGAGATTGAAGCCGACCAGCAATTCGGCCAACTTGCCGGTCGGCAGGCGCATCTCCAGCAGATCTGCGGCGAAGCCGAAGCCGTGGATCAAGCCGAAGACTAACGTGACCACGAGGCGCAGCCGCGCGGCATCGACCAGATGGCCGGACAATCTCAGGTAATTCGCCGCGAAGAGCCCGGCGCCGACCAGCAGCAAGGGCGGCAGGCCGCTGAAGCCGAGCCAGCTGCCGAGCGCCATGACACCCAGAAAACCGGCGACCGCCACCGCCGCGACACCGGGCCGGCGCGAGGCGACGGCGACATTCTCCGCCCCGATCAGCGCGATGGTCAGCCCGATCAGCGCATCGATATATTGCGCACGCGGCCGCAGGATGCCGGTCACGGCCAGCGCCAGCGTCAAACTGTGACCCAATGTGAAGCCGGTCACGACGAAGACCAGATCGCGAACCCGGCGCGAAATCAACACCAGACCCAGCAGGAACGACATGTGGTCGAGGCCGGTCAGAATATGCAGCATGCCGAGCCGGATGTAATCGAGGAACCCGGCATCCTGAAGCGGGTTGTCACCCGCGCCGCCGGCCAGGGTCTCGTGCTCATGCGTGAAGAGCTGCTCGGTGATCCGGCCGCGCGCGTCGGTGATCTGGGCGAAGGTGACGTGCGAGGGCACCAGATCGAAGAAGGCGCTGGAATGGAGCGCGATGCCCTCGGTCTGCGGGCAGGCGAAGCTCAGTTCGAAGCGACGGAAACCGGTGACGGCCGCGACCGGCCGGACCGGTCCGGCGGGCGGGCAGTCCGTCTCGCCGACCGCGGCGCCGAGATGGGCGGTGAGATAGCGCGCGATCGTCTCGTTCGTCGCCTCGGCACCGTCCGGGGTCAGCCGGCGTGCTTCGATCTCGGGCAGTGTGAAGGTGACATGGACGCTGTCGCCGACGATCCGCCAATCGGAATGGCTCTCGCTCTTGGTGTGGGCCAGGGCCGGGCCGGCGAGCAGCAGGAACAGGAGGATGGCGAACCGCATCATGGGTCCAGCCCCGGCGCCACGCGGATCTCGGCGCGGCCTTTCAGATAATCGAGGTTGGCGCGCTCGACCCGCTGCCGCGCTTCGCGCTGGTAATCCTGCCAGACCGTATCGCGTGCCGCGGCGAAGCTGAGCGGCGTGATCGGCTTGCGCTTTACCATATAGAGAAGATGGATTTGGCCGCCCTCTTCGATCGGCTCGCTCGCCATGCCATCGGTCAGGCTCGCCGCGGCGGCATAGAGTTGGTTGCCCAGCTTGGCCTTGACGCCGAAATCGTAATTGTCGCCATGGCCAAGCCTTTTCGACTCGGCGAGACCGAAGCGTGCCGCCACCGCGTCTGGCGCCGTGCCCGTCCGCAAGGCCGCGACCGCGTCGTTGGCCGTGCCGTTCGGGCAAATGAAATCGCGCAGATCCATCGCACCATCGATCGCATAGCGGTCGCGATGCTGGGCGAAGTAGCGTTCGAGCGCCGCTTCGTCGGGCGGGGCGGCCAGCACCTCGGCATCAACCTGCAAATTGACGCCGGCGACCGTCGCGGTGCGGACATCGGGATCGGACGCCGCCAGATCGATTTCCAAGCCGCGCTGCACCAGCAGCTCCTCCTCGATCATCTCGTCGAGCACCTTGCGCCGCTCTTCCTTGCTGGTCTCGGCGAAGGTGCTGCCGGTTTCGAGCTGGGCCTGGGTGACGAAATCGCTTTGCAGGATCGGCCGCTGATTGACCAGCGCCACATCCTCGGGCGGCAGCGCGTCGGCCTCGGTACCCTTGGCGGTGAAGAGCGCAAAGAAGGCCAGCACGAGGCCGATGACGGCGCCAGCGGCGCTCAGCAGCAAGGTCCGGCGGGCGGCGGGATCGGCCATCATTTCGCACCCTCGGCGCCGGCCACCCCATCTTGCACAAAGACCGCGAGCGCCCGGATCGTCACCGGATCGAGCACATCGATCCACGCCGGACAGCGACCATGGCGGCCATCATGGATCGAGCTGTAGATCGAGGTGGGATCGCCGCCATAGAGCCAACCGCCGCCGGTCAGGCGCGGGCTGCCCCAATCGACATTGCCGGACGCATCGGCGCCGTGACAATCGAAACATTGGCCTTTGCCTTGATAGATCGCCTGGCCGCGCGCGATCGCCGCCGCCTCGCCGCCCCGTCTCGACAGTGAAATCACATAGGCCGCGACATCGCCGATTTCATCCGCGGTCAGTTGTCCGGTCACGCCGAAGGCCGGCATATCCGTGATGTTCCGTGCTTTGCCGTGGCCCGAGCGGATGCCGTAAAGGATCGTTCGTTCCAGATCCGACACCCGGCCGAAGCCATAGAGCCACAGCGCATCGCGGAGGTTGGGCACCCCGGGACGCGCCGGGTCATGGCAGGTGGCGCAATGCGCCGCCCAGGCCGGCGCGGCCAGCTGGCGGGCATAGGCGCGCAGCGCCGGATCCGCCGGCACCTCGTCGGGAAAGGGTGCAATCAGCCGGTGGCGCAGCCGTGCCTGATCGAGGGCGAAGCCGGCTGCCGTACTGATCCCGCCGACCGCCAGGATGAGCGCGAGCCACGCGACCCAGCGGAACCGCCCGGCCGGTGCCCGGTCACTGGAGATCCGGCTTCTCCGTCGCCTGGAAGTTCCCGGTCAGTTCCTGGCCGGTATCGGTCAGCGTGACCTTGCGGAATCCGCCGCCATGCGTGCCGTCGCGCAAAGGCGCGAACTCGACCGCCACCTTGTCGCCGGGATTGAGCGAATGCCGGGTCCAGCCGATGCGTGTGAGATTGCCCGGGCTGGTCAGTTCGATGTTCCAGAGATCGGGCGTGTCACCCTCCTTCGCCGCAGCATAGACCCAGAGCACGACATGCGGATTGGTCCATTGGAATTCCTTGACCGTGCCGTTGATCGTCATCGGCTTGGACGGATCGAACATGGCAAAGGAGTGATGGGCCTGACCCGGTGCCACCGGCACCGCAAGGCCGGCGAGAGCGGCCAGGGACAGGGCGATAAACTGCGAACGCGTCATTTCCGGATCTCCCTATTGCGCCCGTGGATTGCCATCGACCAGCGGCAGCGGCACGAAAATCGCGTTGCCCTTGGCATCGACCCCGTCCTTGAAGCTGCCTTGCAGGCATTCGCCCTCGATGATCTCGTATTTCTTCGCCCGCTGGCGGTAATAGATCCGGGTGGTCTTCCAGGGACCGGTCAGCACATGCGGTGCCGTGATCTCCAGATCGTCATGCAGCGTGTCCTTGTCGGCCAGATGAATCCGCTCGATGACATGCAGATCGCCATTGTTTGGAATGCCGACCGCCTCGCTGACCGCGAGCAGCGATTGCGGCAACACGCCGACGGTATCGACCACCAGCGTCTCGCCATCCCAATGACCGGTCGAATGACCGTGGAAGGACGGATCCGGATCGGCCGGGTGGCCGCGCCCATCGGTATAGATCCGGCGCAGCCGATTGCCGTCGGATTCGCCGAGCAGCGTGACCCGGCCAGGCGTGAACAGGATTTCGACGGCATTGTGCGAAATCAGCATCCAGCTCGGCATGCCTTCCGGCAGGCAATCGATGAACAGGCCGCGCGGATGGCCGGCTTTTTCCTGGGCAGTGAGATCGGCCATTTGGGCCGCCACATCGGGCGTCCAAGGCGGCGGGTTCGAGGTGATCTGGGCATTCTGGTCGCGCACCGCCGGGGTCCAGACCCCGCTCCAATCCGGCAGCTTGGCAAGGGCCGCCCAATCGGCCGCCACGGGCGCGGGGTCAGTCTCGCGCGGCTCGGCGGCGATGCCGACGGACGTCAACAGCAGCAGCGCCGCCGCTGAACTCAGCGTGGAAACGAGTCTCATATCGGGCACCGCCTTTGCCTCTCCGGTCGAATCAGCGTGTCGGCGCGGATTATAGCTGCACGGTTGCACTCGGCGTGAGCATTCGCCGCGGCCCGCCATGCAGCGCGATCAAACCTCGGCAATCCCGGTTTCATCAAGGGTGGCGAAACGAGCTTAACCTCGTCGTATCGGTCATCCGGCCTCGCACAGGACGGCATGGGCCGGCGCGTGCGGAGGCAATCGCCGGATCGTCTCAACGCGGGCACCATCGGTTGCTTCGATTCGTGCCGACCATAATAGCGTAACGATGAGCAATGCCAGATTGCTCGAAAATGGGCTATGACGATGGCAGGTTCGCGAGGGAAGACCGGGTAGCAACTCGACGCCGGGCCTGCTCGCCGCTATTTCTGAACGAGGCTGATCGTCGGCAGACCGCCGAAGGCCGAGCGGACCCCATCCAACCCACATCAAGGATACCCGCGATGAACGACGCCGATCCAGGTCAATGGCCCAATGATCTTGAGGCGTTCTGGATGCCGTTCACGGCCAACCGCCAGTTCAAGGCGGCGCCGCGGCAACTGGTTGCGGCCGAGGGCATGTATTACACCAGCCAGGATGGGCGGCGGATTCTCGACGGGGCGGCGGGCCTGTGGTGCTGCAATGCCGGGCATGCTCGCAAGCCGATCGTCGAGGCGATTCAGCGCCAGGCGGCCGAGATGGATTTTGCGCCGGTCTTTCAGATGGGGCACCCCAAGGCGTTCGAACTGGCGTCGCGGCTGGCGGCGCTCCTGCCGGGCGATCTTTCGCGGATTTTCTTCACCAATTCCGGTTCCGAGGCGGCCGATACCGCGCTCAAGATCGCCATCGCCTATCATCGGGCACGCGGCGAGGGTGCGCGGACCCGGTTGATCGGGCGTGAGCGCGGCTATCACGGCACCGGCTTCGGCGGTATTTCGGTCGGCGGCATCGGCGCCAACCGGAAATTCTTCGGCCCGCTGCTGCCCGGGGTCGATCATCTGCCGCACACGCACGATCCGGCGCGGGCCTTCACCCGCGGCCAGCCGGAGACCGGATGGCAACTGGCCAGCGAACTCGAACGCATCGTGGCGCTGCATGATCCCTCGACCATCGCGGCCGTCATGGTCGAGCCGCTGGCCGGTTCGACCGGCGTGCTGGTCCCGCCGGTCGGATATCTTGAGGAGTTGCGCCGGATCTGCGATCGACACGGCATCTTGCTGATCTTCGACGAGGTCATCACCGGATTCGGCCGGCTGAGCGCGCCGTTCGCCGCTGATCGTTTCGGGATCGTACCGGATCTGATCGCGCTGGCGAAAGGCCTGACCAACGGTGCCGTGCCGATGGGGGCGGTCGCCGCGCGGGAGGGGATCTATCAGACTTTTATGGACAATGCCGCCGAGAACGCGATCGAATTGTTCCATGGCTATACCTATTCGGCCCATCCGCTCGCCTGTGCCGCCGGGCTCGCCACGCTCGATCTCTATCGCGACGAGGCCTTGTTCGAGCGCGCCGCCGGGTTGGAGCAGGCATTCGAGGATGCCGCGCACAGCCTGCGCGGCGCCCGCCATGTCGTCGATATCCGCAATCTGGGTCTCGTCGCCGGGATCGAGCTGGCGCCGCGTGCGGGCAAGCCGGGCGCGCGCGGGTTCGAGGCTTTCGTGAGATGCTTCGAAGCCGGCCTGCTGGTCCGCGTGACCGGGGATATATTGGCGCTCTCGCCGCCCTTGATCGTTGAAAATCGGCAGATCGACGAAATCTTCGGCACAATTAGTCAGATTTTGGGCAGACTCGACTGAAGCTGAGGGTGTTTTGCCGCACCGAAAACCGTTAGGAAGGCGCCTTCCACCCCCATCGCTCTGGCGAGGAAATACGACATGCTGATCGGCGTTCCCAAAGAAGTTAAAATCAACGAGAACCGGGTCGGGCTTGTGCCCGGCGCGGTGCGCGAACTGGTGCGCCACCAGCAGAGTGTGCTGGTCGAGCAGGGTGCCGGTGCCGGCATCGGCTTTACCGACGACGCCTATCTCGCGGCCGGTGCCACGATTGCCGCCACGGCCGAGGAAATCTTCGCGAAGGCCGATATGGTGGTCAAGGTCAAGGAGCCGCAGCCGAACGAATGCGCGATGCTGCGCGACGGCCAGGTGCTGTTCACCTACCTCCACCTTGCCGCTGACAAGGCGCAGACCGAGGCGCTGATTCGCTCCAAGGGCGTGTGCATCGCCTATGAGACGGTGACCGATGCGCGGCGCGGCCTACCGCTGCTGACGCCGATGAGCGAGGTTGCCGGCCGTATGTCGGTGCAGGTCGCGGCCCATTGCCTGGAAAAACAGCAGGGCGGTGCCGGCATGCTGCTGGGTGGTGTACCCGGCGTGCCGGCGGCCAAGGTGGTGATCATCGGTGGCGGCGTCGCCGGGACCAATGCCGCGCGCATGGCGATGGGCATGGAGGCGCATGTCGTCGTGATCGACCGGGCATTGCCCCGGCTCTATGAACTCGATCTGCAATTCGGCGCCCGGCTGCATACCGTGTTCTCGACCTATGAGAACATCGAACAGCATGTCTTGTCGGCCGATGTCGTGATCGGCGCCGTGCTGGTGCCCGGTGCCGCAGCACCCAAGCTCGTGACGCACGACATGGTGCGACGCATGAAGCCGGGTTCGGTCATGGTCGATATCGCGATCGACCAGGGCGGCTGCTTCGAGACCTCGCGGCCGACCAGCCATGCCGAGCCGACCTATGTCGAACATGGCGTCGTGCATTATTGCGTGACCAACATGCCGGGTGCGGTCGCCCGCACCTCGACCTTCGCGCTCAACAATGCGACGCTGCCCTTCGTCATGGCGCTGGCCGAAAAGGGCTGGGTCAAGGCGCTCCAGGCCGATGAGCATCTCCGTCGCGGGCTCAATGTCTGCAAGGGGGCGATAACCTATGAGGCGGTCGCGCGTGATCTGGGCTTCGACTATCGCGCGCCCGAAACGCTGTTCGCCTAGGGCACGGGCATGACGCGGGTGACGGTTATCGCGGCGACCGGCACCCTGGGGCGCGCACTGCTGAACCGGTTGCAGGCCGAGGCGATCGGTGTGATCGCCGTCGGCCGCGATCGGGAAAAGCTGGCCGCCCTGCCGCCGGGAATCGAGACGAGACTCGCCAATCTCACCGATCCGGCGGCACTTGCCGCGGCATTGAGCGACGCCGAATTGTTGGTCAGTTGTGCCAATGCCCGGTTCGTGCCGGAAATCCTGGCAGCTTTGCCGCCAGCCGGGATCGAACGGCTGGTGCTGATGGGCTCGACCCGGCGGTTTTCGAAAGTGCCCGACGCGACCGCGACAGCCGTCCGTGCGGCCGAATCGGCGCTTGCCGCCTGTCCGATTCCCACCGTATTTCTGCTGGCGACGCTGATCTATGGCGGCGACGCCGGCGTGGTGGAAATTTTGGCGCGACAGATTCGCCGCTTTTCTCTATTACCGCTTGTGGGCGGCCGGGCATTGGTCCAGCCAATTCATATTGACGACGTGGCCGCGGCTCTCGTCGCGGCGGTGTTGCGACCAAATGCGCCCGGCACGCCGATCGTTATTGCAGGGCCGCGGCCAATGTCTTATCGGGATATGGTGCGGACGATCGCTGTCGCTCGCCATTTGCGGCTGATCTTGCTGCCGATCCCCAGCGTCGTGGTCGGCGCGGCCG
>JBAVTK010000405.1:0-27968 GCA_049696095.1 Aliidongia sp. | reverse complement strand
GCGATCTGCGGGCGGAATTGGAACAGAACGGGTTGCGGCAATACTATCAACCGAAGCTCGATCTTGTCGCCGGTCGGGTCGGCGGGGCCGAGGCGCTGGTGCGCTGGCAACATCCAAAGCGCGGCTTCGTCTCGCCGGACGCGTTTATTTCTCTGGCCGAGGAAACCGGAAATATTCAACGCCTGACGCGCTGGGCGCTGGCCACCGGTATCGCACAGGCCGCGGAATGGCGCTCGCGCGGGCTGGGTTTGACCATTTCCGTCAACCTTTCCGTTCGCGATCTGGCCGATTCCGCATTGCCCGCACGGGTGGCGGCCTTGCTGGTCCGCCACGATCTTCCGGCGAGTCAGTTGATGCTTGAAGTGACGGAAAGCGCTATCATGGGCGAACCCGATACCGCGATCGCCGTGTTGCGTGCACTGGCGGACCAGGGTATCTCACTTTCGATCGACGATTTCGGCGTGGGACAGTCGTCCCTCAGTTATCTGCGCCGCCTGCCGGTTCGCGAGCTCAAGATCGACAAGAGCTTCGTGTGCAATCTGAGCCAGAACCCGGAGGATCGGATGATCGTTCAGTCGGTGATTGCGCTCGGCCACCAGCTTGGATACTCCGTGACGGCCGAAGGTGTTGAAGACGAGGCCGCCTTGACCCGATTGATCGCTTATGGCTGCGACAGCGCGCAAGGCTTTCACATCGGCCGCCCGATGCCGATCGAGGCATTCGATCGCTTCCTGGGTGAGGCCCGCTGGCCCAGTCAGCGGCTGGCGGCGGTGTCGTGAACTGGGCCACGCTGGCGCTTCTGATATTGGCACTCTCTTGGGAAGTAGCCGCGGCGCAGGATATTCAGTTCGATGGCTTCGGTGATGCTCGCCTCGAAAGCACATCGGGTGACCGAACCAGCCTGCAAGGCGGGCTCGGCAAGCTGCAATGGAACGGCAATGGCGAGGATTTTCGGACCGAGCCGGAATTCGAGCAACTGGTTGGAACCGGCTCGATCGGCCTGACGCCGGAGTTGCGCGGCTTTGCCGATGTCCGGTGGGATCCCAATCTGCGCACGCAACTTGATCTGCTCGATGCGTTTTTCCGCTGGCGCCCGGTATCGACGACGAACTGGCGATGGTCGGTCAAAGCCGGCGCCTTTTTCCCGCCAATCTCGCTGGAAAATACCGGCATCGGCTGGACCAGCCCTTGGACGCTGACGCCCTCGGCGATCAATAGCTGGGTCGGCGACGAGTTGCGCACGATCGGGACCGAGACGATGATCGAGTGGCGCGACGGCATCGACGATATCCAACTCTCGGGCGCGGTCTATGGTTGGAATGACCCGGCCGGCGTTCAACTCGCGCATTTCGGTTGGGTGTTCAACGATCAGCCGACGGGATTGCTGAGCGAGGTGCGCGTGCCCGATCTCGGCGCGCATCCGTCGCCGCCGGCCTATGCCCAAGTCTTTCACGAGATCGACGGCAATCCCGGCTGGTACGCCAACCTGTCCTGGTCGCATCAGGGGCTGGGATCGCTCCAGCTTATGCGCTACGACAATGAGGTCGATACCCATACCGAGGATCAGGGGCAATTTCCCTGGCATACCCAGTTCTGGAGTCTGGGGGCCAGCACCCAGTTCGGCAAATTTACTCTGCTGGCCCAAGGCTTGACCGGCCAGACGGTTATCACGCCTGGTGCGCCTTTGATCAGCACGACCGATTTTCATGCGGCCTATCTTCTGCTCGGTTGGGAAGACGGCGAATGGCGGATTGCCGAGCGGCTGGATCAATTCGGCACGAGCGCGCGGAATTTCGGCACGGGACCGAATTTGAGCGAACATGGCTGGTCGCCCGTCACCGCCGTCACCTGGAAGCCGCGCGACTGGCTGCGCTTCACCGCCGAGGCGCTGGTCGTCGATTCCTGGCGCGTCGAACGGTTGGAGGAGGGGCTGTCGCCCAGGGCGGTCGAGACCCAGCTTCAGCTTGGCGCTCGGGTGTTTTTCTAGTTTCGACGCCGAAATCCGGGGTAAGAATTCGGCCCATGATCAGGGGACCGGGGGTAACCAGTGCGGGGACGGGGGACGATCATCGCACCGCGCGAGGCGCCGGGTCTGGGTGCTGCGGTGCAAGCCATCAACGACGTGGCGAAGACGGCGCGCGCCCTGCTGGCCGCGATGCTGGCGGTGGTGATCACGCTCGCCGCCACCAGATCGCCGCGACCGACGAGGCCATGTTTTCCGCGATGCCGCCAAGGTGTTTCCATCGCTGGGCGTGGAAATCCACCTATCCACGGCCTATGCGCTGGCGCTGCCCGATTCGGTATTCCGGTCGAACGGCCGGCTCTGGTTTTGAGGAGGTTACGGATATGACTGTCTTCGCCTTGCGGCTGCCGGAAGATCTCAAGAACATGGCCGCCGCTCAGGCCGCTTCGGCCGGGATCAGCCTGAACCAGTTCATCGCGACGGCGGTCGCCGTACGGGTCGGTGCGATGGCCGAGGCGGAGCGGTACTTCGCGGCGCGGGCCGCCCGAACTATGCCGGGGCGCGGTAAAGCGATTCTGGCGCGCGCCGGGATCGGCAATCCGCCGCGGCCGGAGGATCGCCTCGATCTGCCGGAGTGATTGGCGGCGTTGCAGTCTGGCCGGTGCAACTGGTGGTGCCGGGAAGGTTGCTCGACCGGGCCGTTTCGAGGCAGGTTTGCGGGCGCGGCGGCTGAGTCGCCGTGGAACTGGGAGACCGAATGTGCCTGGAATGCCTGCTATTGACATCTTTTCCCCCGGTCACCGGGTCGGCCTGACTCTTCTGCTGGTTTCGGTGCTGTGCATCAGCGGGTGTGCGGCCAAGCCGCCGGCTTCGCCGCCGCCGGGGAGCGAGATGCCCGCCTCATTGGCCGGCATGCCGGCCCTGCCGGATCGGCTGGCCCGGCTTGAGGGCGAGATCGCGGCACTGCGCGGCAATTATGATCCGGCCGCGCCGCCGATCGAGCGATTGGAAGCGATCGAGGGCGATCTTCACGGCCTGGTCGCCGAATTGCGGGCCGCGGCCCCGCCCGAGCCGGCGGCAGCCGCACCGGCCACCGTCATTGCCGCGACACCGATCGATCCGCCGCCGATGGTGGGCGCAGGCGGTTTCGGTATTCATCTCGCCAGCTATTAAAAGAAGGAATCGGTGCTGGCTGGCTGGCGGGATTATCGCCGGCAATATCAGGGTGTGCTCGATCGGCTGACGCCGCGGGTGGCCGCGATCGATCTCAAGGATGGCCGAGGCCTCTTCTATCGACTGAAGGCCGGCCCGTTCGCCACCGCGGCGGCGGCGCGGGCGGCCTGCACCAAGATCGCTGCCTATCCGGCGGGCTATTGCAAAGTCATGGACTTCTCAGGCGTGCCGGGCGAGACATTCTGGCATGGAAGAACCTCGTGACACCGAAGCGGTGCCTCGTCCGGTGATCCCTCGTCCTGCTCAGGCTGCGTTCGACGAGGAGCTTTGACTCTTCGGACGTACATAGGCGATGGCGGCATGCTCCCCGCAATAGGGCTTACCGGTCAGCGCCCTGGCGCCGCAGAAATGAAAGCCCTTCTCGCCCGGATGACCGTGCGGCCACGAGCAGGTCGGCCCGGTGATCTCGACCACCTTGGGGGTCGGCTTTTGGCGCGGCTTGCCGGTGAGCTTGACCGGCGAGGGGCGAGCGGCCAATCCCATACGATGGGCCTTGCCGACCACGGAATTTTTGGTGATGCCCAGGCGGCGGCCGATTTCCGCTGTTGACAGCCCCTCTGTCCAAAGCTTGGCAAGTTCATCGACACGTTCTTGTGTCCAGATATTATCCATAGAACCCCCCAACAAGGTGCATACTACTATCAACTCCACAACATACGGTATCACATTCCGAGATAGGCGCAATATTTTCCAGAGTGCCCGCAGCCGTTTTCGGCGCATTTCACGCGGCCGGCTTCTGCCGATCCGACGTGTGCCGCCGTATGGTTCCCCAAGCGGACGGATGACGACAAAATTGCCGTGCATGGCGGCCAGAGTCGAGTCTTTCCGATGCGATATTACGCCGACTCGGATGATACCCTCGCGCCGCTACTTCGCACTTCCCTCGCTGGTGCGTCATCACTAGGCTGTCGCGCCTTGTCTCAACTCCGGTCCTGCAAGCAATGTCCCAGAGCGGTCTCAGTGTGAACCCCTTCGCCGGGGCCAAAATCATGGTCACGGGCGGGTTGGGATTCATCGGCTCGACCTTGGCGCTGCGCCTGGTCGAACTCGGCGCCGATGTGTTGGTCGTCGATAGTCTAGTGTCCGACTATGGCGGCAATCTGGCCAATGTCGCGGGATTTGCCGATCGGCTGCGCATCAACATCGCCGATCTGCGCGACCGTCATGCGCTTCGCGTGCTGATCCCCGGTCAAGACATCATCTTCAATCTTGCGGGGCAGATCGGCCATCTCGATTCGATGGCGGATCCCTTCACGGATTTGGATATCAACGCCGCGGCACAGCTCGGGCTGCTCGAAACCTGTCGGGAACTGAATCCAACAGTTCGGATCATCTATGCCTCGACGCGCCAGATCTATGGTCGGCCCGATCGCCTGCCGGTCGATGAGGACCATCCGCTGCGGCCGGTCGATGTCAATGGCATTAACAAGATTGCCGGGGAATCCTATCACACGCTCTATCATCGCGTTTACGGGCTGCCGACGGTCTCGCTGCGGCTGACCAATACTTTCGGGCCGCGCATGCGGATACGCGATGCGCGCCAGACCTTCGTCGGCATCTGGCTGCGCCGGGTGCTCGAAGGAGGAGTATTCGAACTGTGGGGCGGCGAGCAAAAACGCGATTTGACCTTTGTCGATGATGTGGCGGACGCCTTCCTTGCGGCGGCCTCGACGCCGGGGGCGATCGGGCAGGTGTTCAATATCGGTGGCCCGCCGCCGGTCACCCTGACGGAACTGGCCGAATTGCTGGTATCCGTGGCCGGCACCGGCTGTTTCGAGCAGAAGCATTTCCCGGAGGCGCGCAAGCGGATCGATATCGGCGATTATTGGGCCGATGATCGGCGATTCCGCGCCGTGACCGGTTGGGCGCCGCGCGTCGATCTGCGTGAAGGCCTCGGCCGTTCGCTTGAGTATTACCGGGCGCATCTCGCCGCCTACCTCTGACACCACAAAGGAAAATCGATAAATCATGGTGGTTCCGCAGATGGATCCGGGCGCGACCTATCGCGCTCTCAAGGTCGAAATCGATGCCGCCGTGGGGCGTGTGCTGGCCAGCGGGTGGTACATACTGGGCCAGGAGGTCGCGCGCTTTGAAACCGAGTTCGCCGCGGCACTCGGGCTCGGCCATGCGGTGGGCGTGGCCAACGGCACCGATGCGCTGGTCTTGGCCCTCAAGGCGTTGGGCATCGGGGCGGGCGACCGGGTCGCCACCGTCGCCCATACGGCGGTCGCCACTGTCGCCGCGATCGAACTGGCCGGCGCCGAGCCGGTGCTGGTCGATATCGAACCGCATTACTACACCCTCGATCCGGCCGAGCTTCGGCGCTGCTTCGACACGATCGAGGGCATCAAGGCGGTCATTCCGGTGCATCTCTACGGCCAGACCGCCGACCTTCCGGCGATTTCAGCGCTCGCCCGCGCGCATGGCGCCAAACTGATCGAGGATTGCGCCCAATCGCAGGGCACGCTGCTCGGCGGCAAGCCGGCGGGCAGCTTCGGCGACATGGCCTGCTTCAGCTTTTACCCGACCAAGAACCTCGGTGGTTTCGGTGATGGCGGCGCAGTCACGACCGGCGACGAGGGGCTGGCCAGGACGCTGAAGGCATTGCGCGAATATGGCTGGCGCGAGCGCTATGTCAGCGCCATCACCGGCATGAACAGCCGGCTCGACGAGATCCAGGCAGCGATCCTGCGCGTGCGCCTGCCGCATCTCTCTGCCGAGAATGCCCGGCGCGAGGCGATTGCCGCTGCCTATGACCGGGGGCTCGCCGGCCTGCAGATTGAGCTGCCGCGTCGCCGACCGGACACGGTGCCGGTCTGGCATCAATATGTCGTGCGCAGCACCAACCGCGATGGCTTGCAGCAGGCGCTCGCCGCGCGCGGCATCGGCACCAATGTCCATTACCCGGTGCCGGTGCATCTGCAGCCGGCCTATGCCGGGCGATTGAAGACCGGCCCGTCGGGCCTCGCGGTCTCGGAGCAGGCGGCGCGCGAGGTGCTCAGCCTGCCGATGTATCCGCAATTGGCGGACATGGCGGTGGCGGAAGTGATCGCGGCGATTCGGTCGGTGCTCGGCGGCTAAAGCGCCTCGCCGCGCACCAGCCGCGGCAATGTGCCCAGCACGCCCATGGCGTGGCGCATGAGCAGCCGCTTCAGCGGCGGCGTGCGCTGCACCACGGCGAGGCCCAGGTCACGCACGAGCCGAACCGGCCCGATATCGTTCGAAAACAGCCGGTTGAGCCCGTCCGTCACCGCGGTCAGCGCCAGCGTATCGACGCGCCGCCAGCGCTGATAGCGCTCAAGCACATCGGCGGCACCCGGATCGAGGCCGAGGCGATGGGCATCGACCACCAGTTCGGCCAAGGCGGCCAGGTCGCGAATGCCGAGATTGAGCCCTTGGCCGGCGATCGGGTGGATGACATGGGCGGCATCGCCGATCAGTGCCAGACGCCGGTCGATCACCCGCTCGGCCGAGAGGCTGTGCAGCGGGTAGCACCAACGCGGTCCGAGCCATTCGACCGCTCCCAGGAAATCGCCGAAGCGGCGGCCGACCTCGCGATCGAAGTCCGCCTTGTCCAGCCGCATCATCGCCGGGGCCGCTGCCGCTCGCTCGGTCCAGACGATTGAGGAGCGATTGCCGGTCATTGGCAGGATGGCGAAGGGGCCGGATGGCAGGAAATGCTCGACCGCGACGCCGTGATGCGGCTTGTCATGGCTAACGGTGCCACTGATCGCATGCTGGTGAAAATCGGTGCCGAAGGTCCGGATTCCGGCCGCCTGGCGCAGCGGCGAGGCGCGGCCATCGGCCCCGACCACGAGATGTGCGCGGATCGTGCGACCATCGGCCAGTTCGACCTCGACACCTTCGGCCAGCCGATCGACCCGCACCGGCTCGGCCGGGGCGAGATGGGTCAGGTCGATTTCGGCCATGCGCTGGAACAGCGCCCGGCGCAGCAGGCGATTCTCGACGATCCAACCGAAAGGCTGGTCGCCAACCTCGCGGTGGTCGTAATGCAAAAACAGCGGCGAGCCCTGATCGGCCACCCGGATATCGAGGATCGGCTGGGCGTCGGGCTCGACAAAGCGCCAGACGCCAAGACCACCGAGCACGCGTCGCGAGCCAAAGGCGATGGCGGAACTACGGCCGTCGAACGGCTCGGCCAATTGGCTGGCCGGCGGCTCGCGATCGATCACGATGACGCGCATTTGCGCGCCCGCACAGGCGATCGCGAACGGCAGGCCGGCGAGGCCGCCGCCGATCACGACGATATCGGCATCGAGCCGGTCGCGAGACGGTGAGGAGGGGGCTTGGGTTGCCATGACGGGTACCTTGCCTTCCAGGTCGACGCTTGTCCAGTTTCAGCGATATTGCTGAAATTATGGGCAATCCTGATTTGGATTGAGACTGAATCCGCGCAAACCGGGCCACCACGGCCGGGTTTGCGGCTGGCACGATTCTTGTTCCTATGAGTAGCGAGGCACTTGCGGGAGCATAGATATCTTGAAGCACGGACAGACGAAAATGCGGAGGATCGCCGCGGCCGTTTCGGCCTGCGCATCGTTTCTGGCCGTCACGGGATCGGCCCTGGCCGACGACCCGGCGCCGAAGATCGACAGCGGCGACACCGCCTGGATGCTGATTTCGACGGCACTCGTCTTGATGATGACGATTCCTGGGCTGGCGCTGTTTTACGGCGGGATGGTTCGAAAGAAGAATGTGCTGGCCACTGTGATGCAGAGCTTTGCCATCACCTGCCTCGTCACGATTCTGTGGATGATCGTCGGCTATAGCTGGGCGTTCACGGCGGGATCGACGGCCTTTCTCGGCGGGTTCGACCGGGTGATGCTGAAGGGCATGGATCTGGCCGCGATCAGCCCGCTGGCCCCGACCATCCCGGAATCGGTCTATATGTGCTTTCAGATGACCTTTGCGATCATCAGCCCGGCGCTGATTGCCGGCGCCTTTGCCGACCGGATGAAATTCTCGGCGATGATGTGGTTTATGGCGGCCTGGAGCCTGCTGGTCTATGCCCCGATCGCGCATTGGGTTTGGGGACCGGGCGGGTATCTCAACGATGCCGGCGTGCTCGATTTCGCCGGCGGCACGGTGGTTCACATCAATGCCGGCATCGCCGGGCTGGTCTCATGCCTGGTGCTGGGCAAACGCAAGGGGCTGGGGACCGAGCATTTTGCGCCGCATAATCTGGTGCTGAGTGTGATCGGCGCCTCGCTGCTCTGGGTCGGCTGGTTCGGCTTCAACGCGGGTTCGGCCGGGGCGGCCAATGCCAATGCCGGCATGGCCTTTGCCGTCACCCAGATCGCCACGGCGGCGGCGGCGCTTGCCTGGATGGTTATTGAATGGGCGATGCGCGGCAAGCCGTCGGTGCTCGGCATTATTTCGGGTGCGGTGGCCGGTCTGGTTGCGATTACACCGGCGTCCGGCTTCGTCGATCCGTCCGGCGCACTCATCATCGGTATTGCGGCCGGCATCGCCTGCTTCTTCGGCGCGACCACGCTGAAATCGAGGTTTGGCTATGATGACAGCCTCGATGCCTTCGGCGTGCATGGCGTCGGCGGCATCGTCGGCGCCTTCCTGACCGGTATCTTCGCCAAGGCCGCGATCGGTGGCACCGGCAAGAGCGGCTGGATCGACGGCAATCCCGGCCAGATGCTGCTCCAGCTCGAAGGCATCGCCGCGACCATCGTTTATTGCGGAATCGTCACCTTCGTTATTCTGAAGGTGATCGATCTGCTGCTCGGCCTGCGCGTCGAGGCGGAGACCGAGCGTGATGGCCTCGATCTGGCACTCCATGGCGAGACGGTGCAGTAGCGCAACGCGGATAACCTGATCAGGCCGGCCGGTAGGGCGCTTCTGTCAGGGCTTCCGGTTGATTGAGGCTGTTGAGGACGCGGGGTCCTCGGTCGGGTAGCGCGCCGGCTCGGACGTGTGCAGGCCGGCCGGTAACTCCGCACTTCCGCGCCGGGACATTCAAATTTTATCGCGGTCTGGTCGGCGGTCGTTTTGCCAGAATGCCGTGTTATCCGATGGCAAGAATGGTCCAAAGCCGATCTCGGGCGGTCGGCCGAACCCCACATCGGAGGCGATGATGAGTCAGCGTGAGACCGCGGAAAATCCCGGTGTAATCGACCTCGGCCGCCAGCGCTCGGCCGTGCTCTGGGAGATTGCGATCGCGTTCCCGATCGCGCTCGCCCTGTGGCTCGCCGTCTACGAACTGTTGCCGCCAATCGAGGGCATGGACGAGATAGCTGCCCGGCTGGTCTTTGCCCTCAAGGCATGCTGTATCGCGATCCTCTTCTGCTTTCTCACCGGGACCGAGGCGGTCGCGCATGAGCGGTTGCGCTCGGCTGCGATCGATCCCTTGTCGGGCTATGACACGAAGCGGATGCGGATCAATCTGCGCTATCTGCAAAACACGCTGGAACAGTTGATCCTGTTCGTCCCCGGCCTGTTTGCGTTGGCGGTTTATTGCCCGGACGGCCGCGCGATGCGCGCCATCGCCGCAACGACATTGGTGTGGATCGCTTCGCGCGCCGTGTTCTGGATCGGCTATCATTTCGGGCCGCTGCATCGTGCCGTTGGTGCACCCGGCATGATGCAGAGCATGCTGATTCTACTCTATGTTTGCGCCCGGTTCGGCTTCGAGCTGGCCGGTTGGGCCGGCGCGGTAACGCCACTGGTCCTGTTCGCAGGCGTCGAGATTGTCCTGTTTCGGGCGACCAGACCTCTGGCCTGAGTGCGGCGCCACATCCCCTCGCGGAGGACGCGCAGACATTTCGCACCGCCTCACGGTTCGTTCGGATCGCGCTCGCCGCGGAACGATCTGGGCAGCTGACGGTTTTCCCGTGTTAGGGAGGGTGGACCATGGCATCACAGACGACCGTCGCGAGGCGGGCGGCGACGGATGCCGTCATCGAGACTGACATTCCTGGGCGCCTCGATCGGTTGAACTGGAGTGCGTTCCACACACTCGTCGTCACCGCTTTGGGCATCACCTGGATTTTGGACGGGTTGGAGGTGACGCTGGCTGGTTCGGTCTCGGGCGCGCTGGCCGAAAGTCCTGTGCTGCATCTAAGCCCGGCCGAGATCGGCCTTGCCGCCAGCGCCTATCTGGCCGGTGCCGTGGGCGGTGCGCTCTTTTTCGGTTGGCTGACCGATCGGCTAGGGCGCAAGCGCCTGTTCAGCATCACGCTCGGGCTTTATCTGGTGGCGACCGCGCTGAGCGCCGGCGCCTGGGACTTCTGGAGCTTCGCCCTGATGCGCGGCCTGACCGGGGCGGGGATCGGCGGCGAATATGCCGCAATCAATTCGGCGATCCAGGAACTCGTTCCGGCGCGCTTTCGCGGCCGCACCGATTTGTTCGTCAATGGCAGTTTCTGGCTTGGCGCAGCGCTCGGTGCCGGCGCGTCGGCGGTTTTGCTGGTTCCCGGCCGCTTGCCGCCCGATATCGGCTGGCGGCTTGCCTTTCTGATCGGCGCCGTGCTCAGTCTCGTGATCCTGGTGCTGCGGCGATGGGTTCCCGAAAGCCCGCGCTGGCTGATCATCAAAGGTCGGATCGCCGAAGCCGAGGCGATTACCACAGCAATCGAGGCCCGCGGTACTGCACAGAATACCAAGCCGCCACGCCGGTTGCGGCTGCGCCGCCGCGACCGAGCGGTCGGCCCGGTCGATCTGTTCCGGGCCTTGTGGCACCGCCATCCGCGCATCACGATCCTCGGCTTGATCCTGATGACCTCGCAAGCCTTCTTCTACAACGCGATTTTTTTCACATATCCATTGATTTTGGGCCGCTTCTACCATGTCGCGGCCGATCGGATCGGGCTTTATATCTTGCCTTTTGCGCTCGGCAATCTGGCCGGGCCGCTGTTGCTCGGCCGGTTGTTCGATACGGTTGGGCGGCGGCCGATGATTGCGGGCACCTATGCGGCCGCGGGGACGCTGCTGATCGTCCTTGCGCTCCTGTTCGTTGCGGGGACGCTCGATGCCGCCGGTCAGACGATCGGATGGAGCGTCATCTTCTTCTTCGCCTCGGCCGCGGCGAGTGCCGCCTATCTCACCGTCAGCGAATGTTTTCCGCTCGAAGTCCGGGCACTCGCTATCGCGTTGTTCTATGCGCTCGGCACGGGCCTCGGTGGCATTGCCGGACCGGCACTGTTCGGCCGGTTGATCGGGACCGGCGATCGGGTTGCAATCGGCTGGGGCTATGGATTTGCCGCGCTGCTGATGCTGGTGGCGGCCGGTGCAGAATTATGGCTCGGCATCGCCGCCGAAGGGCGATCGCTCGAAGATGTCGCACGACCGCTGGCCGCCATTGACGACGAGGTGGCCGCGGCGCCGGTTGCCGCGCCTTCGGCTGATCGCGCCCGGTGATTTAAAAATGCATTGAGGCGATCGCCGAGACTCGTTTCGTGCCGGTGAGCCAGGCCGTGTAGCCGTCCGGAAACAGGCGGCCCAGCGTCGGGTCGCGGATGTCGAGGCCGCCGGCATAGGCGCCGAAGGCCGGCAGAATGACCCGGCGCGCATCGCTCATGAAGCAGCGGCAGGTGACGCGCCGGCCATGCACACTGACGGTCGCTTTCGGGTGATAATGCCCGCTCAACTCCGGCCCGTCCGGCTCGAAGCGGGCTTCATGGCGTAGAGTCAGCCCGTCGAGATCGCTACCTTCGGGCAGCACGGTGCCGCCCAGCGCCAGGGGCGGCGTCGGATCGTGATTGCCGGCGATCCAGATCCAGTCGCAACTGGAAATCAGTGCCGTCAAATGCGCATGGTCGGCCGGGGCCAGACGTTCGACCCCGTCGCCATCATGGAAACTGTCGCCCAGCGCGACGATCCGCGTTGGACGAAACCGCTCGATCAACCCGCCGAGGCGGCTCAGTGTCGCCGCCGAATCATAGGGCGGCAAGGGAATGCCGCGGCGCGCGAAACTCGATCCTTTTTCCAGATGCAGATCGGCGACGATCAGCGTCGCCTGATCGGGCCACCACAAGGCGCCGCTCGGGTCGGGGAACAGGCAGGCGGCGCCGAGCCGGATCGGCGTGGCGGTGGGCGGCATCAGCGGAGCGTCGTCTTCGCGATCACCATGGTCTGCGCTATGATCGGCTGAAATCACCGCGCGGCGACCGAGCTTACGAGGAAGTGCGCCAAGGTCGGCCCCCAGAGTTCCGCATGAAAAATCGAGGCGTGGCCGAATCCGCCCGGCAGCAGGGCCAAATGGGCCGATGGGATGTGCGCGATGGTCTGCTCGGTGATTTTGAACTCGGCGGGGTTGACCAGATCGTCGGCGAAATTGATGGCGAGCATCGGTGCGCGGATCCGGCCGAGGCCGGCGACCGGATCGAAATCGGCCGAACTTTCGAAATCATAGAGATAATCGTTGGCGTCGCGGCTTTTGTAGGCCTTGATCAATTCCGCGTCATGAGCCAGCGTTGCGGCTCGGTCGGGGCCGGTTTCCTGCAATTTTTCAGGATTGCCGACCATGAGGGCGAAGAGCGGGGCGGCGGTCTGCATCCAGACGGTCGGGCGATGGGCCGGGTCGTAATCGCCGCCCTGCCAGTCGGGATCGGTGCGGATCGCGTGAATGATGATCTGGCGCCACATCAGATTGCGGCCACTGATCTGCATCGGCATCGAGGCGATGGGCGCCAGCGCGTCCATGGCGTCGGGGAACCGCTCACCCCAGAGCCAGGTCTGCATGCCGCCCTGCGAGATACCGGAGACCAGACGGAGATGGTCGATGCCAAGCGCCGCCAGCATCGCATGCTGCGATTCGACCTGATCGATATAGCCATAATGCGGGAAACGAGCGTGCAGCCCTTCCGATGGTCGGGACGAGCCGCCGATGCCGATGCCGTCGGGAATCACGATGTAATTATCGGCAAGGTCGAGCGGCGTGCCCGACCGAAACAGGTTTTCCGCCAAAGTCGGCTGGAGAAAGCCGCGCGCCGTGCCGGTCGTGCCGTGCAGCAGCAGCGAGGCATTGACGATATGGCCACCGGCATCGCGCCGCGCGGTACCCAGGGTAAGATAATGCAGCCGCAGCGCGGGCAGACGCTCACCATCCTGAAAGGCAAAATCATGCAGCTCGACATCACCTTCCTGCGGCTGAAGCTCCTCGGCCGCGCGCGCACCCGGCGGTAAAAGGCAGAGGCACAGCACCAGCGTCCGGAACCATTGCACCATCATCGGAGACTCTCCCCTGTCGATCGATCGGTCCGGCGATCGTAGCGCGCCGGCTCATCCCTGGCGAGAGGGACGACGGCCGAGACGGACCAGGGCTTCGAAGTCGGGCGGACTTGTCTTGACGATTGACTGAAATGCTGAATCCATGAGTCTTTACGGGCTTGGAACGGCGGCCGATCGCTGGCGGTCCCGGCCACCATTGACCGACCGGGCTGGGTGAGACCTTGCTATGCGACTCAGATTCACCACGCGATGCCGTTGCTGCCCGGCTGTGACCATCGTCCGGGTCGTTCAGCTATGTTGCTGACTCCGGTCGAGGCGGCGGCGCTGGAGCTGAGCTTGAGGATCGGGCTGTGGTCGGTCGTCGGTGCTATGCCGGTGGCGGTTGTGCTCGCCTTTCTGCTGGCGCGCGGGCGATTTCGCGGGCGGACGCTGTTGTCTGCCTTGGTCTATCTGCCGCTGGTCCTGCCGCCGGTCGTGACCGGTTACGTCCTGCTGCTGCTGTTCGGGCGGCACGGTCCGATCGGCGCTCGGCTCGAGGCATGGTTCGGCATTGTGCTGGCGTTCCGCTGGACCGGGGCGGCGCTAGCCGCGGCGGTCATGGGGCTGCCTTTGATGGTGCGGGCGATACAATTATCGCTGGAGGCGGTCGATCCCGGCCTTGAGCAGGCGGCCTCGGGGCTGGGTGCGCCGCGCTGGGCGGTCTTTGCTACCGTCACCCTGCCGCTGGCACTGCCCGGCGTGCTGGCGGCGGCATTGCTCGGATTCGCCAAGAGTCTGGGTGAATTCGGCGCCACCATCACATTTGTCTCCAATATTCCGGGCGAGACGCAGACTCTGCCGATCGCGATCTACAGCTTGCTGCAAGTGCCGGGCGGCGATGCGGCATTGCTCCGGCTGTCGCTGCTGTCGGCGGCCGTCTCGCTCGGCGGCGTGCTGGCGGCCGAATTGCTCGCCGGCCGCTTGAAGCGGCGGCTGGCGCGATGACTCTCGATCTCGATGTCACGCTGGCCTTGCCCGGTTTCGCGCTCACCGCCCGTTTCACCAGTGCCGGGGCGGTGACCGCCTTGTTCGGCCGGTCCGGTGCCGGCAAGACAACGCTGACCGCGCTGCTCACCGGGCATTTGCGGCCGGATCGCGGCCATATCAGGCTCGGCTCGCGCGTGCTGGTCGATACCGCGGCGGGTCTCTTCGTGCCGCCGCATCGGCGCCGGATCGGCACGGTGTTTCAGGATGGCCGGCTGTTTCCGCATCTGACCGTGCGCGGCAATCTGCTTTATGGCGTCTGGTTCAACCGGGCGGCCTCGCGGCACCGCCTGGATGAGATCGTGCCGCTGCTTGGCCTCGAAGCGCTGCTCGGACGAACCCCTGCCGGGCTGTCGGGCGGCGAGAAGCAGCGCGTCGCGATCGGTCGTGCTCTGTTGGCCGCGCCTGAGTTGCTGGTGCTGGATGAGCCGCTGGCCGCGCTCGATGCGCCGCGCAAGGCCGAAATTCTGCCCTATCTTGAAGTGCTGCGCGACCGGTTGAACCTGCCGATGGTCTATGTCAGCCACGCGCTTGATGAGGTGGTGCGGCTGGCCGATACGCTGGTGCTGATGGAGGCGGGCAGCGTGCAGGCCGCGGGACCGATCGGCGAGGTCATGACCAGGCTCGATCTCGGCCCCGGTACCGGGCGAACCGAAGCGGGCGCGGTGATTGCCGCCCGCGTCGCGGCGATCGATTCGGCCTATGGCCTTGCGACACTGGATTTTCCCGGCGGCCGGCTGCGCGTACCGGCCGATCTGCTGGTGCCGGGCCGCGAGGTACGCCTGCATATCCGCGCGCGCGACGTGGCGATCGCGCTCGATCCGCCGCTGGGCTTGAGCATTCTCAATGCATTGCCGGCGATCATTACCGAAATGGCCGAGGATGCCGGCGCGGTCGAATTGCGCCTGGCGCTTGGACCGAGCCTGCTGGTCGCGCGCATCACGCGGCTTTCGGCTGAAAGCCTGAAGCTCCGGCCGGGGCTTGCGGTTCATGCGTTGATCAAGAGCATCGCGTTCGATCGCGGGATCGGGGCCGAACTCAGTTGAGCTGCATCGCCAGCACATGGCCGAGTGCTACCGCGGTCAGACACAGCGTCACCGACAGCAGAATATTGGCCCCAGCTTCGAGCCACAGCCCCTCGCGCATCAGATTGAGGCTCTGCAAACTGAAACTCGAGAAGGTGGTATAGCCGCCACACAGCCCGACCATGACGAATTGCCGGGCAAGCCCGCCCAGCGGCCAGCGGCCCTCGTTGTCGGTGAGGGCAGCGAACGCGCCGATGATGAAGCTGCCCAGCACATTGATGCCGATCGTCGCCCAGGGAAACTCGGGTCCCCAATAGCGCGCGGCGGTGACGCCGCAATATTGCCGCGCCATGCCGCCCAGCGCACTGCCGAGGCCGATCCAAAGGTAGGTCACGAAAGCCGGGTTCATGGGCGGGTCGGTCAAAGTTGCAGAATCGCGCGATAATTGGTGCGGGAACGGGTGCCGGGTCAATCGAATACTTGACAGAGTCCGTCCGGCGCGGCGCCAAATGGTGCGGTCATGGTGGGGAACGGGCGATGGTGTTGGGTGTGGCCGGGCTGGGACGGATGGGGCGGGCGGTCGCCGAGACTCTGGCGGGCGCCGATGGGCCGCTCCTGATCTGGAACCGCACCCCTGGGCGGGAAGAGGGCTTGACGGGGTGTCGTACGCTGCCAAGCCCCGTTGCTTTGGCCCGATCGGCCGACATCATCTTGACCAGCCTGATCGACGATTCGGCGGTCGAGGCGGTTTATGGCGGGGCCGACGGCCTGCTCACCGGTTCGGTCGAAGGCAAGCTATTCATCGAGACCAGCACGATCCGGCCCGAAACGGTCGAGCGGCTGGCGGGTCGGGCGGCGGCGCAGGGTGCGGTTTTGGTCGATGCGCCGATCGCCGGCGGCCCCTCGGTGGTGCGCGCGGGCGGCTGTATCGCCTTTGTCGGGGGCGACGATGCGGCGGTGGCACGGGCCCGACCGGTGCTGGCGCGGTTCTGTCGGCGTATCGAGCATGTCGGTCCCGGCGGCTTCGGCACGGTCATGAAGCTGGTCGCCAACCTGCCGATCGGGGTCTATTTCCAGGCATTGGCCGAGGCGCTGGCGCTCGGCTGTCATCACGGGCTCGATCTGGCACGGATGCTGGACATCCTGACCAATACGCCCGGTACCCCGCCGATCTTGACGCAAAAACTGCCGGCGATCCTGGGCGTGGCGGGGGAGGTTCCGTTCGACATTGCCGGGGTGCGCAAGGATCTGCTGGCCATGACCGGCGCGGCCCATCGCGTTGGTGTCCCGACCCCGGCCGCGACCGCGGCTCTGACCGGCTTTGCCGCGGCGACGGCCGCGGGCTGGGGCGGCGAGGACTTCGCTGAGATCATCCGCTTCTGGAACGAGGCGATGTCGGGAACACCGCCCATGGCCTAAAAGTTCGGCAAGCGGCGCACGGGCGGCCAGTTTCCCAACGAAATCCGCCGGATGCCGGGGCAATCCGGTGGTATGGCGATTGCTGCAACACTTATAGCGGGGGGTCGGAATGAATGCGATGGCAGGCATGACCAAGGGAAGCGGGACGCGCTGGATTCAGCTCTTGCTGGGCGTGATCGCAATGATGGCAATCTCAAGCCCGCAATATATCTGGACCCTGTTCGTCAAGCCGCTTCAAGGGGCGACCGGGGCCGATCTGCCGACGATTCAGATCACTTTTTCCATTCTGATCGTGCTGCAAACGTGGCTGTCGCCGCTTCAAGGGTTTCTGATTGAGCGCTTCGGTATCCGGCTTCTGGTCACCACCGGCTGCGTGCTTTCGGGATTGAGTTGGATCGCGACCGCCACCGCTTCGGATATTGTCACGCTCTATTTGGCCTATGGCGTATTGGGCGGCATCGGCACCGGTATCGTTTATGTCGGTGTCATCGGTCTGATGGTGCGCTGGTTTCCCGATCGCCGTGGCTTCGCCTGCGGCGTGGCGGCGGCCGGTTATGGCTTCGGCGCGATGTTGACGACCTTTCCGATCGCCGATCTGCTGAAATCCGCCGGTTATCAGCAAACGCTCATCACCTTCGGATTGCTCCTCGGCGCCGTCGGTGGCGCCGCGGCGCTTGGGCTGAAGGAACCGGCCGGTGAGGACGCGATGGGCGCGGAGCGCGACACAGGCAGCACGCCCAGCCGCATGCTGCGCTCGCCGATCTTTTGGCTGCTGTTCGCGATGATGACGATGATGTCGACTGGTGGGCTGATGGTGATCTCTCAATTCGCCTCCTTCACCCGTGATTTCGGAATGGCGGACGTGATGTTGTTCGGCGTCGCCGCCTTGCCGCTGGCACTCACCGTGGACCGGATTACCAATGGTCTGACCCGGCCGTTCTTTGGCTGGGTTTCCGATCGCATCGGCCGTGAGCACACCATGGCGATCGCCTTCATCGGTGAGGCGGCCGCGATCGGTTTGATGCTGTATATGCGCGATAATGCCTTGGCCTATGTGGCGCTGTCGGGTCTGGTTTTCTTCGGTTGGGGCGAGATATTTTCGCTGTTTCCCTCGATCCTGACCGACATTTTCGGGACGCGGCACGCCACGACCAATTATGGCTTTCTCTATATGGCACAAGGCATCGGGTCGGTCTTGGGGGGACCGGTCGCGGCCGTGATCCACGATGCCCAAGGCAGTTGGTTGCCGGTCTTCGGCTTGGTCATCGCCATGGATGTCCTGACCGGCCTGCTGGCTGTGCTCGTCCTGAAGCCGCTGCGCCGTGCCATCGTGGTTCAAGCGGTTGCGCCGCATCCGGCGGTGACGTAGCGCCGCTCCTTGGGAAGTGCCGAGCCGAGGACGTACTGCCGATCCTCCCACCGGCGTGCAGCGCGCGCTTCAGACAGGTCCGGATGATGGCGCGCGGTACCCACTCTTCATCGCGCGACGGTATCGTCGGGTAGAGACGGCGGTCACCCTGCACCTCTGCATCGTTCCCATCCTCGACGCCACACAGCCGATTTCGACGATTCCCTTCCTTCCGGACGGTCCGGCCGATTCCGATGCGGGCTCCTCTTGGGGTGCCATCGTCAGCGCACTCGATATACTGCAAACCGGAAACGGTCGTGAGGCAAAAGACGTACAACTTTATGATTTATGATCCCTCGGCGATGAGCCACTGGTGGCTGCATAAGCCGGGGGGCTGGTTTCAATATTCCTCAGGGAACTTGATGAGCACCGCTCTAGTCGCGGCATGCGACATTTTTTCTCAATGATTTTTGGAATAAAGTGGACGAATTAAGGGTAGCGCGAAATTCGCGGTATCCAGATATACTTCATCCTCTCCCAAATTTGATTGCCAAGGGGGGCGATTCTTTGATGTGCCGTAACGGCTGTTTTGATGTATTCACCATTTATAGTTTTCGTATATTACAAAAAGACAAAAATGATACATATCAAAATCAAATAACAATCAATAAATGTACGCCGTTGTGCTCGGTTAATGAAGTAACAATGAAACTCTCATAAAAATAGATTGTATATAAATCGCTAGAATTCCGAATGACTTTTGCCTAATTTCCTTTGTGCTGGTCTCAGCGATTCGGACTGGGGCCAATTATGGGGAAATTAAGGATGTTTATCTTGGGTCTTCCAAGCTCTCGTCTAACCAAGAAAATTGTGTTCTCTGCATTTCTGGCTTGTGGCGTAGCTGGCGCCTCGTTCGCGCAGGCCGCGCCGGCAGCCGTCACCAGCGTGTTCGATCCAGGTGCCCGCCCGGTCGGCAATCAGTCGATTGCATTCGCAGGCGTGGTCAATGATTTCGCCGGCCTGCCGACGCCAATTTTGGACTTCAAGCAGCCATCCGACGGAACGCCGGGAACTGCCGGCGCGGGTCTCCCCCTCAAGGGTTTGGCCGCCGGACAGACGAAGTTCTGGGACAATTCGCTCGTACCATTCGGGCAGCTCGTCACCCCCAATGGCGCAACCGATCCCACCACCGGCAATCCGACGATTTTGGGCTTGGGCCCGGCATTCAACGCCAATAGCTGCTTTTCCTGCCACGCCTTTCCGGCGATCGGTGGCTCCAGCCCGCCGATCAATCCGCAGGTCGCAAACGCCACGCTCGACGGGGCGACCAACACCCTGCCGCCCTTCGTTACGGCGAATGGTCCGGTCCGCGAGGCGCGCTTCGTCACCGATCCGGGCGATGGCCTGGGCAACGGCGCCGTGCGCGAACTCTTCAGCATTCAAGGACGCACCGACGCGCCCGCCGGCTGCAGCCTCCCGCAGCCAAATTTCGTGACGCAGATCGACAATAACAACGTGGCGCTGCGCATTCCGACGCCGCTCTTCGGCGTCGGCTTCATCGAGAATACCCCTGATGAGGAGCTTGAGGCCAACCTCGCCGCCGAGGCGACGGCCGGCGTCGGCGTCTCCGGCCATTTGAACACCAACGGCAACGACCAGACCGTGACCAGATTCGGCTGGAAGGCGCAAAACAAGTCGCTGCTGATTTTCGCCGGCGAAGCCGCCAATGTCGAAATGGGGCTAACCAACGAACTCTTCTCGACTGAGCGCGTCCCCGGCGTCGATTGCACCGGCAACCCGCTGCCTGAAGATGAGGCGGAACCAGTTCCGCCCGCAGTTTTCGCCAGCACGGCGGTCGGCAATGATGTCGGCGGCGGCGGCGTTGCCTCGCTCGTCTCTTCCAACGTCGAGAACTTCGCGATCTTCATGCGCCTGAACTCGGCGCCCAGCCAATGCGCGTTCGACAGTGGCACCAATTCGGCCGGGGCCGCGCTCTGCACGCCCTTCACCAGCAGCCCGAACGCGTCGCACATCGCCAATGGCCATAGCCAGTTCGAAGCCGTCGGCTGTGCGGTCTGCCACACCGAGACGCTGACGACGGGCCCCTCGCCCTTCGCCCCGCTCAACAACGCGACCTATCACCCATTCTCCGACCTGGCCGTCCATGACATGGGTGCAAAGCTGGCCGATGGCGTCACGCAAGGCACCGCCAACGGCAAGGAATTCCGCACAGCACCGCTGTGGGGCGTCGGTCAGCGGCTCTTCTTTCTGCATGACGGCCGGGCAAGCGATCTCCCGACCGCCATTCTGGCGCACAAGAGCAGCGGCTCCGAGGCCAATACGGTCATCAATGCTTTCAATGCGCTGTCGACCCAGAACCAGCAGGACATTATCTACTTCCTACGATCGCTCTAACCATCTCGCGCGGACGATCGACAAGGCGGAGGCGCTTCGGCGCCTCCGTTCTCGCACCAAGGCGCTGCGCTAAACCCGCTTGGGTGCGGCTCGCTGGGCCGCCGGTCTGGCCATGCAGGTGCGATACCATTCAGTGATATGCGGGAATTTCGCCAAGTCGAGTTTGGCGAGCGTCGCCCAGGAAACCAGCGAGGCGACGTTGATATCCGCCACGGTGAAATCGGCGCCGACCAGATAAGGCGACTTGCCGAGTGCTGCGTTGAGCACGGTCAGCGGCTTTTGCGCCGCGGCTTTGCCTTCCGCCGCTGCCAGCACATTGGCGTTGGCACCGGCGAAGGCCGGGGCATTCATCAAGATGGTCAGCAGATGCTTTTCCAGCTCTGAGATCGCCCAAAATGACCATTGCAGCACCAGCCCCTCGTCCTCGACGCTGTTCGGCCACAGCCTGCTGTGTTTGCGGGCCAGATAGCAGGTCATCGCCATGGATTCCCAAAGCGTGAAATCGCCATCGACCAAAGTGGGGATCTTGCCGTTCGGGTTCAGCGCCAGATAGTCGGGCGTCTTGGCGCTGCCATCGGCGAAATGAATCGGGATCGATTCATAGTCGAGTCCCAACTCTTCCGCGCACCAGATCACTCGGAAGGCGCGCGATGCGGCGACACCATAGATCTTCAAGCCAGTCATGTTTCCTCCCAGGGCCGCGTCGCTGCACAAGATTGCGGTTCCGGACGATTTGCCGAATGCCGCGCGAGACCGTATGGTTGCGGCTGCAAGACAACAATAATCATAGAGGAAACGTCCCAGATGCCTGTTGTTCCATTACGCCATGGTGTTTTCCTGGCTCCCTTTCATCCGGTCGAGGAAAACCCGACTCTGGCGATTCGTCGTGATCTGGAACTGATGGAGTGGCTTGACCGGCTCGGCTATGAAGAAGCCTGGATCGGCGAACATCATTCGGCCGGTTTCGAGATTATCGCCTCGCCGGAATTGTTCATGGCGGCCGCAGCCGAGCGCACCAAGCGGATCCGGCTCGGCACCGGCGTCATTTCGCTGCCTTACCACAATCCGCTGATGGCGGCGAACCGGATCGTCCAGCTCGATCACATGACGATGGGCCGCTGCATGTTCGGCTTCGGGCCGGGGCTGCTGGCGTCCGATGCGATCATGCTGGGGATCGATCCCTCGACCCAGCGCGATCGGATGGTCCAAGGCATCGATCTCATTCTGCGGCTGATGGACGGCCAGACCGTGACCGAGCAGACCGATTGGTACAATCTGGTCAATGCCAAGCTGCATCTGCTGCCCTTCACCCATCCGCGCCCGGAGATTTGCGTCGCGAGTTCGGTGACGCCGTCGGGCGGGCGGGTCGCCGGCACCTATGGGCTCGGCATGCTGTGCGTTGCCGCGACCAACCCGTTCGGTTTCGATGCGCTTGGCGTCAATTGGCAGATCGCCAACGAGATCGCGGCCGAGCGGGGCCGGACCATGGACCCGGCAGCGCTGCGCCTGGTCGGGCCGATGCATATCGCCGAAACCCGCGATGAGGCGCGCGCGAATGTCCGCTATGGCTTGGCCCAATGGGTCGATTACTTCGCCCGGGTCAACCCGAACGCGCCGCGCGATACCAGCGGCAAGGACCCGGTCGATGTGCTGATCGAGCGCGGCGGCGTGGTGATCGGCACGCCCGACGACGCCATCGCCAAGCTCGAATCGCTCTATGCCAAACAGGGCGAATTCGGCGCGTTTCTCCAACTCGCGACCAACTGGGCGGATTTCGAGACCACCAAGAAATCCTACGATCTGTGCGGCCGCATTTCAGCCGGGCCAACGCCAATCGCCGCACCTCGCTCGATTGGGTGACCGACCATGGCGGCGAACTCGGCACCAAAGTGCGCGAAGCGGCGATGAAAGCCTTCGCCCAGCACGAGGCGGCGAGCCGGGCCAAGGCGGGGGAGTAGGACGATCCGATCGTACGTTTCAATTCGGCGCGGTCATGTGGGCGCGGATCAGGGTGAAGGCGTCGCCCGCGGTGTGGACCAGCACCGGGACCAGTTCGGCGATCAGGGCGGTATCCTCGTGTCGCGCGGCGTTCTCGATGCGCCGGGCGAGGCCGGAGACGCGTTGGGCGCCGAAATTGCCGGCCGTCGAGACGAGGTCATGCGCTTGGCTCGCCACCGCCGGGAGGTCGCCCGTCGAGGCAAATTGCTCAAGCATCGCGACCCGAGCCGTGGCGCCTTTGAGAAACAAATTGACCAGATCGGCGAAAACGGCCGGTGAAACCGTATCCTGAATCGACGTGAGTTGTTGGATATCGATCATCGGCCCGTCCGCCGTATCGCCTCGTTTGGGCTGGACTGCCCGGGGCTCGCTCTTGGCCGGACGGCCATCCTCCGGTCGGCCGAGGAGGGCGCGGATAGTCTGTAGCAGGTCCGAGGCACTGATCGGCTTGGAAATATAATCGTCGAACCCCGACCCCAGATACTGTTCCCGTGCGCCATGCATGGCATTGGCCGTCATGGCGATAATTGGAACCACCGCACTGGCGCCTCCGGCGGCGCGGATCCGCCTTGTCGCGCCGATGCCGTCCATAACCGGCATCTGAATATCCATCAGGATCAGATCATAGTGATTGGTCAGCGCTAGATCCACCGCCTGCTGACCATTGCTCGCAAGATCGACGTTATGCCCGGCCCGCCGCAGGATGGTCAGCGCCACTTTCTGATTGATGGCGTTATCCTCCACGAGCAGCAGTCGGCCACTCAATGATTGGACGGGTACTTGCTCAACGGCTTCCACGCGCACCGCTACTTCACCGTGGGCCAGATGCAACAGGCATTCATGCAAGGCGTGATGGGTGATCGGTCGATACAGCATGGAATAGCGGCCGTGCAGCGCCGGTTTGAGGTCAATACTCGTATTGGCTGTGGCGGCAATGATCAGGTGCCCGTCAAATAAATTATTGCGCCCCAGAATGAACTCGGCCAGATCTCCAAGGTCGTCAGCGTACTCAGTCGATAGATTGTACAGAATGAAGTCGAAGCGCTTCCGGTCTGTCGTTGCCTGAGTGAGAAAATTGTATGCCGCATCCACATTTTCGGCGTCATCGACCTCGAGTTCAAGACGTTCGAGTTGACCGCGGGTGATTCGGCGATTGAGCGCCGCATCATCGATCACCAGAATACGCTGTCCGGTGAGCGCCATTTCGCGCGTTGTCGAGCGGCCGACCGGCGCAGTGGCGGCGTCGAGTCGGGTGGTGAACCAGAAGCGGCTGCCGCTCGGCCCGCTGGCGACCTCGATCGTGCCGCCCATCATTTGCGCCAATTGCTGCGAGATCGCCAGGCCAAGGCCGGTGCCGCCGAACCGCCGGGTGATCGACGTATCGGCCTGGCTGAATTTCTGGAACAATCGTGCCCGCGCCTCGGGCGCAATCCCGATCCCGGTATCGACGACCTCGAACCGCAATATGGTCGCAGGACCGTCGATGGCTGAACAGGTTACTTCGACGCAAACCCCGCCGATTTCAGTGAATTTGACCGCGTTTCCGACCAAATTGATCAGAATCTGCCGCAGTCTGGTGGCATCGCCGTGGAAATCGCCCTTGGCACCCGGCCGAATCACCGCACCGATCTGGACACCTTTTTCGGCGGCGCGCGGTTCCAGCAGATCGATCACGCTCTCCAGCAATGTTTCGATATTGAAATCGATCGGGGCGAGTTCGGTGCGTCCGGCCTCAAGCTTGGAGATATCGAGAATGTCGTTGATGATCTCCAGCAGGTTGGTCCCGGAATTCTGGATTGCCTCGGCAAAGGTGCGCTGCGGGCCGTCTAGTTCGGTCTGGAGCAGCAGCCCGGCCATGCCCAGAACCCCGTTCATCGGCGTGCGGATTTCGTGGCTCATATTGGCGAGGAAATCGGACTTGGACTGATTGGCCGCTTCGGCGCTTTTGCGCGCCCGATCCGCCTCCTGCTTGGCGAGGGTCAGTTCCTCGGAGGCGGCGATTAGATCGGCGGCTTGCGCCTCCAGGCGCAGCCGCCCGTGCTCGAGCGCGATTTCGTGCAGCTTGCGATCGCTGATATCGCGGACGATCCCGACTTGCCCGCCATCGGGCATCGGTGTCGCGCGATACTCGATCCAGGTCTGTGGTGCCGGCTGCGATTCGATGCGAAAAGTCTCGCGCCGTCGAAAACGCGCTTCCATGTCCCGGACGATGGTTTCGGGATCGCCCGGACCGAATTCGCCGCGCTCCGCCAGCCGCTGGCGCAAGAGCCGGGACGGGTCGTCCGAGGCCAATATTTCGGCGGCATCGAGCTGCGCAATGTCGAAATAGGTGTTGTTCCAGGCGATCAGCTTGAGGTCGCGATCGAGCACGCGGATGCCGTCGGGCAGGGCCTTCAGGATGGTTTCAAGGATCGCATTCTTCTCCTGAGTTGCCTCAGCGGCCGCGCGCGCCTCGTGTTCGGCACGATCGCTGTGCTGTTTCTGTCGCCAAAGCAGCACGCCCAGCACCAGAACTGAAAGGGCGACAGCACTTGAGACCATCATGTTGCGGGTGGTGTCGTGCCGCCAATCGCTTAGGATGGTGTCGGCCGCCATGCCGACCGAGACGACGAAGCGACCATCCTCGGAGCGGTGATAGGTCATCAGACGAAGGACACCGTCGGGGCCGCGCGCCGGAAAAGTCGACAGTTCGAGTGACGCGATGTGCGAGGAGAATTGTGGGTCATCGGTGTAAAGCCGGCCGATCGATGCATCGCTATAGGGTTTCTCGGTCAGCAATGTTCCATCGATCCGCAGCAGAGCAATGTGGCCTTCGGCGCCAACATCGATCGTGTCGTAGAATAATTTGAAGTAATTGAGATCGATATCGGCGATGACGATCCCGGCGAAACTGCCGTCGAGATGGTTGATGCGCCGGCTGACGGCAAAGGTCCATTGCCGATCGAGCCGGTTTCGTCGCGGATATCCGACGAAATAGTCATTGGTGACCGCATTTTTGTGGACCTGGAAATAGTCATAATCGGCGACGTTGACCGAATGAAGATCATAAGCCTGGGAGTCGGCGAGAAGATTGCCATTGGCATCGGCCAAGGACAGGGTGTCGATCGCCAGTAGCCCGTCGGAGCGCTCTTGCAGAAAGGCATGCAATTCGTCTTCACTCGCGTGAAGCAAATCGGTTTGCTCCAGAAGATTGACGGATGTCCGCAAAACGATGTTGGCGCCCTCGATCGCGCGATCGGCGTTCTGAATCAGCGCGCGCCCCAAATTCCGCTCTGCGAGTCCGGCATTCGCCAAAGCGATCTGACGGGATTCCAGAGCAAACCAACCGGAAAGCGCAACGACCGCGGCGGCCGCGAGGGTAACGACAACGGGCGTGATCGCAGTGCCGGGAACACGCAATCGGAACATACGCCAATATTCCTTTCACCGCAGAGTGTACTGTGGCAAAATCAGTATCCGGCGATCAAACTACCATCCAGTTAATCATATGTCGGTGTAGAAGATCAGCGCGAAATGGCGTCGTCAATGATTTTAGCAAAGATCTGGTCGAGTTCGGCCGCCAGGTCATCTAGTTTGGGATTGTCGTAAAGTGCGAAGATCGAGGTCGGCGTGCGATAAGTGATGGTGGCCTTCTTGTTTATACCCGCCGTGACATACAGACGGATCGGCGCTTCCATTCCGGAAAGAAGATTCGCCTCGATCATCCGCAAGGCATAGTCGTTGCGCGAGACCATCAGGACGGCATTTTCCGGAATCTGGGTGCCATGACCTGTGGCACCCGTGGTCGCCACCAGTGTCATCCCATTAGCCGTCACCGATTTTTGCAGCCGGCCGATCAATTCATGGAATGAGTAATCGGTCTGCCAGGACACTGTGCCGGGATATGGACCCACGGCCTCGGCCTCGCTTTCCTGCGCCCAAGCGCAAGTCAGCATCGAATTGGTCACGCACGGCACCAACACCAGGCAGCTCAGGATGATGCCAATCCGCCTGGCGGCGGGCGCATGCCACATCTTCGACGCTCCTCAAATCCGATCCGCGAATGGCCGGTCATTGCCCTCACTATAGCGGCACGAGGACGCAGGCGGCATGAGGTTGCGAGTGGCGCGAGGCGATTTTTATGCGCTGTTGCGTGCAATCCTCGCCCGGTTCGGCGCAATCGTCAGCCGGCCTCGGCATCTTGGATCAGCAGGAACAGTCGTGGATCGGTAAGCGCTACCAGACTCACGGTTTTGGTCAGCGTCGCATCGTCTCGGTTGGTCAGTTGTGCGTAGGCGAGCCCGTCATAGCTGTTGAAAATCCTGGTCACGATCCAGCCGACCGAAGGACGGCCCAGATAGGTCTTGCCGGTGGCCTGGTAGACCTGACCGCATTTCACTTCGGATTTTGCCATATTGCGGTGCCTTTCTGGAACGACCCTACCGAGTAGGGCTCGGAATGTCCGGCCTCGGCGTCACGCCGACCGGTCATCGAAGGCTGAAACGGACAAGTGCGCCTGACGGCCGCGCAGGAACGCGCTTCCGCTGCCGACCAGTATGAGTGATAGATCACATGACGAGGATCGTGCCTGTGACAATGATGGTGACTCTCTCTCGACCAAGCGGCGCATGCCGGACTTTCAGACCGCCAAGCGCGAAGACGGTGGGCCGTCGCGGTCGCTGACTGCTGGAGAAACACCGGGCCCGCCCTTTTGTGCCGGCGGGAGAAGATCTACGAATTACCGGAGCCGGCTGCGGGATCTTGCGCCCGTGCCGGCTCCGAGGGGACTGCCGCGGTGGGGGCCTGAGCCGATCCCACGGGACAGTCGGAACAAAACGAGATTATAAGTTCTGTTTGTGTTCCGCAAGCGATTTTTACGGTCTGATTTTCGGTGTTTTACTGACTCACCAGGCACCGGTATTCGGCATCGAGGCCCAGGGCTCCTGCGGCGGCAGCGCGTCGCCTTCCTGAAGCAATTCGATGGAAATATTGTCGGGCGAGCGAATGAACGCCATGCGGCCGTCGCGCGGGGGCCGGTTGATCGTGACGCCCTTGTCCATCATGGATTGGCACAGTGCGTAGATATCGGCCACGCGATAGGCCAGATGGCCGAAATTTCGGCCGCCGCCCAGTGTTTCGGGATCCCAATTGTGCGTCAGCTCGACCTGAGCGCTCTCATCGCCGGGGGCGGCCAGAAAAATCAGGCTGAAGCGCCCGGCCGGATTGTCGACCCGGCGCAATTCCTTGAGCCCCAGCTTGTTGACGTAAAAATCCAGTGAAGCATCGAGATCGCCGACGCGAACCATGGTGTGGAGATACTTCATCGCGAGTTGCTCCGGTTGATGGGTATATAATGCAGTAGCAC
>JBAVTK010000404.1:0-5504 GCA_049696095.1 Aliidongia sp. | reverse complement strand
ATGAACGCCCGAATATCCTTCAGCTTGCCGCCAAGCCCCCGATCCACGTGCTCCACGATGCCTCCAAAGCTATATCCCCAGCATGTTGGGGATATAGCCAAAGGCGCCCGCAATATCTAGACTCCAGAAATGAGGGGAGTCGTGAGGCCGTACTCGGTTCGGTCATTTTGATTCTCCATTTTTTGCACCAACGGGGCAGCCGTCACTCGGTCTCAAACTGTCGTCGATCAAGTAATCTTGATCTTTGTTAGGACTCTTTAGGCCAATTTCCGAACTCAGAGCCAGATCCGGGAGGCAATATTTCTTGGATGAGTCAAATTCGATCGTTGGAGAAAATACCGGAACGTCATTTTTGTCGAAAATTAACTCAAAAATAGAAATATGAACTCGGCCAGCCTTAAGAGTTTTCAGTATAGGCATCTGTGTTTTCTGCGGTATCATGACTTCAGCCAGAACAAAGACGGTCTCCTCTTTGCCTTTAATCATTGCATGGACAAAATGTATTGTTCTTGACCGATATCCGCTGTAATTGCTTGAAATCTCCGAAAGGCCGCCGGATACGCCAGGGATCGCGCTTCGCACGGTGGGGAGTGTAGCGTTCTGAAGAATCGGGAAGGCGACTAGGTCTCCACGAAGTGCCCATCTCCCATATTCGCCGGTATCGGTTGCGGCTATGAATGTCTGGTACCGTCGGTCAAGATCATCGTAGTTAACAAAGACGATAATCTCTCCGGGCGTGGTGGGCACAGTAGGAACAACTTCCTGTTGGTCAGCAGGGTGAGGCACCGCGACGCCCTGAAACGTTACGTGATTGATGCCTGGGTGAAGATGAACTTCGGCGACAATATTTAGATCCTGTTTCTCGATCGTTTGTACACCCTCTCCTAGAGCGGTATTGCACGAGATCACAGCGATGAGGATGGTACAAAGGCCTGCGAGGCGGCAGAGCAGGCCGCTCTTCTGCTTTTCGTCTGACCGATCCCACGTCTGAATTTCTCCTGGGTTTATAGCACCCGTAAGCCGGCAGCCGCTTTTCCCAGGCTGTCGGTCTTGCTGCCATTTCGTCCGCGCGCTTCGCCTTTTGTTCATCATGGCTGCGAAAAATGCAAGCTGGCCGCCAGCGAGGTTCTCGCCGCCTCGACCTCATTCTGGACGGTCAAGTTGGTGATCACACTGCCCTGGTCACCACCGAATCCAGCCATCGCCGTCACCAGTTGATGCAATTGCCCCTGACCGGCGGCGGTGTCCGCGCCCAAAGGGGCCGCACCGGCCGGGAAAAGCGGTGAAGGGCCGATCCGGTGACCCAAATTCTCCGGCAGACCCTGAGCGGGCGAAGCGCTGAGACCGCTCGACAGATCGACCATTTCGGTGATCAGTTGCGCCCCTTGCGTGGGATTATTAAGCACGGCCATGGTCGCCGGGATTCGCTGCGAGGGGCCGATCGCATGGCCCAGACCGCCCTTATTCCCGGTGACCGGCCCGGCCAAGCCGGGAATATCCACGACAGCCCCGATCAACCGCGATCCGTCGATCGGATCACTTTCCGCAAACTGCTCGCGTGCCAGCAATGCCGCTTCGGATTGCGCACTCATCGTGATCTTCTCTTCGCTTGGCCCGCCCATGGACGGACCTCATGCCGTTTCGGGGCGTCAGCGCTCACGCAACGCCTCCTGTTCATATTGCCGCAGCGGTGAGAGCTGGTAATTGATCACTCGCCGCCGTCCGGTCTTGATTTCGGCCGACACAGCCATGCCCCAGCCGTGGCGGATCCGGCCAGAATCGACCGGCAAGCCATGATAGCGCAAGAGTGTCATGAGACAGGTAAGGCCTGGATCGGATAATAGCTCAGGGTGCTGGGCAGGAATGGTCACGATGTCGATAGTCGGGGGTCAGTTGTCTGTCAGATCCTTATCGACCGAAATCGCGCTGAGCGCAACAGCTTTCCATTTTTATGTTCTTTTTTTAATTGAATCCTCCAAAATATATTCATAATTTCTAATTTACTGATGCCAACGCGCGCTATAGTAGGGGCCAATTTCGCCTAACTGCAAATAATTTAGTCTATTTCATTGTTTTCATATAGGCGCTTATATCCCAGAAGGGCAGTCGGCCAGAGCCGCATTGTCTTCATTTTCCTGTGCTTCTTATCGAAAGGCCGAGTCGATGGAACCGCCGGAAACGGTCAGCTTGGGTGAATTGTCATCGTCCGCGATGTCAGTCCATGTCGCCGCCCTGAATGATCATGTCACCTGGCGCAAGGATCGTGCCGGTAGCGGCCGCATTGAGAGCTTTGGCGATGAGCGGAAACCGCCCCCGCTCGAAGAACAGGTTGCGCCGCAAGATCGACCGCGAGCCCGGATCGTTGGTGAGATAGGAAATCGAACCGCAGTTCTGTCGCGCTTACGTTCGGACAAACTGCCGGAGGACGGTTCCCTTGGCCTCGACCGTTCGGCCCAGCCATTCCATGATGCGCGCCGAATGCCTTGAGTCATCATCGTCCGAGGGAAGTTCCTCGAAGATGATAAGCCCGTCTGGCGCCTCCGGTGGCCCGATCGTCAGCCGGTGAGACCCGCCGCCCGCGTCGGCGGCGTAGCGCCAAGCGGGCCAGCGGGCGGATTTTTCGACGAAGCAACGGGTCACCGGGCGGGGCGAAACACCGAGCGCCGACATATCGGCGCCCCGCGGTGGCGCCGATCGAGCCGGTAACCCATCCAAGCCCGGTTACGGTCTTGAGTAAGTATCCCCCGGCTCTGCCGGGGGATACTTACTGCCGATCGTCTACGGCGGTTTGGCGGCGGGGAAAGCCGTGATGCGCGTGGCGTCGGTGCCTGAGAGTCACCGGCACTGAAATTCAAGTCGATATCCGATGCAACAGACCGAATGCGTTGGGGGGGCACCAACCTGATTTGATCGATACCCTTCCCGGTCGATCGCCGACTCGGCCGTTCGACGATAGAACGGAGGCCTAAACACTGGAAAATGAGGATCACGTCGCTCCGGACAGTTGCCGTTCTGGGATATAAGCGCCTATATGAAAGCAACGAAATAGAGTAATTTATTCGCGTTTATCCAAAAATAATTTCTAACATAGGGTGTGTTGATGTCACTATGCTAGAAAATACGAATGCATTTTTTAGGATCCGATTAAAAAAATGATATGAAGTCGGAAAACTGTTGCGCTCCGCTCGATTCCGGTGAACAAAGATCGGATAGGTAACTGACCCAGACGATCGACATCGTGACTATTCCTACTCAACATTCTGTGGCGCCGCCCGATTCAGGTCTTGCTTGTCTCGTAGCACTCCTGCGCTATCATGGGATGCCGGCCGATCCGGGCCAAATCCGTCATGGGTTGGGCCATAACCGGGCGATCGATGCGGCGGATTTGGTGCGGCTCGGACGACGGGCCGGGCTGAAGGCGCGCTCGCTGAGCAGCCGATCGGATCGATTGGGCAGCGTCCCGCTGCCGGGGATTGCCGCGATGGCCGATGGCAGTTTCCTGGTGCTGGCGCGGGCCGACGATACCCGCGTCCTGGTGCTGCGGCCGGCCGAGGAGCGGCCGAGCCTGATGGCCCGGACCGAGTTTGAGGCGGCCTGGACCGGCCGGCTTATCCTGATGACACCGCGGGCGGGCTTGAGCAATCTGCTGAAGCGCTTCGATCTCGGCTGGTTCCTGGCGGCGATGCAAAAATATCGCTGGATACTGGGCGAGGTTTTGCTCGCCTCGCTGTTCCTCCAGATCTTCGCCCTGATCTCGCCGCTGTTCTTTCAGGTGGTGATCGACAAAGTGCTGGTGCATCGCGGCATTTCCACGCTCGATGTGCTGGTGATCGGGTTGGTGACGATCTCGCTGTTCGAGACGGTGCTGGGGGCACTCAGAACCCATGTCTTCGCGCATACCACCAACCGGATCGATGTCGAGCTGGGCGCGCGGTTGTTCCGCCATCTGCTGGCACTGCCCATGGCGTATTTCCAGGCGCGGCGGGTTGGCGATTCGGTGGCGCGCGTGCGCGAACTGGAGAATATCCGCAATTTCCTGACCGGCTCGGCGCTGACCACAGTGGTGGATCTGGTGTTCACCGTGGTCTTCCTGGCCGTGATGTTCGTCTATTCCGAGTTGCTGACGCTCATCGTGCTGCTGTCGCTGCCGCTCTATGCCGTGATCAGCGGTGGGGCGACACCGTTGTTCCGTCGGCGGCTCGACGAGAAGTTCCGCCGAGGTGCCGAGAATCAGGCGTTTCTGGTCGAGGCGGTCGGCGGCATCGAGACGGTCAAGGCGATGGCGGTCGAGCCGCAGCTTCAGCAGCGCTGGGAGACGCAACTGGCCGGCTATGTCGGTGCTGCCTTCAAGGTGGCGGTGCTGGGCAATGTCGCGAGCCAGTCGATCCAACTGATCTCCAAGCTGGTGACGGCGGCGGTATTGTATTTCGGGGCGACGGCGGTGATCGCCGGCAAGATGACCGTGGGCGAGTTGGTGGCGTTCAACATGCTGTCCGGCCGGGTGAGCCAGCCGGTCTTGCGGCTGGCCCAGGTCTGGCAGGATTTTCATCAGGCGCGCCTCTCGGTCGAGCGGCTGGGCGATATTCTGAATACGCCGCCCGAACCGCAGGGCAGCCCCGGCCGGGCCGCCCTGCCGGCGCTCAACGGTGCCGTCGCGTTCGAGCATGTCCGCTTTCGCTATCGGCTCGACGGGCGGGTGGCGCTGGAGGATGTCTCGCTCTCGGTCGCGCCGGGTCAATCGATCGGCCTGGTCGGGCCGTCCGGCTCGGGCAAGAGTACTTTGACCAAGCTGTTGCAGCGTTTCTATGTGCCCGAGGCCGGCCGGGTGCTGGTCGATGGCGTCGATACCGCGCAGATCGATGCGGCGTGGCTGCGGCGCCAGATCGGCGTGGTGTTGCAGGACAATGTGCTGCTGAACGCAACGATCCGCGAGAATATCGCGCTGGCCGATCCGGGGATGCCGCTTGAGCGCGTGATCGCGGCGGCGAAGCTGGCCGGGGCGCATGACTTCATCCTGGAGTTGACCGAGGGCTATGACACGGTGGTGGGTGAGCGCGGCGGCAGCCTGTCGGGCGGCCAGCGCCAGCGGGTTGCCATTGCGCGGGCATTGGTGACCAATCCGCGCATCCTGGTGTTCGATGAGGCGACCAGCGCCTTGGATTATGAAAGCGAGCGGATCATTCAGCAGAATCTGCGCGAGATCTGCCGCGGCCGGACCGTGTTCATCGTCGCTCATCGGCTGTCGGCCGTGCGCCATTGTGATCGGATCGTGACGCTGGAACAGGGTCGTCTGGTCGAGGAAGGCTCGCATGACGAGCTGCTCCGCATCGGCGGCCGCTATGCGAGCCTGTACCGGATGCAGGGAGGGTTGCATGAAGCCGTCTGAGGCCGCAGCCCCCGCAGCCGAGGCGCCCAAGCCCTCGGCCCAGATCATCCCGCTGCGCCGCCGGCGGGACGAGGCGGCGTTCCTGCCGGCCGCCTTGGAGATCGTCGAGACCCCGGCC
>JBAVTK010000403.1:0-13330 GCA_049696095.1 Aliidongia sp. | reverse complement strand
GGCATAGGCCTCGGCGATGAAGCCGTCGAGGACACCGCGCGCCGCCTCTTGGGTCAGGCCGTGCAGATCGAGGCGGCCTTCGATCGGCAATTGGCCGCGCTTCAGCCGCTCGGCACTCCGCGCGTCGAGGCCGGGCGTACTGGCGACATCAAGCCGCGGTAACGTGATCGGCCGAGGCAGTTCGCGGGCGCGCTTGGGTTTCGGGACCGCCAGCGGGATCGCGGTTTCCGGTGGCGGTCCCGGCAGAGGCTCGGGGATCGGCGGTTCTGGAGCGATCACACGTCCCGGCAGCGGCGTCGCATCGCGCACGGCGAAGCGCCACAGCGCCTGTTCGGCCGCACTCGGAACCCTGCGGCGTCGGCGTGGAATCTCGGTCATGGCGGCGACGGCGGCTCCTCGACCAGCACGATATGGAGTCGCCGCGGACCATGGGCGCCAAGCTGGATGCGCTGCTCGATATCGCCGGTGCGCGACGGGCCGGTGATGAAATTGACCGTGCGCGGCGGGACCCGGCCGGCGTGCCGGCGCAACCGGTCCCATGCCTCCTCATACGGCCCGACAATCTGCTCGGCGCGCAGCACGACGATATGAGTATCGGGCAGGAAATTCAGCGTGGTCGGCGAATCGGGACCGGAGGCGAGCATCAGCGTACCGGTCTCGGCGATGCCGGCAAAGGCACCGGTCACGCTGACCGCGTCGTGATCCTCGGCCTTGCCGCGCCGGATCGTCAGCAGCGGCTGGGTTGCCCAGGGATAGCTATCGAGCAATGGATCCGGCGCCATCGCCAATTCGGCCGGCAGGTTATTGTCCGCCAAATAGCGGGCCACGGCAGCCGGCACGGCGGCCGGGTCGGCGACCCGCGCGATCGTCGTTTGAACCACACTTGCCATGCGTTCGAACAAGGCGATACGGTCAGTTTGGTCGAGCGCGGTGCGGGCCGGGATCAGGTTGCGCTGCGGTTCGCTCATGCCGCGAGCCAATGCCGCTGCGGCCTCGCCGCTCAGGGCGTCGCGCTTCAAGGCGCTGCGAATACCGCTCAGGATCTGGCTGCGGGCATCCATGGCTCAATTCCCCCGCCGCTGTTCGGCCCACAGGCTTTGAAATGTCCGGCCTTCCGGCACCGGAAAATCGCGCGTCCCGGTCCAACCGCCGGCCAGCGGTAGTGTGGCGAACACCGGCTTGCCACCGCCCCAGAGCCGCAGCAGCCGCGCCGCAAGCCCGGTCCCGAGCCGGTAAAGCGCCGGGCGGCGGGCAAAAAACGCCCAGAATTTCAGGCCGCTGCGGAACATCGGCGGATTCAGTCCGCGATCCCATTCCCGTTCGCGCCAATGCCGCATCATCTTGGGCAGCGGGATCTTCATCGGGCAAACGCTTTCGCATTTGCCGCAGAAGGTCGAGGCGTTGGGCAAATGGCCAGCCTCTTCGACGCCGATCAGGCTCGGCGTCAGCACCGAGCCCATCGGCCCCGGATAGACCCAGCCATAGGCATGACCGCCGACCGTGGCATAGACCGGGCAATGATTGATGCAGGCCGAGCAGCGGATGCAGCGCAACATGTCCTGAAACTCCGTGCCGAGCATGGCGGAGCGACCATTATCGAGCAGCACGACGTGATATTGCGCCGGCCCGTCGAGATCGCCCGGCCGGCGCGGCCCGGTCGAGACCGTGGTATAGGTCGAGAATTCCTGGCCCGTGGCCGAGCGCGCCAACAGCCGCAGGATGGTCGAGGCATCCTCCAGCGTCGGTACGATTTTTTCCAGGCTGGCCAAGACGATATGGATCTTGGGCAGGATCTGGGTCAGATCGCCGTTGCCTTCGTTGGTGACGATGATCGACGAACCGGTCTCGGCCACCAGAAAATTGGCGCCGGTAATGCCGACATCAGCCGCCAGAAAGCGGCGGCGCAGCACGGCCCGCGCCTCGTCGGTCAGTTCGCCCACTTCGTCGAGCTTGCGGTCGGCCGGCAGATCGGTGTGCGCGGCCCGGAATGTTGCCTCGACCTGGGACTTCACCAGATGGATCGCCGGGGCGATGATGTGGCTCGGCGGCTCGTGGCGCAGCTGGATGATATATTCGCCCAGATCGGTCTCGACCGGCTCGATGCCGTTGGCTTCCAGATGCTCGTTGAGCGCGATCTCTTCGGCGATCATGCTCTTGCCCTTGGTCACGAGCTTGGCATCGACCGATCGGCAGATCTTCAGGATGATCTCGCGCGCTTCCTCGGGCGTGCGCGCCCAATGGACCTGGCCACCAGATTCCTGCACCCGGCGCTCATAGGCTTCGAGGTAGTAATCGAGATGGGCCAGTGTGTGATCCTTGATTGCCTTGCCCTGATCGCGCAGCGCCTCGAATTCGGGCAGGCGCCGGATCGCGGCGGCGCGCACCGCCGGAAAGCCGGCGCGCATATTGCCGAGTGCGCGCTGGAGCGTCTCGTTGCCCAGCGCGTCATGGGCATTGGCCTTGAAGGCGTGGCTGGTCGCTTCCATGGATCAATCCGCCATTGCGATCGGGGGGACGGTGTCGGTCATGTCGGCCAGCACTTCGGCGACATGGCGGACCTTGACGCCGTTGCCGCGCCGGCTCAACCGCCCCGCCATATTCATGAGACAGCCGAGATCGCCGGCCAGCAGCGTATCGGCCCCGGTCGCCATGATATCGGCCGACTTGTCATCGACCATCCGGGTCGAAATCTCGGGATATTTGATGCAGAAGGTGCCGCCGAAGCCGCAGCAGATTTCGGCACCGGGCAATTCCGCCAGACGCAGCCCCTCGACCGACTGGAGCAATTGGCGCGGCTGCGCCTTGACGCCCAGCTCGCGCAAGCCCGCGCAGCTATCGTGATAGGTGACGGTGCCGTCATAGCGCGCGGCGACTTGCGTCATGCCGCGGATGTCGACCAGGAACGACACCAGCTCGTAAGTCCGTTTGGCCAGATGCTGGGCGCGGGCATAAAGCTCCGGCGTGTCGGCGAAGAGTGCCGGATAATGCTCGCGGATCATGCCGGCACATGAACCCGACGGCGCCACGACGTAATCATAGCCCTCGAATGCGTCGATCACATTGCGGGCGATGGCGCTTGTATCGGCCCGATCGCCGGAATTGAAGGCCGGCTGGCCACAGCAGGTTTGCGAGGCCGGCACCTCGACCGTGCAACCGGCTTGCTCCAGCAGTTTGACCGCGGCAAAACCGATGCTGGGACGGATAAGGTCGACAAGGCAGGTGACGAACAAGCCGATGCGAGGAGCCATCAGGGAATCTCCGGTGGGCAGGGCTGTAGAATCGACTGCCCCCGCGTGGAAAGCAACCGGAGACTAAGAAATTTTGCCTTGCCGTTCCACCACCGCGGCCGGCAGTAAGACCCAGAGAGCGCCGTGTCCCTTGAGAATTCCGGCGTGATCGGCCGCTTCGGGGCCATAGCCGAAAAACAGATCGGCCCGCACCGGCCCGCGAATGGCGCCGCCCGTATCCTGCGCCACGAATAAGCGTTGCATCCGGCCGGTCGCCTCGGCCGGATCACTGGTATCGATCCAGATCGGCAGACCGAGCGGCAGGAAACTCCGATCGATTGCGGCACTGCGGCCCGGCGTCAAGGCGACCCCCTCGGCCCCGATCGGCCCGTCGCCGTTCAGCGTTTTGAAGAAGACATAGGACGGGTTTGCCGCCATCAATTCGGTGCCGTCGGCACCATGCTCGGCGATCCAGCGCCGCAGGAACGGCATGGTGATGTCGTCCTTGGGCACGCCGCGCTCGGCCAGGATGCGGCCGATCGCGACATAGGCTTCGCCATTCTCGCCGTCATAGCCAACCCGCACCACCTGGCCATCCGGCAGAATCACCCGCCCCGAACCCTGAATCGCCAGGAAGAACGCATCGACCGGATTGTCGACCCACAGCAGCTCCAACCCCTGGCCGGCCAGTGCGCCGGCCTCAATCTGGGCGCGGCTGGCATAGGGCACGAGATGGCCGCCCGCGACCTTGCCGGCGATGCGCTCGCCTTTGAGACTGGGCCGGAACTGGCCGAGATCGACCTGGACCAAATCGGCCGGACGCCGGTAGAGCGGGGTGGCGAATCGCGCGTCGGGTGCCTTGGCACCGTGCAGTTCGGCCTCGTAATAGCCGGTGAACAACCCTTCGGCCGTGCCGTGATTGGTCGCCCGGAACGGCACAAAGGCGGACTCGAAGAAGGCTCTGGCCGCCATATCGTCGCCGGGCGGCAGCGCCGCGGCAGCGGCGCATGGCACCTGCCAATCGGCCGGCCGCAAGCCGAGACCGAGATCACGGTCGGCCGGCAAACCGGCAACCGCCCGACAGGATTTCAGCAGCGACGACACAGCCGCTGCCGAATCATCCTGCCGCCAACCCGGCAGATGCGCGAAATCGGATCGCTCCAACACCAAGCGATCCGGCTCGGGCGCGCGGGGCGAGCAGCCGAACAAAGCCACTGCCGCGCAGGCCAGCCAGCCGAACCGCCGCAGAGTCACTCCACCGCGCCGGTTCCAGCCAAGATCCAATTCGGATCACTCGACCGCGTGTTGCGAGAAAAAGTCCAAAGATCGGTATGTTCAACCGGCCGCTCCGGATCGCCTTCCAGGATCTTGCCGGTGGCATCGCGAGTCACCGTCACCTGGCCGGAGACGAATTTTATGGTGACGAAGGCGGTGCGGCCATCCATCCGGGCCTCGACGATTTCCGGCTCCTGAAGCCGTTCGATCCTGGTATCGACCGATTCCTTGACGCTCAAGCGATGGCGGATGACACCGCTGAAGGCGTCATAAACCTCGTCGCTGACCAGCGGGCGCAAGGTCGCGGTATCGCCGGCGGCAAATGCCTTGACGATGATTTCGAAGGCATGGCGGGCGCCATCAATGAAGCGTTCCGGCGTGAAGTTCGGGTCTTGGGCCACGATCTCCTGGAGTCCGGCCTGAAGCGGATTGAGCGGTCGAGCCGGGACGGCAGGACGCAGCCGGTCGGCGATATTGACCACGGGGCTCGGCGGCGGCGAACCGGTCGGCCGCATGACTGGCGGCGGCGGTTCGGCGCCGGTGCGGCGGCCAAGAACGCTCCACAGCCGAAACACCAAAAACAGGGCGAAACCGGCAAAAACGATCAACATGAAATACGGGTCACCCATGGAAACTTCCCGACCGAGGGTCTATCTGCCTATTGTGCCATCCGGCAATCGTCGCACCGGCAACCGCGTAGTCCGGCCGCCCCTCGCACAACAGATAAGCAGATGCCGGTGAAAGGACAAGCGTTGCTATGCCGGTTATAATCCTGCTGTTGCTCTGGCCGTTGGTGGAAATCGTCGGATTCGTCTGGATCGGCGGTGCCATCGGCATCGGCCCGACCATCGCTTTCGTCCTGCTGAGCGGTCTGCTCGGCCTGGGCCTCCTCCGCCGAGCCGGCATCGCGACGTTGCAACGCTTTCGTGCCGGTCTTGAAACCGGCGAGACCCCGGTGCCTGCGGCACTCGATGGTGCTTGGCGGATGTTGGCAGGGTTGTTGCTCGTCGTGCCGGGTTTCTTTTCGAGCGGCCTGGCGTTGCTCTTGTTGTTGCCGCCGGTTCGCAATCTGCTGACCGCGTTGACGGCGAGATTGGTCCAGACCGGGACGGTGAAGGTTCAAACCGTCGCCTTCGGCACGCCGAGCCCGCCCGAAAGCGGACCGTCAATCATCGAAGGCGAGTTCCGGGAATTGCCGGAACGGCCGGAATTGCCGCGGCGCAACTGAAGCGTGGCGACGAGTTGGTTGTCGGGGACGGCGTTTCCATGGTAGCCCACCGCCTTTCCCGCGATCCGGAGCACATCCCATGTCCGAAACCGCCGCCAACGGCCAAGACGGCGCGCCCGCCCAAGGCCCCGTCATGATCATCAACGCTCAGTATGTGCGCGATCTGAGCTTCGAGAACCCGCGGGCACCGGAGAGCCTGATCGGCCAGAACAGCCCGCCGGAAGTCGGCGTTGAAATCGACGTCAAAGCCCGCCAGATCAATAACGAGTTGTTCGAAGTCGTGCTGTCGATCCAGGTCCAGGCCCGGACCGCCAACGAAGTAACGTTCCTGATCGAGCTGGATTACGGCGCGGTCGTGACGATTCGCAATGCGGCATCCGAGATGATTGCCGCCCTGATTTTGGTCGAAGCGCCGCGGATGCTATTCCCCTTTGCGCGTGCGATCATTTCCGACGCGACGCGCGATGGCGGCTTTCCGCCTCTGCTGATCAGCCCGATCGATTTCGCCGATCTCCAGCGACGCAAGGCACTGCAAGCGCAACAGGCCGCCAACACCGCACAGGCATAGCCCGTCCCAGGCTAGATCGTTCAGTTGGTTTCGATCGCCACGCTGGTCGAGCCATGTAGACCACCCGCGGAGTCCTCGAATCGCACGAAGACCCGCGCGGTGGCCGGCGCAAAGGCAATGGCGCCGGTCGATTGCAGAAAGATCGAGAAGGTCGGCGTCGTTCCGGCCGCATAATCCAGTAAAACGCTCGCCGTCGGCGGGCCCAGGCACTGGGCCGTGGTCGGGTCGGTCTGACAAATCGTCGCAGTGACCGGCAAGCCGGCTTCCCCGGTATCGGCGGTCACGGTGATCGGCGCCGTGACTCCAAGATTCGCGCTGGCCACCGCGAAGGCACCCGCCCCGCCATTAGGCAGTTTGACGATGCCGTCCTGCGTGCTCGTCGCGGCGAGTGCAATGATGTCGGCGACCGGTGTCGCGGAAAAAGCGAGATCAACCGTGTTCACGCCGGTCACTGTAACGGCCGGTGGCGCGTCGTTGCAGGAAAAATCGAGCGGTACGGCCAATGCACTGAATGCTGCGGTGCTGTGGAAGGAAACCAGGAAGCTTTGCACGCCATTGTTGCCTGCAATAGTGACCGGCGTGTCGGGCGTCCCGGTCAGCGCATTGGTCGCCGGGTCGGTCGTTTGAAAATCGAGTGTCAGCCCGGCCGGCGGAACGGCACCAAGCGCGATCTGGCAATTGGCGAGGGCATTCGTCCCGGAATTGATCGTCGTCGCGAAGATCGTCACCGCATTGCCCAGCTCGACCGAACGTGACCCAGGCAATACCGACGAGACGAGCGCGGGCGGAGCGGCCAGGATCTCCTTGATCGTCTGACTGCCGGTATCGGCCACGAAGACATTGCCGGTTCCGTCGAGCGTGACCGACTCGGGGCGGTTGAGCCGGCTGCCGACTGGCTGGACCGTCACGAAGCCGCCCGCTGCGAGGATCTTGTCGATCTCGTTGGAGCCCGTATCGGCAACAAAGACATTGCCGCCGGCATCGACGGCAACCCCTTCCGGGCTGGTGAAGCCGTTGCCAATCGTGACGACACCGCCACCGGCCAGGATTTCCGCGACTTGCTGGTCGCCCTGATCGGCGACGAAAACATTGCCGTTGGCGTCGACCGCAACGCCGGCCGGTCCACTGAAACCAGCCGCCAGGGTCTTGACCGTTGAGAAGCCACCGGCTGCGACGATCTCCTTGACCGCATTGTTGCCGGTGTCCGCAACGAAGACGTTCCCGGCGCCATCGACGGCGACGCCTTGGGGAAAGCTGAAACCGCCGCCGAGAGTCTTGACCGTGGTGAAGCCGCCGGCCGCGATGATCTCCTTCACCGCATTGTTGCCAGCATCGGCGACATAGACATTGCCGGCACTGTCGACCGCAACGCCTTCCGGCAGGTTGAAGCCGCTGGCTAGATCGATCACCGTGATAAATGCGCCGGATGCAAGGATCTCCTTGACCGCATTATGGTTCTGATCGGCGACAAAGACATTGCCCTGAGCATCGACGGCAACACCGGATGGCCCGTTGAAGCCGCTGCCGAGCGTGACGATGGCTTGCGCGCGGGCCATGGTCGAGCCGATTGCACAGGCAAGCACGACGATTGCCGAAAGAAAACGAACCGATAAACGCATGGGAAAATCCAATAATGCAGAGAGTTTTCGGTTACCCTACCAGCCTTGCATGACAGATTTTCGTCGGCATTCAGGCTTTGAGCCAGAGCGGTTCCTTCAGGCTTTCGAGCAGAAGACGATGTGCGGCAAGTTCATTTTCCAGCGGCGCATGGGCGCGCGGTGGCCGGGCCACTCTGCGGCTTGTGCTGACGGCACCTTGACCTTGTCCGCCGGCACTCGCGGCAAGCCCAAGATCGGGCTGTTGACCGCCCATCAGTTCGAGATAAACCTTGGCAAGCAGGCGCGTATCGATCATCGCGCCATGCTTCGAACGTGCTGACAGATCGATGCCGAATCGGCGGCATAGCGCGTCCAAACTGGCACCGGCTCCGGGATATTTCCGTCGGGCTAGCTGAAGCGTATCGACGACTTCATTGCCGAGACGGCCCCGGCCGCAATGTTTCATTTCGGCCTGAAGGAAGCGCATATCGAATTCGGCATTGTGCGCAACCAGTCGCGCGTCCTGTAAGAATTCTGTTAACCGGTCGGCATGGTTGAGAAACAACGGCTTGTCATTGAGAAATTCGCTGGATAGCCCATGCACCGCCTTTGCTTCCTCGGGCATGTCGCGCTCGGGATTACAGTAGAAATGCAGCTCCTGCCCGGTCGGCAGAAGATTGATCACCTCGACGCAGGCGACCTCAACGATGCGGTGACCATCGGCCGGATCAAGGCCGGTCGTTTCGGTATCGAGGATGATTTCGCGCATTGCGATATGCCGTTCCGCTGCCGTGGCGCAAGCGGATTACTCTGACGAATTCGACCAGCATTTTCAAGCTATGGCGTTTGCTGAGCCCGGTTTCCACGACATAAGGGGTCCGTCGGCGTTTTTCCCGATCCGGTATTTGCTGGGCGAGAATATCGTTCAGACGCTTGGCGCTCATGCCGCGCCGGCGCAAGACCCGTTGCCGCTGGAGAAAGGCCGGCGCGGAGACGACGATCACCGCATCGCACCGTCGCTCACCGCCAGTTTCGTAGAGCAACGGCACATCGCGCACGGCGATCGGTACGCGGCGGCGCGCGACCGCGGCGAGGAAACGTCGTTCCTCAGCCGCCACGGCCGGGTGAAGAATCGCCTCCAACTGCCTTAAGGCGGCCGGGTCGGCGAAGACCAGCCGACCAAGAGCAGGCCGATCGATGCCGCTGTGCATCGTGCCGGTACCGGGAAAGGCTTTGAGCACGGCATGCACCGCGGCACCGTGCGGGCCGAGCAGGGCATGGACCGTGGCATCGGCATCATGCACCGGGACGCGCAGACGGCGCAGCATCGCTGCCGCCGCCGATTTTCCCATGCCGATCGAACCGGTCAGGCCGATCACGATCATGGCGGTAGTGTCGCCATCACCGCCCGGCGCAGCCCGTCATCGACGGCAGGGTCAAGCCCGAACCAACTCGCGAAAGCCGGCCGGGCCTGGTGCAGCAGCATACCCAGCCCATCGACCGTAAAATTGCCGCGTGCCCGCGCCGCCGCCAGCAACGGCGTTTCGAGCGGAACATAAACGATATCGCAGACAATACTTTTTTTCGGCAGCAGCGCTAGATCGAGCGGCAACGGGTTTTGTCCGGTCATACCGAGAATTGTCGCATTGACCAAGAGGTGGCAGGCAGTCGCCGCGACAGTGCGCAGAGCCCAGGGCCATGGTTCGACCGCGGCGCCGAAATCCTGCGCGAGCGCGGCCGCGCGCGCGTCGGTTCGATTAACGATACGCAACCGCGTCTCGCCGGCATCGAGCAAAGCCGCCGCGATGGCCCGCGCCGCGCCGCCAGCCCCGATCAGCATCACCGGACCGCGCCCGGGCACCCATTGCGGCGCCGACTGGCGGAGGTTCTCGATGAAGCCATAGCCATCGGTCGAACGCCCTTCGAGCGTGCCGTCGGGCCGCACGATCACAAGATTGACCGAACCGGTCCGGCGAGCAGCGGCATCGGTATGATCGACTGTGCGAAAGGCGCTTTCCTTATGCGGAACCGTGACGTTGCACCCGGCAAATCCGAGGATCGGCAAGGCGCGCAGGGCTTGTTGCAGCCCATCGGGCGGCACTGCTAGGGGGACATAGGCGCCGGCAATGCCATAGCGTTTCAACCAATAGCCATGCAGCGCCGGTGAACGAGAATGTCCGACCGGCCACCCCATGACTCCCGCCAAGCCAAATCGACTCATGTCGCAAGCACCCCTTGTCCCCGCAGGAACCCCAGCAACGGCAACAGCGGCAGCCCCAGAATGGTGAAGAAATCGCCCTCGACCCGATCGAAAAGCTGCGCTCCGCGCTCCTCAAGCTGATAAGCGCCAGGTGTTGCAAAGGCGGCATCACCGATTTGGCTCAGATAATCCTCGATAAAGCCATCGGACAGGGCACGCATGCTCAATGTCGCCGTAACGACGGTACGCCAGCGTTGCTCGCCAGCGCAAAGCACGATGACCGCAGTCACCAGCCGATGGTGCTTGCCTCGAAGTGTCCGCAGATGAGTTCGCGCCTGATCAAGAGTCTGCGGTTTGTCATACCAGAGCCCGCCGCAATCGAGCATTTGGTCCGCGCCGATTACCAATGCCGCCGGATGCCGCAGCGACACATGCTTGGCTTTGATGTGCGCTAGTTCCATCGCACAGGCCTCGGCCGAGCCGTCTTGGGCGCGAAACGCCAGCTTAACGGCGCTTTCGTCGATGGACGCCGATTCCGCCGTCAGCGAAACACCGGCATTTCGCAGCAAAGCCAATCGGATGGCACTTGCCGACGCCAGAATGATCGGCTGCATGATCATGGCTGGGTCTCGTGTCGCTTTGCCAGCAGCTTGAGAATAGCTGCCGCGGTTTCTTCGATCGAGCGCCGGGTGACATCGATCACCGGCCATTTATGCTCATGAAACAGCCGCCGCGCCGCGGTAATCTCGGCTCGAACTGCTTCGAGATCGACATAAGGCGTCGTCGGATCCTGCTGGATAGCGTTCATGCGGTTGCGCCGGATGGCAATCAGGCGCTCCGGATCATTGGTCAGACCGACGACCAGCGGCCTGGTCGCAGCAAAGAGTTCGGGTGGCAACGTTGCGCCCGGAACCAGCGGTACATTGGCCGCCTTGATGCCGCGATTGGCCAAATAGATACAAGTCGGCGTCTTCGATGTCCGGGATACGCCGGTCAGAATCACGTCTGCTTCGTTCAATCCCCACGGTGCCTGGCCGTCATCGTGAGTCATCGCGAAAGTCATTGCATCGATACGCTGAAAATATTCGTGATTCAGCAGATGCTGCTGCCCCGGTAAATTCCGCGCTGCTCGCCCGAGAAAGGCGCCAAGCGCATTGATCGCAGGATCGAGGACCGGAATTGCCGGCATGTTGAGCCGGCGGCAACATTCCTGGAGCGGTTGACGCAAGGTTTCGTTGACCAGCGTGTAGAGCACGACACCCGGATTGGCATCAATCCCGGCAATGACCCGTTCAAGCTGGGTGCGCGTGCGCACCATCGACCAAATATGTTCGATCGCCTCGGCATCCTCGAACTGAACGAGCGCTGCGCGGGCCAAGGAATGGACGGTTTCGCCGGTGGAATCGGACACCAAATGGAGATGAAAACGGATTTCAGTCACGGTCGCTCCACAGTCCTGTGGAAAAGCTGGGGGACAATGGGGATAACTAGGCTGTTTGTCACCGATGGCAGAAAACGATACCGGGAGCGGGTCCTTCCATCCGGAACTTGGTCCCGGTGGGAAAAATGTCGTCGACCGGTCCCGAAGATGGGCAGAAAATCATCCATAGCGTAGTTTTCCACATTATCCCCATTTCGTTTTTCGACTCAGGATTCACCACATTTCAGAACGTTAGCCCAAAACCTTGTGGCCAATCCCCAAAAAACGGCCGACGCAACATTTGAGGAGCCAACCTGTGGATAGTTTTCACGACAGCGGTATTCCCCAATTCCCACCCCACCTACTATCACTACCTCTTACCCCAAAGATCCCTTCCAGCAGAGTATGAGTCCAACGTATAACCGATTCCAACCGACATAAGGACCAGCCGCGCCCATGAAAACCGAAGACAAGCTCCTGCTTCGTGCACTCCGCGGAGTGCCGGTCGAACGGCATCCATTTTGGCTCATGCGCCAGGCTGGCCGGTACCTACCGGAGTATCGCGAGCTTCGAGCCCAAGCCGGCAGCTTTCTTGGGTTGTGCTTCAACCCGGATCTCGCAACCCAAGTCACTTTGCAGCCGATCCACCGCTATGGCATGGACGCAGCGATCCTATTTTCCGATATCCTCGTCGTACCGCTGGGCCTCGGCCAGGAAGTTGGCTTTCAGGAGGGAGAAGGCCCTAAGCTCGCGCCCATCCGGGATACCGCTGGTCTGGCGCGGCTATCCTCTTCGCTCGATCTCGCGAAGCTCGAACCGATTTACGAAACAGTGCGTCGGGTTCGCCGCGAATTGCCGCCTGAGACCGCTTTAATCGGATTCGCCGGGGCGCCTTGGACTGTTGCGACCTATATGGTCGAAGGTGGTTCAAGCCGCGAGTTCGCGACAGTGAAAAGCTGGGCCGCAACCGACAAACCTGGTTTTGCCAAACTGATCGACCACGTGACCGAGGCAACCATCGCGCATTTGACGGCACAGGTCACCGCCGGGGCTGAAATCGTCCAGCTCTTCGATAGCTGGGCTGGGGCTCTTGAAGGGGAAGCGTTCCATAATTGGGTGGTCGAACCGACCAAACGCATCGTTACCGCGCTCAAAGCGGTCAAACCGACTTTGCCGATCATCGGTTTTCCCAAGGGGGCGGGCGCCAAATATCTCGGCTACGCCAGGGAAACCGGGGTAGATGTCCTGGGACTCGACCCTGAGGTTCCGCTGACTTTCGCCCGCGATGTTTTGCAACCAGTTGCCGCGCTCCAGGGAAACCTCGATCCGAGCCTATTGATGTCAGGCGGGTTGGCGATGGAAACCCGGATTCGCGAAATTCTCTCAATACTCGGCAAAGGTAAGTTCGTCTTCAATCTGGGTCACGGGATTCTACCGACGACGCCCATGAACCATGTCGAACGACTTTCGGAGATTTTACGTACGACATCTGCTCGCGCTTAAAGCGGACCTGACGCACATTATGAAAACCGCCATCGTTCTGTTCAATCTGGGCGGTCCGGACGAGCAAAATGCTGTTCGCCCGTTCCTGTTCAATCTTTTCTATGACCCGGCAATCATCGGCTTGCCCCGTCCGTTGCGCTGGCTGATTGCACGCTGGATTTCAGGCCGACGCGCCCCGGTTGCACGCGAGATCTATCGCCATATCGGTGGTGGTTCCCCGTTGCTGGCCAATACGCAGGCGCAGGCGACAGCGCTGGAACGAACGCTTGGGCCGGATTTCAAATGTTTTATCGCAATGCGCTATTGGCACC